>DEPX01000107.1:0-5643 GCA_002358975.1 Micrococcaceae bacterium UBA3381 | reverse complement strand
ATGCGGTATTGCGAGTAGGTGGTGTAGCCGTAGTGACCGATGCCGGATTGGGTGTTGGTGGCATGACTCGTGCTATTACTACAGCAGCCCCGCAGTGGATTATCGGAGAAGTACCAGGTTTGACCTTAGCGAGACTCGCCAAACTGCCTGGTAAACGTCTCAGTGTCCAAACGATGGGCCCGATCGCTACACGCAGCTTAGGGTTAAGCGGGTCCTTGTACAACTTTGCAACTACCTACGCTGGCCAAAAATACCACCCAACGGCCTCACATCCTCATCCAGATCCTTCCGACGACGCAGCTATCCTGTTCACATCTGGCTCTACCGGACCCGCAAAAGGTGTCCGATATACACACCAAAAACTGTCCGCTCTGGTTCAGCGTATCCAAACAACGCTTAACGTTTCCCCCGGGTCTAGCCTCCTGGCGGGTTTTGCACCGTTTGCCCTATTAGGCCCAGCTATCGGTGCGACATCCGTGACCCCAAATATGTCAGTTACGAAACCAGCAACCCTAACCGCGACTGCTCTGGCCCAAGCCGCTATTGCTGGCGATACCACCATGATGTTTGCTTCACCGGCTGCGCTACGTAATGTAGTTGCGACAGCTAACCAGCTCAACCGCGAACACCGGAACGCTTTAGAGCGTATATCCATGCTGCTTTCTGCTGGAGCACCAGTCCCCGTGAACCTCATGGATGAAGTCTTAGAGCTTGTGCCCAATGCAGAGTTTCATGCTCCCTATGGCATGACTGAATCGCTTTTGGTCTCGGATATCGATCACCACACACAACACGCTATTGCTACACAAGACGATCGCGGTGTGTGCGTTGGAAAACCGTTAGATGTAGTGCGTTTAGCCATGGCACCACTAGATTTCTATGGCCGTCCTGGCGATGTAATTCTGGAAGGTGACGAGGCTAAAGGAAAGCTTGCTGAAATAGTAGTTTCGACTCCGCACATGCTAGCCGGCTATGACAAGCTATATGATACCAACCGGCAAACCCGAACTGATGTTATCGATGGGCTGCAATGGCACCGGACGGGTGATATTGGCCATCTAGATGCCCAAGGTCGGCTATGGATTGAAGGTCGGACCCACCATATCGTGACACCACCAACCGGCGCTCTTGGTCCTGGGGGCCCAGAAGATGACATCCAACGTCTATCCCAAATAAAACGGGTGGCCATCGTCGGTGTTGGCCCCGTAGGTTCCCAGGCTGTTGTGGCAGTAATCCAGCCGCACGATTCATCGATCAAACCTGGTTTAGCGCCTACCCAACTTACCGATGCAGTTCGAGCAGCAACGACCATCGAACTGGCTGCCGTGTTAGTTACCAACGACGTACCAGTAGATATCCGGCACAACTCAAAAATTAATCGACCTGCACTAGCCAGATGGGCGTCACAAGTGCTTGCAGGTAGAAAGGTTCCTGCCCCGAGATGACCGTGTTGCAGTATGTCACTGAAGACTTTACCGGGTATAACGTTCTAGTTACTGGAGCATCTGGAGTTCTGGGTTCTGGTGTAGCCCAAGCCCTACGTAACGCAGGTGCTAACGTCACGGTTTTGCAGCGTTCTGAGTCAGGGCTTGACGGGGTTCAAGAAGTCCGTGGATCAGTCACTGATAGTCAAGCTGTAGCAAAAGCCGTTGAAGGCGTCGACTCAGTGATACATGTTGCAGCAAAGGTCTCCGTATCAGGTCCGTTAGAGCAGTACCAGCATGTCAACGTTGAGGGAACTCGCACCGTGCTGTCAGCGGCGCAAGAAGCCGGAGTAGCTCGCTGGATTCATATTTCATCGCCTTCTGTGGCACACGCTGGCCATTCAATTATCGGAGCTGGCGCTCAACCTGCTGATCCACAAGCCGCACGTGGCCATTACGCTGCAACTAAAGCGGCCGGCGAATTGCTTGCTCTAGCCGCAGATAGCTCTGCATTCCGTGTCCTTGTGCTTCGGCCTCATCTTATGTGGGGCCCCGGCGACACACAACTCACAGAACGTATTATCGATCGCGCTCGCCAGAATCGGCTACCGTTGCTCGATGGCGGAACAGCATTGGTGGATACGCTGTTTTCAGTCAATGCCGTCGAAGCCGTAGTTGCCGGACTAAAGGCCGTGGATACTGTGCACGACGAAGCCTTGGTGCTTACCAACGGGCAACCGCGGCCCATTGGAGAAATGATACGGCGTATCGCCCGGGCTGGCGGTGCCAAGGAACCAGTACTGAATCTCCCCTCGTGGGCTGCCAAAGCTGCCGGTAGTGCCATCGAAAGGCTTTGGGATGCTGATAAACGTGGAGACGAGCCCCCTATCACTCGTTTTTTGGCAGAACAGATGTCTACTGCTCACTGGTTTGACCAGCGACGCACCCAAGAGGCGTTGGGTTGGAAACCGAGAATCACGCTGAATGAAGGCTTCCAACTAACCGGCCAGTATTACAACACTTAGGCGTCGATCTCTTGGCGGTCGATTTCCTCGGCTCCAGAAATAATAAAGTCCCGGCGTGGCGCCACATGACGTCCCATCAGTAATTCAAAGATTTCCTCAGCTTTTTCGAGCTCTTCGATGTTCACTCGACGTAGCGTACGGTGTTGGGGGTCCATGGTGGTTTCCGCCAACTGGTCTGCATCCATCTCCCCCAGGCCCTTATACCGTTGAATAGGCTGTTTGATCTTCCGGCCTTCGGCTTCCAGACGTGATAACAGAGCCTGTAGTTCCTCTTCCGAATACGTATAATGCACATCGTTAGTTTTCGACCCCGGGTTAATAACTTCAACACGATGTAACGGTGGAACAGCAGCATATACGCGGCCAGCTTCGACCATTGGGCGCATATACCGAAAGAATAACGTGAGAAGCAGTGTCCGGATATGGGCACCGTCCACGTCAGCATCAGTCATCAAAATGACTTTGCCATAGCGGGCTGTTTCCATATCGAAGCTGCGTCCGGAGCCCCCACCAACAACTTGGATAAGAGCTGATGCCTCAACATTGTTCAGCATTTCACCAACGGAGGCTTTTTGAACGTTGAGTATCTTACCTCGTATCGGCAACAGTGCCTGATAATCGGATGAGCGGGCCAATTTTGCTGTGCCCAAGGCTGAGTCACCTTCGACGATAAACAGCTCCGTATTTTCAATATCTGTCGACCGGCAGTCAGCTAATTTGGCAGGCATCGACGAAGTCTCTAGAGCAGTTTTGCGGCGTTGGTTTTCTTTGGCCGTGCGGGCCATGATCCGTGACTTCATTTCCGCAACGATTTTTTCCAACAAGCCGTCGACTTGTTGTTTGACGGTACGTTTGCGGGAATTCAACGTTTCTGTCAGTTGATCGGTGACCACCTTAGAAACAATCTGTCGTGCTGCAGGAGTCCCCAGTACTTCCTTGGTCTGGCCTTCGAACTGTGGCTCGGCTAACCGCACTGTCACAATTGCTGTCAGTCCGGCCAGAATGTCGTCTTTTTCAATACGGTCATTCCCCGCTTTAAGACGACGCGCATTATTTTCCACAGCTTTTCGAAACACTCTGGTTAACGCCTGCTCGAACCCCGTATTGTGCGAGCCGCCCTTGGGCGTGGCAATAATATTGACAAAGCTTTCAATTTTGGTGTCATATCCGACATCCCACCGTAGCGCCACATCTACTTCGCACGTACGTTCAACGTCTTTCATTTGAGCCTGGCCGGATGCATCGAGAACCGGCACACGTTCTGTGAAATTGCCTTCGCCGTGCAGGCGCCAAACATCGGTGACTGGGTTCAGTTGGGAGAGGTAATCAACGAACTCAGATATACCTCCGTCATATTGGAATACTTCTTCATGTGGCCCATTTTCGCCTGCAGTACCCGATAAACGACGTTCATCACGGATCGCGATCCGCAGACCGGGCACTAGAAAGGCGGTTTGACGTGCCCGTTGTTCTAGCTCGGCATATAAGAACGCCGCATCCGGAGTAAAGATCTGACTGTCTGCCCAATAGCGGACTTTGGTGCCAGTCAACCCCCGTTTGGCCTTTCCCACAACTTCAGTTTCAGTTCCAGGCTCTACCGGCTCAAATTCTGCTTCAACACGAGGCTGCCCTTTGTCATAAAACTTACCCGGTTTACCGCGCTTGAAACTCGCCTGGTGAACCTTGCCACCCCGAGTCACCTCTACGTCGAGTCTTGCTGACAACGCGTTGACGACGGCTGCCCCCACACCGTGGAGTCCGCCTGCAGCAGCATACGATTGTGAGCCGAATTTCCCCCCGGCATGCAGTTTCGTGAATACCACCTCAATACCGGTCAGGCCCGTACGTGGTTCAATATCGACAGGAATGCCACGTCCGTTATCTTCAACTTCGACAGAACCATCGGAAAACAGTGTGATAGTAATCGACTGACCATACCCGGCCAGCGCTTCGTCAACGGAGTTGTCAATAATCTCCCACAAACAGTGCATGACTCCCCGAGAATCGGTCGACCCGATATACATTCCAGGACGCTTGCGTACAGCTTCCAACCCCTCGAGGACGGATAGGTTTCTTGCGCTGTACTCGGTTTGTGTGACCACGTGGTATTTGACCCTTTCAGAAGAAGGTTGAGCCGCCATACAGTAATGTCAGTACTGTCAGCATTACCGGGCGGATTACCGGCGGTTAGATATTAGCAAGAATAGCGGCTTTGTGAGCAATTTTTGGGATGCGCGAAGTTCTAGCACTGTGGTTCGACTGGCACCATAATGCTGTTTCGCCTGGCGCGGATGCTAATAGCCGAATCTTTGACTAGCGGCGCTGAGATGGCACGATAGATCCATGTATTCCAACGTTGAAGGTACGTTCTGTTTGCCAGCGGCAACACAGCACTTTCGGGCATAAAACATATGTTTGGTACGTTGTTCTACACAGGAATGAATAAACCTGTCAGGATGGAAGGACCAACCTACAGAGTTTGGACCGAAATTAGGAGGCCCAATGTCCACGGCAACTAGTCTTGAGCAACCTACCCTCAACGCAGCCGATCGTTGTGACCGTTGCGGAGCCCAAGCTTACGTTCGTGCAGTACTACCATCGGGTGGCCAACTGTACTTCTGTGCGCACCATGCACGCCAGGTTGAAGATAATCTTCGTCCTCAGGTTAGCGTGTGGCAAGACGAAACTAATCGTCTTGAAGAAGAGCGTTCAACAAGCTTGTAGGTTGTAGTATGTTGCAATTCGCTAGCGAATAGGAATGCCGCATAAGCAGTTACGACAGTTTTATTTCTTGGGCCGGTTCCCGCATTAGGGATCCGGCCCAAGTGTTTCTGAATTCGGTCTGCTAATGGTCCCACTGCAAACAATTTATTGATGCGATTAAAATTCTGACGGCCGTTGTATCCCTGGTTTTCAAGGGTGCAACGGCCGTCAGTGTGTGGAATTATCTATCCAGTCCAGGCTTACCTGCTTGGTTTACTCGAGATAGTCTCGCAATACCTGTGAGCGTGAAGGGTGGCGCAACTTAGACATTGTNNTTCAATTTGACGAATACGTTCTCGGGTGACCCCGTAAACTTTGCCGATTTCGTCTAGGGTTTTGGGCTGGCCATCGGTAAGCCCAAAACGCATAGCAACCACACCGGCTTCGCGTTCCGACAAGGTATCCAGCACGGAGTGCAGTTGTTCCTGTAG
>DEPX01000219.1:2990-4280 GCA_002358975.1 Micrococcaceae bacterium UBA3381 | reverse complement strand
CCGCAGACCAGCCGGAGAGCGCCGCCAGAACGTTGTTCGAGGTACGCGTTGGGGGCGATCAGCAACTGGTCCCATTTCGTATCCGACCAATGAACCAGGCGTTGTCTACCGTCCTCATTGCTGAGAATGATCCCCCACACCCCTTCGCTCTGAGGCAATTCCGCGGGCGCTACTATCAGTGAGGAACCGAGGGGCGTTGGTTCGAGCCGGATCGGGACGGTAGCTTCACTCGAATCGTGTTGGAAGTGCGCTTCCGTAGCTTGGAACCCATGTGTGACTTCCACGTTCAGTTGCAGGTAGTCAGAAACCTCAGGTTTCCCGGCGACAAAAGCCGTGGGTTGTGACCGCGAGATGCAGAGGCCGAGATCATTGTCCCAGCGAGGAGCATAACGGTGCGGTCTTACAATCTGAGCGGATAGATGGCCTGCTGAGCCCCACCGGTACCGGTGGGTGAACGGAGTCAGCTGGTTGACACTTCCATATTTGAGTACGATTTGCAGGTCATCTGACGAAATGTAGTCCCAGGCCTCGTAGGGAAGCAACACTGTGAAGGCAGCCGTCGTGAGGTCTTCTCTTGACTTGACGAAGCTATTTATGTCGAGATGCTCGGAATCAATAGCGAACGAACCAAGCTGGTACCACGCTTCCGGCTTTTCAGCAGCTTCACCGCCCAAAGGCTTCCCGAAGATTTCCAGATTCTTCGGAACTTGACGCTTCTTGCCTCCCACAGTCGCCCATCCGGAGAGGACGAGTCCTTCGGAACACCATGAGATGAACCGCAGATCGGCTCGGACACCAGGGCTGGCTAAAATGTTGGACTCTGCAGGTGCTTCTGGAACTGACTGCTCGATGATCGCCTTCGCGTCATCATTGGGCTGATAAGGCCACGGTGCTCTCGGCAGAATCGATTCTGAGAGCTTCTTTGACTTATTGAAGAGCCTTTTTACTGAGTCTCCGAACATGGTGTCACTTTGCGCCGATAGCCTGGACGAATTCTTCCTGCGCAGCTTGATTGTAAGCTTTCCAATCAAACGGAGTCTGCGGAATATCATCTGTGAGAACCGACCTCATGCCCTGAGCGAGTGCGTCGGTGTCCCTGTCTACGATGAGGCCTTCTTCTGAACTGAGTGCATCTGTGATCGATGCAAAGCGAGTAGAGACTATCGGCACACCGACTACCAACGACTCGAGGATGACCATGGGCTGTCCTTCATAGTCACTGGATAGTACGAAGCAGTCTGCAGCTGCGTAGAGGGGGAACGGATTTGGGATCTGTCCCGTGAACACAAC
>DEPX01000219.1:0-2942 GCA_002358975.1 Micrococcaceae bacterium UBA3381 | reverse complement strand
CAAACGAGTGTCTTCAGACTAGCCTTGAGCGGACCATCACCCACGATAATCAGTCGAGAATCGGGGGATTCTCGATGTACCTGTGCAAATGCATTGATCATTCGTGCTTGGTTCTTCTCGGGGCTCATCCGACCAATCGTCAGGAAAGTCTTCCCTGCCGTCGGAGGAGCGAACCGGGCAACCAGGACCTCATGTTCAACGGCACGTTCGAGATCCTCTGGGCTGGATGCCCCAATGAGTGAACGCACTGCGCTGCGCAGATCTGTTTCCTTGCCGAACTGCGTTGGTTCTGCCAAGTCGTCGAATGTGGGGTGTGCACGTTCAACCACCTTCTCACCGTCGATGATGTTTCGGGCGAATGTGAACGTCGTATGAGGCGCGAGATGTTGCAGCCCAGTGGCATTGATGTCACGCAAAGTTGGTGACACAGCGACGACGGTGTCGAAATCGTTGTAAAGATCGAAGACCTGATTCAAGCGTCTATTATGCGGGGAAGAGCCTTTGATTTCCTTTGAGGTTTCCGAAACCAGATCATTGTGCTGCCAAATAGTTTTGTACCCGGTCGGCGCTGCAGCAAATATTCCCGCCCAGAGGGGGCCATAGCCAGAGAAGTCAATGATATGGTCAAACTCTGCATCCCCAAAACAACGACGCCACTCATCATAGAAGTCTTTGCGGGCCCGCGTCGAACGAGCATCAGGCCCCCACGCAAATTCGGTGCCCATCACCTGTTCCACCGGTGTCTTACCGGTGTGGAATCGTCCTATTCGAGGCAACAGGCGAATGCGAGAGTCAATGCGCGAGAGGAAGTCAACAACCGAAGACTTGGTGCCATGCGCATAGGCTACAGAGACATCGAATTTGTCATAATCCAACGAATTGAGCAAATTTACAGCTGAAGTTGTAATTCCATTAGGGAGTAGTCCGCCCGGATAGAGCAGGATAGAGGTTTTGTCGGTGGAAAAGTCGGAAACGATGTTGTAGCGTTTTGCGTTCCCGTTGAATACGATGTCAATGACCCTCTGCGTAGCCCGACCGTCGTCGTGTTGGTTGTACAGGGCGACGGCTTCCTGCTTTCGCTTCGTCAGCTCGGCCGAAGGCTCGGCAGTGATCGCTTCCGCAGTCGCCGCGGCAGTGGTCACGATGCGGCCTGGCCAGCTTTGCGGGTCCTGATAGACGCCACGATATTCGGCATATGTTTCGAAGTCCGGAATGTAAAAGCAAATCGGCCGGTCGAGTACCTGGTAATCGTAGAAAATGCTCGAATAGTCGGTGATGAGAGCGTCAGCGACGCTGAGTGCGCAGTTTGCAGGAACATGATTAGGGATCAAGCGGTCCTTGATCTCGGGGTACTCATCGGCCTGATCCGCGACACGTTGGTGGAGCTTGAGCAGGACTCGCCATCCGTTTCCCAGCTTCTCCTGCAATTCGTCAACGAATTGAGACACTTCTTGCATTTCGTCAAGTGGATCGTAGAAAGAAGCGCCTTTCCAAGTAGGGGCGTACAGCGCGATCTTCGTGCCCTCTGGAACGCGTATCCCGTGTTCGCGAAGTTGCTTGACGACTCTAGTGGTGCCGAGGCTGCCGACGAATTGTGCATCGACTCGCGGGTAGCCGACTTCTGCGATCTTCCCGCGGAAAATTCCGTCGAGACGGTAGCTGTCTCTGAGCATTTTCTCTGTCGTAAAACTGTTGGGGGAAAGGATGAAGTCCGCTGCTAGGAAGTTTTTTATGATGTTGCGGGTATCCGGTCCTCCCTCGACAACGTCGTAACCCATCTTCTTCAATGGGGTGCCGTGCCAGGTGTTTACATATACCTGTTCGGGTCGCTTAGCGAATTCCGGAGGAAAAGTCGAGTTATTGAATAGATATTGAGAGGTCCCGAGCGCATGATAGTAGGCTAGTGACCGGTAGCGAATAAACTTCACATTCTTGACGGCTTTGAACTCATTGACTATCGGGTCGTTCAGGCATTCCTCGTCGAGGACCCAAAAGTGCGTCAGGTGTTTGTGCTCAGGACTAGCTATGAGGCCACGGAACACAGCTTCCGGGTTGCAAACCGCTCCTCGCCCCGAGTTCGACTCGTAAAGCACCGTATTCTTGCGGATCGGAAGGCGTCTCGAGCGCGCGACGGTTTCGCTCTTCATACGTGTAGATATGCGTCCGGCAAGGGGATAACGTGTCATTTTTCAGTTCAACTTTGGTCGGTTCGTATGTGTAGTTCTATACGCCAGTGGTAGCGCGTACCTTCTCGATGAATTTCGATCATGGTGGCTTTTCGTGGGCAACGTTACCTGCCAGGTAGGTGCAACTGGCGGCGCCGCGCCCGCGAAAGAAAGATGGAGTGCCAACTGGCAACGTCTCACGCCCGCGTCAGGAACGGGCAGGCGTCTAGCAATTTCCTGTAGTTGAACGTGATTGGTCGCGCGTCGAATTCGATCTTTTCCTGTAGAAGTTGAGAAGTCACTTCTTGAGCGTCCGGCCGGAACGACTGCGGTGCACGAAGTTTCTGGACAGAGGCAAAGTAGTCATGGAACTTGAACTCTCCACCCCGTGGTGTTCCAGATTCGAGCCAGGCGTTCGGGATTCCATAGGCGTCGGCAACGATCAAGCCATGGAGTGAAGACGACAAGATCTTCTTGCATGAGAGCATATCGCGAATGACTTCTTCAACATCTCCGCGAGCGAAGTCTATGAGCTTAACGCCCGGGCCGTATTTGGCCTTGGCCCAAGAACGTTCTTTCCAGCGAACGACTACACCATAGTTATGTGTAATTTTGACCTTCGGGTAATAGTAAAGTGGTGCGAGGAGGGCCGGATCTCCATATACTTGGGGGACGTTGATGCCGAATGCCATTGCGGCGCCGAGCTTAGAGCGGGTCAGAGGCCCGCGCACGGCGGTATAACGGGACTCAGGGCAAACTTCTTTCTTGCCTTCAGTG
>DEPX01000096.1:8569-9135 GCA_002358975.1 Micrococcaceae bacterium UBA3381 | reverse complement strand
ACTTCCTGAAGGTCAAGTTCAGTAGCATCGGTGCGCGTCAGCCGACCCTCAACGAAATTATAAAAACCGATGCCCACCCGATGTTTACGGACCGGGGCAGACTGGTAAATAGTAAGTTCCTCATCATCCAATTGCCAGGACAAGGTAGTCACACCGGTGGTATGTAACCACTGCTGAGCCCAGTCAGTAAGTTCGCGGCCGGAAGCCTGGGATAAATGCCGCAGCAAATCCGAGAACTCGGTATTTGACCAAGCGTATTCGGCAAAATAACTGCGCACCCCGGCCATGAAGTTCTCGGTGCCAACCCAAGCGACCAGTTGACGCAACACTGATGCCCCTTTGGCGTAGGTAATACCGTCAAAGTTGACGGCCACCGCATCAAGATCGACCATATCGGCGATCACCGGGTGAGTGGTGGAAAGCTGATCTTGGCGGTAAGCCCAGGTTTTTTCCACGGCGTTGAACGTGGTCCAAGCGTCTTGGAAACCGGCTTCCATGGCGGCCAAATGCGAAACAAACTCAGCAAACGACTCATTGAGCCACAGGTCGTCCCACCACCGCATGGT
>DEPX01000096.1:8278-8436 GCA_002358975.1 Micrococcaceae bacterium UBA3381 | reverse complement strand
CCGGCGTTGAATTCTGGCACAAAAATTTGGTCGTATTTGGTGAAAGGATAATCGATGCCAAAGTTGCGTTCATAAAATGCAAAACCCGCCCGAGTGATCTCTAACATTTCATCGGCGTCAACGTATTTGGCTAAGGATTTTCGGGCCCAAATACCCAA
>DEPX01000096.1:7861-8097 GCA_002358975.1 Micrococcaceae bacterium UBA3381 | reverse complement strand
GCTTTCAGGTCAGGCTGTTCAAAGACCGGAAAGATTCGGCGGGCATCAGCAGGCTCACATTGCGAATACAAATACTCGGCTTCATCAAATGGATCAACGTACCGGTGCAAACCCTCACCAGTAGTGGAATACGGTGCCGAGGAATGCACCACCAACTCATTTGTGGTCTGCAAATCAGATAGGTTCAAACGCGCGCCGTCATAATGAACAGCATGGCCATTCAATTGGGCCGAGTG
>DEPX01000096.1:1384-7822 GCA_002358975.1 Micrococcaceae bacterium UBA3381 | reverse complement strand
AAACGTCTCGTGGCCAACCGCGTCTGCAGTAAAAGTGACGACGGCGCGCACCGCAAATTCGGCGTCGTCGGTAACATCAAGGTGAAGCTGGTAGTGCTGCACGTCCAGTGCGGCGGCCCGAAGTTGAGCCTCATTGCGAGTGATGGTGGGTGTTTCGGACATGCAGGTTCCTTTCAAAGACTGTCACCATTGTTTCACCAATCTCCCACAGAGTTAAAGCCGGACTAAGCTGGTACCAATAATTTTGACGACGAGGAGCTCACGTGCGCGTTCACATCGCTACCGATCATGCCGGCTTGGAACTGGCCCAGTATCTTATTGAGCAGCTGTCTGCGGCCGGCTACCAAATGATTGACCACGGTCCACAAGAATATGATGCCCAAGACGACTACCCGGGTTTCTGCATTAATGCTGCCATGGCCGTGGCCACCGAGCGGGCTGGCGGTCAAGATTCCCTGGGTATTGTGCTGGGCGGTTCGGGCAACGGTGAACAGATGGCTGCAAATAAAGTCCCCGGCATTCGTGCGGCCCTGGCCTGGAATGTTTCCACCGCGCAACTAGCCCGCGAACACAATAACGCCCAGGTTGTGGCGGTGGGTGGCCGCCAGCACGAACCGGCCGAAGCCCTGGAAATTATTGCGGCATTTTTGAACGCAAAATGGTCAGGCGAGATCCGTCACGCCCGGCGTATCGGCCAAATTGAGGCCTATGAGACCACCGGAAAAATCGCCGGGGTCCAACTGGGCTCCGAGGGGATCGCCAAACCTTAATGCCTGAAGGTCACTCCATTCATCGCATCGCGCACCACTTCGAAGAGGTCTTCATAGCCCAGCAACTGCAGGTATCCTCCCCGCAGGGCCGCTTTACCGACGGCGCCAAACTACTCAACGGGCACCGGGCCGTGGCCTCCGAGGCCTACGGTAAGCACTGGTTTTTGTATTTCGACAACGAGCTGGTGCTCAACGTGCACTTGGGCATGTACGGGGCTTGGACTTTCGGTGGCCAACAACAGTCGTCCATCGGGGCCCCGCGCAAAATCGGCGAACAAGAAGACCACGACGACGGCGCCAGCCAACTGACTGCACCGCGACCCACCACGCGGGTGCGCCTGATCGGGGATCACTCATGGGCAGACCTCGTGGGTGCGGCCATCTGTCGAACACTCACGGTTGATGAAGCTCAAGAGGTTATCGACTCGATTGGCCCCGACCCGCTGCGTGACGACGCCGACCCGCAACGCTTTTACGATGTCGCAGCTAAAACCCGACGTCGTGTCGCAGCGATTCTGATGGACCAGAAAGTCATCGGCGGGATCGGTAATATTTATCGGGCCGAGGGGTTATTCCGGCTGCGACTCAACCCGCACACCCCCGCCAATGCGCTGGGCCACCACACCCACGAGCAGCTATGGCACGACCAAGTCCAGCTGTTGGGTATTGGGGTAGAAACCGGCAGAATTATTACCACCGAATCGCAACACCGCCCCGGCATCCCACTGGAGCAGGCTTGGCCCGACCACGCCAATTATGTGTATAAACGCCAGGGCCAAACGTGTCTGGTATGCGGCCACAAGACGATTGCGGTCGAAGAGCTTGAGGCCCGAAAACTGTACTGGTGTACGACATGTCAGATGTCGTAAATGTGTCGTCAGAGGTACTCACAGTCGCCTAAGTGTGGTTAGGTGTATGTTGTGCATGTCATAAATTTCCTTGATACCGGCTTGAAAACGTATACCGCCATGGATGCGCTGCAACGTGAACTGCACGCTCGGATTATCAGCGGCCAGCACCCAAATACGTGCTTGGTTTTTGAAGCTGAATCCAGTTATACGGCGGGCCGTCATACCCAAGAACACGACATCATTGACCATTCGCTGCCCATTATTGAAACGGATCGTGCCGGGTCTATTACGTGGCATGGTCCGGGTCAGCTGGTGTGTTACCCGCTGGTCAATCTTGCCGCCCCGGTGGATGTCATCAAATACATTCGGGCCGTAGAAGGTGCCGTACTGGATACCTTACAAAACCATTTTGGTCTCGACGTGGCCCGCATTCAAGGCCGTGCCGGTGTCTGGATTGGTAACCGTAAAATCTCGGCGATCGGGCTAAAAATTTCCCAGAACGCCTCGCTGCACGGCATCTCGTTAAACATCAACACCGATCCGGCTAGCGCTTTTGCCGGTGTGGTCCCGTGCGGTATTACCGATGCAACCGTGACCTCCATGGCCGAAGAAGGCGTGCACACCACACTCCAAGCCGTGGCCGAACCCCTGGTGGCTGCGTTAGAACGTCGTCTGGAACCACTACTTGCCCCAACACTGATTCAAGGAGACGCCCATGTCTACGATCCCGCAGGCTGAAGGACGCAAACTGCTTCGTATCGAGGCACGCAACGCCCAGGTGCCGCGCGAGCCCCGACCAGAGTGGCTCAAAACGCGTGCCAGCGTGGGACCGGAATACCAAAACCTGCGCAGCCAGGTGGCCAACACCTCGTTGAATACCGTATGCGCCGAGGCAAATTGCCCCAATATTTATGAATGCTGGGAAGATCGTGAAGCATCCTTCCTCATCGGCGGGGCCGTATGCACCCGGCGCTGCGCGTTTTGCGATATTGCCACCGGAAAACCCGAAGAATACGATACCGATGAGCCATACCGGGTCGCCGAATCGGTTGAGGAATTGGGTTTGCGTTACGTGACCGTTACCGGTGTCGCACGCGATGACATCGAGGACGGCGCCTCCTGGTTGTACGCCGAAACGGCTCGCGCCATTCACCAGCGCACCCCGCAGACCGGTGTTGAATTACTCGTTGACGATTTTCGCGGTGGTGAAACCGCGCTACAAAAAATATTTGACGCCAAACCAGAAGTCTTCGCCCACAATATTGAAACCGTGCCCCGGCTGATGAAGATCATCCGCCCGGCCTTCCGGTACGAAAAATCCTTGGCGGCCCTCACCTCGGCACGCGATGCCGGACTCGTCACCAAATCGAACCTGATTTTGGGGATGGGGGAGACCACCGAAGAAATCGAAGACACCATCATTGAGCTGATCAATGCCGGAACCCACATCATCACTATCACCCAGTACCTGCGGCCATCACCACTGCACCATCCGGTGGATCGTTGGGTTAAGCCAAACGAATTCTTGCGGTTGCGCGATTTCGCATACGAACACGGGGCCGCTGCCGTGATGTCCGGGCCATTGGTACGGTCCTCGTACCGTTCAGGTAAATTATATGTTGAAGCCATGCGTTTTCTCGGCCGCGATATCCCCGAACAGTTCAATCATCTTGTCGAAAACGCCGATACCCCGGCCCGTCAGGAAGCCGAAACGGTGGCCGAACGGTTTGCAGATCCCAACGACGACGTCGCTGCGATCCCTGCCACCTCGTTGAACTAAATGGTGACCTCATCGGGGTCGATATCTGCGCGTAAGCCGCGCCATACAGGGTGACGCAACCGTCCGGCCTCGGTTATCCCCGCAAAGCGCACTTCACCCACCAGGCTGGGCCGCACCCAGTTGGCGTCGCGCCGATCCGCCGCGGGTACTTCTACCGGCGGCGTTTTGCGGGATATCGAGTTGAGTTTGGTCCGTAATGTGTGCAATTGGTGGTCATCGAAACCGGTGCCCACCCGGCCCATATACACCAGACCATTATCTCCGTGCGCCGCCAGTAAGAGCGAAGAAAACGTATCGGAACGCCCACCCGATCCTGCCCGCCACCCAACGATCAGCACATCGCGGGTGGAAGTATGTTTGAGCTTTAACCAGGTTTTCGTGCGGTGGCCGGGTTGGTACACGCTATCGTGTTGTTTGGCCATGACCCCTTCAAGCTGTAAATCGCGACTGGAATCCATGGCTTCGTCCAGGGTCCCGTCAAAAGCTTCCGGCACATAAATATGCTCGGACTCGGTTACCGAATCCAGCAGCCGTTGGCGCCGTTGGGTATAGGGGGTGCGTAACAGCGAGTCGTCTTGGACGCGTAATAAATCGAATGTCATCAGATACACCGGGGTCTTTGCCCGCTCGTGTTCAACATCGCGAGCCTTAGTCAGCCCCATTCGCCGTTGCAGCCGACCAAAATCCGGGCGGCTGGAAGATCCCAACGCAACAATCTCGCCGTCGATAACACAATCGACCTCAACACATTGGGCCAACTCAGCAAGCTCTGGGTAGGTAGCGGTCATGTCTTTACCATTGCGACTTGTCAACGTGACCGCGCCGGGGGAATCCTGGGTTGCAGCAACCACCGTGGCGATGGCACGGATGCCATCCCATTTCATCTCAAAGGCCCAGTCGTCGGCCTGACGGCGAACACTAGCAACATTACCGATACTGGCCAGCATCGGTGCGATGTCAACGGCCTCAGCCTTTTCCGGTGTGTCCTGAGACGATGTGGTTTCAGCACTGGAACCGTCTTGCTTGGACGAGGAGCCATTGGAATCCATCAAATGGATCATCCAGTTCTTTTCCGGATCTTTATTTGGGCCGCTGGTACCGGTATTGAATAACGCAAATTTTTTCATGCCACCACCAAGCCCACCATCGGGTTGGCCATACAATGTGGCGATAACTTCTTGACCTTGGCGCCACTTTTCTAACTCGTAGGTGCCGGTATCCCAAATGGTGACTTCGCCGCCACCGTATTCACCTTTGGGGATCGTTCCTTCGAAAGTGCCATACTCTAAGGGGTGATCTTCGGTTTGGACTGCCAGCCGGTTCTGCTTCGGGCTGGTGGGCGGGCCTTTGGGTAAAGCCCAAGATGCCAATACGCCGTCGTGTTCTAGTCGAAAATCCCAGTGCAGGGTACTGGCGTGATGCTCCTGAATCACAAACGAAAGCTGCTGGCCACTACCGGTGTGGCTTGTGGGCATCGGTTCCGAAGTGCGTTTAGGGTCACGCTTAGAACGATAAAGTTCTAACGGGTCCTCGGCCATTTCTGCTGCCGATGTGTCAGCTTCGCCAGCAGATTGCGCAAGTGGTTCAAGCAAATCGCCTAGGTCTTCGAGCCGCTCAAGAACTTCCTCAAAACGCAATTGGTCAACATCTTCGGGCTTATCAAACTCGTCCCAGGTACGGGGTGTGGCCACCGTCGGGGTGAATGTGCCACGCAGTGAATACGGAGCAATAGTGGTCTTGGCTGCGGAGTTCTGTGACCAATCGATAAAGACTTTGTTTTTCCGCAACGATTTTTTCATCGCCGAGACTACTAAATCTGGATGATCAGACTCCAGGCTACTAGCCAGTTCATGGGCAACATCCGAAATCTGTTGGGACGTGGCAGACCCATCTAGGGGAGCATACAGATGGACTCCCTTTGACCCACTAGTCACAGGGTAGGCATCCAAACCCATGCCGTTGAGCAATTCACGAATCAGGTGGGCGACTTCGATACAATCAGCCAGCTTGCGGCCTTCGCCAGGATCCAAGTCAAAGACCATTCGGTCCGGATACCGGTCGTCGGAAGAAATAGTGCCGGCATCAGAGGTATCGGAACCAACCTGCCACTGCGGGATATGCAGTTCTAATGCGGCTAACTGCACCAGATACGTTATGGTCGCTTGGTCTTGTAATAGTGGGTATTGTTTTGGACCGTTGCTGTGCTCGATAGTCCGCGAGGGCACCCAGTCTGGGACATAATCCGGTAGGCCTTTTTCAAAAAATACTTTGCCTGGATTATCTGGGGTACCCACCCCGTCAACCCAACGCTTTCGGGTAACAATACGGTCATGAGCGTGCCGAATTAAATACGGTGCAATGCGAGCATAATAGTCCAGCACCTCAGCCTTGGTGGTACCCGTCTCTGGATAGAAGACCTTCTCCAAATTTCTGAGCGTCAGTTGGTGGCCTTCGACGGAGATTTTCTGTTCATTGCGTGACATGGATACCTCCTGTGCTGGGCATGCTACCCGAAGGACTATCCAGACACGAGAGCCCTAAGACCACTAGCCAACGGATCAACAGTGAGTTTTAATGGGGCCATGAGAGCAATCTGGACAGGATCAATCGCATTCGGTCTCGTCAATGTGCCTGTGAAGGTGTACTCCGCAACGGAAAGCCACGATTTGCGCATGCACCAGGTACACAATAAAGACGGCGGCCGGATCCGCTATGAACGTCACTGTGAGATATGTGGAGAGCTAGTCGACTACACCAATATTGATCGAGCCTATGATGATGGCGATAATCGGGTAATCATTACTAAAGATGATTTTCAGGCGTTACCAGCTGACCACAGTGATGACATTGATGTCCTACAGTTTGTTCCCAACGATCAGATCGATCCGATTATGCTCGAAAAGGCCTACTTTTTAGAGCCGACATCAAAGACGCCAAAGTCCTATTTACTGCTGCGCCAGACCTTAGAAGACACGGATAAAACCGCCATTGTGAAAATTACGTTGCGTACTCGGACGCGACTAGCAATTTTGCGTAC
>DEPX01000096.1:0-1310 GCA_002358975.1 Micrococcaceae bacterium UBA3381 | reverse complement strand
GTTGATTCACAAGCAAAAATTTCCAAAAAAGAACGAGAAATGTCTGCTCAACTTGTTGAGTCATATGCGGAAGATTTCACACCGGAGGAATTCAGCGACGACTACCAGGTGGAATTGCGCAAGCTCATTGACACAAAACTTGAAGCAGGCGAAAGTGTGGATTTGGAAGAGGCTTTTCCAAAAGAGGAAGAAGAGGAAACGGAAGGCGATGTTGTCGACCTGATGGAAGCATTGCGCAAATCGGTCGACCGTGCACGCTCTACGAAACAGTCCGGTTCGAAAAAATCTGGTAAACGAAAAGCCGGATAGCGTCTTGCTGGTCGCTATACACCATTGCCACGAGAAATCTTGCCCATGAGGTCTTTGAGATCAGATTCGGTTAGTGTGACATCGCGTTCGATCCAGGACTTATAGACCACGCGAATCATGTTGAGTTCTGGTGAAAGTGTGGTGTTAACCCAGTCAGAAGCTTGAAAGGTCACGACTTCTTCTGGAGTCACTACATCGACCGTGCCCTTATCTGGATAGTGATGAATGGCCTGGATAACCGCCACCGACTGTCCACCGCGATAGATCAATGTCTGACCCACGTTTCGGTGGTCAAGGGTCTTTGCTTCAAACATGTGTGAGAGTTTCCTTTTCGGTGGTCCGCGCTAAAAGATCAAAAGTTCAGCGTGTCGATGTGCTCCCTAATAATATGTGATTACGAAACGAAACTGAACGGTTGCCCCATATTAAACTGATAGAAAGCTGAAGATTTGCCCCACATACTGTGTAGCTGTTTCATGTGATGCTCAGGCGCCCTTCGATTTTGCACATCCGACTTGTTTGCGTTATTGTGGTGTTCGTTGCCCACCGGCACGCGGATGTAGCTCAATGGTAGAGCCTCTGCCTTCCAAGCAGATAGTGCGAGTTCGATTCTCGTCATCCGCTCGAAGCTCTGATATCTGGTTCGCCAGATTAGGAGCTTTTTTCGTACCGTAAACAAGGCCGATGGTTTCATTGAAATGGCATCGGTTGGGCTGCCTAATAGCCAATAAGGCGCCTTGGTCTTACTATGGTGAAAGTCACGTTTATTGTCTAAACTGTTGCAAGCGCGCCAAGTTCTGCAGGGTTTTTAAAATGGCCTTCGATCTGTTTGGACTTTCAGAAATCTTTGCCCTATAGTTATTTCTCGGCGCCATGGTGCGAGCCGCTACAGGGTAAGACCGGATGGCGGATGATCCAGCAGGTCACAGACCTGATCGCGGGACGTAGCTCAGCTTGGTAGAGCGCGCGCTTTGGGAGCGTGAGGTCGCAGGTTCGAATCC
>DEPX01000197.1:7284-14320 GCA_002358975.1 Micrococcaceae bacterium UBA3381 | reverse complement strand
AAGATACTGACGCCAATCATACCGAGAAGTGGGATCCAAGCTTCCGTCATTCGCTTTCTTTACCTCCACAGCGAAGTACCGCCAGCCCTTGCGACAGCACCACAATATAGCCCATTGACTGCCTAAAGCGGCAGATAATACTTTTCTGAACTGTCTGACTAAAACACAGGCCTACCGTAGCGAAAAGCCCGAGTTAGATTGTAGTCGACACCGATCGTCACAGCCTTTCATGTACGCTGCCGAGCCAGCGACCAGCTGTTAGGCCCAGAACGATAATGCTTACTTCAGCAGCTTCGAACCTCGAAGCATCGTTGACATGTGACCCAAACCACCCTAAACTCTTGGGAAAGCGCATTCCCGAGAGGTTTCCTCAACTTTCCTTCGAGTCCATTCCTGACGATATGGAGCACTCAAATGTCTACTACTATTAGTCGCACCCAAGCTTCTACCATCAAAACCACAAAGCCAACGGGGCCCTCTGACCCGGAATCACATGCCAGCAACCGATCCCAAGGCGCGCTCTCCCGTGCCACGGCGCGGTGGGGTGAAGCATTGTGGCGCCCCGTAGGCTTCGTACTCATTCTTGGCCTACTGTGGTGGTTCGTTACCGCCCGCGATTGGGTCGCGCCGTACATTCTGCCGAGTCCACAGAATACATGGGCCGCCGTCAGCGATAATGTAAGCTACCTCACAGAACACACCATGGTAACGACGATAGAGACACTTCTAGGTTTTGGTATTGCGTTAATACTGGGTGAACTTGTCGCTGTGCTGATGGTTTATTCCAAGTCTTTAGAAAAAACCATGTACCCGATCATTTTATTTGCACAGGTCATTCCAAAGATCGCCATCGCCCCGCTATTTGTTGTCTGGCTTGGGTTCGGCATGGAACCAAAAGTCCTTGTCGCCGTATTGATGGCCTTTTTCCCGATCGTAATTTCCGGTATGGCTGGGTTACGGTCCGTTGATCCCGAAATTCTTGAACTGACGTCGACCATGGGTGCAAACCCCTTCAAAACGTTCCTCAAGGTTCGCCTGCCTGCTTCGCTGCCAGAGCTGATGTCTGGGCTAAAAGTCGCCGCTACGATGGCTGTAACCGGCGCGGTAGTTGGAGAATTTGTGGGTGCTAATGAAGGCCTCGGCTACGTGATCCTCCAGGCCAACGGAAATATCGATACACCAATGCTGTTCGCTGCGCTAATCATTATGTCCGTGCTGGGGATCCTCCTATTCTTCGTAATTCAAATTGCCGAGTGGTTCTTGATTCCATGGCACGCTTCCCGCCGGAGCAATGCTTCTACCTCGGACAACTAATCGACCCCCTGTCTTGCTTTAGTCTTTGCACAAGTTATGGAGAAAATCATGAATATCACTCGTAAAGCAGTTGTCGGCGTTTTTGCTATCGGTGCGCTGGCATTGTCTGGATGTGCTGGATCTAGCACTGGCTCATCAGCGGCCGATGAAGGTCAGGTGGAGTCTGCAACGCTAATGCTTAATTGGTACCCCTATGGAGAACATGCTCCTTTCTACTACGGAGTTGAAGAGGGGATTTTCGAAAAACACGGGATTGATCTGAATATCGAAGCTGGACAAGGTTCCACCCAGACAGTGCAAGCCACAGGTCAGGGCCATGTCGACTTCGGCTGGGNNNNAGACACACCCGCCGTGCTGGCAAATATAGATGAGGGCGTCAACGTAAAGAGTATGGGTGTTTTCCTCCAAACCACGCCTTCTGCCGTACAAGTTTTCGACGATTCTGGCATAGAAACAGCGGAGGACCTCAAAGGAAAAACGATCGCAGTTTCTGCCGGTGACGCACCAACAACCACTTTCCCAATGTTCTTGGAAGCAGCGGGCTTATCCGAGGATGACGTCGATCAAGAAAATCTCGATGCTGCAGGAAAAATGGCTGCAACTCTGTCCGGGCAAGTTGATGGGCTCATTGGTTTTGCGCATGATCAGGGGCCTACTTTGGCTGCAGAGGGGGACAAACCCATGCATTACTTGCGCTATTCCGATCAAGATATCAACTTCTATTCCAATGGCCTCGTGTCTTCAGACGCCTTCCTCGCGGAAAACCCAGAATTGGCCGCCAACATGATGGCTGCCACTTCGGAGGCCTTTGAAGCCGCCAAGGACAACCCTGAAGAGGCAGCGGCCGCTATGGAAGGCAAGGATCCGCAAATACCCGAGCAAGAAGTTGTCTTGGAGCAATGGAATGAAACAGTCAAATTGCTCAATACAGAGAATACGGAAGGCGAAAAGCCAGGAACGAATGACCCTGCTGATTGGGAGTCGACAATTGACATTCTTTCTGAAGCAGACTTGATCGACTCTGATGGCGATCCAGCCAAGTACTACGACCCCGAATACCAGCCGGAGTAAGGAACCAAGTATATGAGCATCATGACCGAAGAGAAGCCGCTTACCACCACCAAACCTTTGGTAGCGGTCAACGACCTCAGCGTCCAGTTCTCCTCTAAACGTGGCCATGTGACCGCGTTGCAAGGTATCGACCTCGATGTGGCCCCCGGTGAGTTTATTTCCATAGCGGGACCATCTGGTTGTGGAAAGTCAACCTTATTGAAAGTGATAGCGGGACTAACAGGAGCAACGAATGGCTCTGTAAAGTTGCGGAATGAACCGGTTGCTGGCCCTCGCAGAGACATTGGCTATGTCTTTCAGCGTGCGGCCCTATTGGAATGGCGCAGTGTTCGTGGGAACATCCTGCTGCAAGCCGAGATGCGCGGCATGGATAAAACGACAGCAGCACAACGAGCCGATAAACTCATTGAAATGACAGGCCTCAAAGGTTTTGAAAAATCTTTACCTCATGAACTATCAGGCGGCATGCAACAACGTGTCTCCCTATGCCGGTCCTTGCTTCATGAGCCGGATGTCTTGCTCATGGACGAGCCGTTCGGGGCTCTTGACGCTCTGACACGTGAGCGTATGAACATCGAACTACACCGAATCTGGAGAGAGACCGGTACAACCGTCATCATGGTCACTCACTCTGTACCAGAAGCTGTCTATCTAGCCAATCGTGTCGTAGTTATGAGTGCCCGGCCAGGACGGATACTCAAGGACATTAAAGTAAACTTGGGCAACCACCGGCACTATACCGAAAGCATAGAAGACCCGGAATTTGCACGAGTGGCCAACGAAGTACGAGAACTCCTAGGCGCATCACACACTGGCGACTAGCGTTATACTTCCAAATGATTTGTAGGCCCGGAGCCATTTTGTAGTTCCGGGCCTACTCACGTGCCTTGCAGGATCAGGCACTCTCGCGTCTGATAATTCCGCCCACGATATGCTCAATCCTTGGCTGGTCCGCATAAAGAGCAATATCTGCCGCCATCTCCCCGATGTTTTCGAGCGGGAAACGCATCGTCGTCAAAGCCGGTGAATAGTGCCTCGAATACGGTATGTCACCGAAGCCCGCCACCCATAGCTCCTGCGGAACGTTCAAGCCTGCATCCCGGAACGCAGCGATCGCTCCCAGTGCCATCACATCGTTTGCAGCGATGACCATCAAACCTCGGAGGTCTTCGATGCCTCTAGACTCGACGAGCGCTGTGGCTGCGTCGTAGCCGCCTGGAGTAGAAAAGGCGTGGGAAGTGATGATCTCTGGCACAAGAGCCGCTCTCTCCAAAGCCAGCTTAAAGCCATCCCGACGGTCGGCTGCAGTGACGATATCATCGGGGCCGCCAAGAAAAGCAAAACGACGATGTCCCTCCCGGATGAAGGTATCCGCCAGAACTACGCCTGCGTTGTAATTATCAATCGTGACCGCACTTGCTCCATCCAACCATGATTGACCGATCGTCACGACTTTGCCACCGTTGACCTGATATCGATCCAGTTCAGTTACAAGACCAGGGTCAATCTCCTGTCGACGTGATCCTGCCATAATGATTGCCCGCGTTCGGTGAGCGATAAAAGCGCTCACTTGACCTGCCCCTGTGCCGTCGTCTGCCGTCAGGAGCATCTGCTGGCCTTCAGCAAATGCTCGGCGCTGCACACCTTTGGCAATCGACGAGAAATAGGGGTCCGCGATGTCGTGCACGACTAAACCGATCAGCCCGGTCGTCGATCGGGCCAGGCCCTGGGCTTGTGCGTTTGGCACATAGCCTAATGCCTGCGCAGAGGCACGGACTCGTACCGCGATGCTCTCGGCGGGCTTACGACTCGAACCGTTGAGGACACGGGACGCCGTCGCCAGGGAGACCCCTGCATGGCGGGCGACTTTGGCGAGGGTAACTGCGCTCAATCTCTACCTCATTTTCACTATGCACCTAAGTGTTTCGCATATGGCTCTGACACACAATTTTCGGTGGGTGTGTTGACAATCACATCAATTAGATCATAGTGTGGAAAACGCTTTCCAATCAAGTTTACTGCTAGGAGTTGAAATGACTAAGCAACGTGTTCTTCGAATCGCGATGAACGGCATTACCGGTCGTATGGGGTACCGCCAACATCTACTGCGCTCTATCTTGCCCATCCGAGATCAAGGCGGAATTACGTTGGCTGATGGCACCACAGTGACCGTGGAGCCCATCCTGGTTGGCCGCAATGCAGATAAGGTTCGTGAATTGGCGAACAAACACGAGGTAGAACAGTGGACCACCGACCTTGACTCAGTCATTAACGATCCCACCATCGACATCATTTTCGACGCCTCGATGACCAGTCTCCGCGCCGAAACACTGAAAAAGGCCATGCTGGCTGGCAAGCATATTTTCACTGAAAAACCCACCGCAGAAACTCTTGAGGAAGCCGTTGAATTAGCACAACTTGCTCAAGACCGCGAGCTCACTGCCGGAGTCGTGCATGACAAACTCTATCTTCCAGGACTCGTGAAACTTCGCCGCCTAGTTGAGGAAGGTTTTTTCGGTCGCATTCTCTCCCTCCGCGGAGAATTCGGTTATTGGGTCTTCGAAGGTGACCATCAGCAAGCCCAGCGTCCGTCCTGGAACTACCGTCGCGAAGATGGCGGTTCGATGACCACCGATATGTTCTGCCACTGGAACTATGTCCTGGAAGGCATCGTGGGATCGGTCAAGTCCGTCACCTCCAAGGCCACGACCCACATACCCGTCCGTTGGGACGAGCAGGACCGAGAATACATTGCCACCGCCGATGATGCAGCATACGGGGTATTTGAGCTAGAAACCCCTGATGGCGATCCAGTAGTCGCCCAGATTAACTCCTCGTGGGCAGTCCGGGTGTACCGTGACGAACTCGTGGAATTCCAGGTGGACGGCACGCACGGCTCAGCAGTCGCCGGACTCAATAAATGTGTCGCTCAGCAGCGTGCACATACTCCAATGCCGGTCTGGAATCCAGATCTACCCGTGACAGAATCCTACCGTGACCAGTGGCTTGAAGTCCCAGCAAACGCTGAACTCGACAACGGTTTCAAACTTCAGTGGGAAGAGTTCCTCTCCGATGTCATCGGGGGACGTGAGCATCGGTTCGGTTTACTCTCCGCAGCACGTGGTGTCCAGCTCGCCGAGCTGGGCTTACAATCATCCGCGGAACGCCGCACCATCGACATACCCGAGATCAAGCTCTCGACATCCGATCTACAGGAAGCAGAGGCCATCCGATGAATTCAGTATTCCTACCAGACAATAACGGTTCCCTAACCGAATACTTACTTTCAAAGCCAGGAATCTGGACCCGTCCCGTAGCACCCATCCAGTCGCGCAAAGTCTATGCAGCTTCACACGTCGTCCCCGATATCTTCGGAGACAACACACCTGGGGCGCCCGCCCAGATAGACTGGGAAGCCACGCTTGGCTTCCGTCACGAAGTGTGGTCTTACGGCCTCGGCGTCGCCGACGCCATGGACACAGCGCAACGAGGCATGGGACTGGATTGGGCAGCCACCCAACAACTCATCCGTCGCGCCACCGCTGAAGCATCAGCAGCCCTTGCTACTGGCAACCCAGCGTTGCAAGGCCGAACTGTTCGTGATCTCATTGCCTGTGGAGCAGGCACCGATCAACTGGACCCAGCAGACGTCCGCGGCGGTGAGTCAGGACTCCGTGCTGTATTAGAGGCCTACAGGGAACAAATCGAGGTCGTTGAGGGAGCGGGAGCCAAGGTCATCCTTATGGCATCGCGTGCACTGGTCAAAGCAGCCAGTAGTGCCGAAGATTACTTGCGGGTCTACACCGAACTACTGAACGAAGTCCAGCAACCTGTGATTCTGCATTGGCTTGGGACCATGTTTGATCCAGCATTGGTCGGCTACTGGGGCAGTGAAAATATTGACGTTGCTACTGAAACATTTCTCGAGCTTATCAAGACAAATGCTGACAAAGTCGATGGGGTCAAAGTATCCCTGTTGGATGCCGAACACGAGACCCAGCTGCGAGCGCAGCTCCCCTCTGGTGTGCGTCTCTACACAGGCGATGATTTCAACTATCCTGAGCTCATTGACGGTGACGGTAGCCATTATTCTGATGCATTATTGGGTATTTTCGCTGCAATCTATCCAGCTGCTTCCACTGCGCTACAGGCCTATGATTCGGGGCAGTCAGCAAAAGCTCGTGCAATTTTAGACTCGACGGAAGCGCTCGGTCGCCACATCTTCACAGCCCCGACGTTCTATTATAAGTGCGGTGTCGCGTTCCTGTCCTGGCTCAACGGCAGCCAACCAGGTTTCCAAATGGTCGGAGGACTGCATTCAGGCCGGTCAGTGCCACACCTAGTTCAGCTCTTCAAACTGGCAGATCAAGCCGGGCTATTAACCGCTCCTGACCTCGCCGCGCAGCGTATGACCACTTTCCTCGAAGGAGCTGGGGTAGCAACGCCAAGCCTGGTTTCAGCAAGCAATAATGGAGGTAAGCTATGAGCGCCGAATTTCATTTGTCACTCAATACGGGCACAACACGGAACCTGACCCTGAAACAGGCCGTGGATGCCACTGCTCGAGCCGGTTTATGCTACATCGGCGTCTGGCGCGATCGCGTGGCAGAGGCTGGTCTCGATAACGCAGTTAAAATGATTTCAGATGCCG
>DEPX01000197.1:0-7221 GCA_002358975.1 Micrococcaceae bacterium UBA3381 | reverse complement strand
ACAGCCGCTGATGAAGCGGGCCATCAAGAAGCGCTTGAAAGCAATAAGGCTGCGATTCGAGAAGCAAGAGCGTTGGGCACCAGTGAATTGATCATGGTCGTTGGGGGTCTGCCCGCAGCCGCACACGTTTTGGGGGGTAACGGCGACCGTTCCGACAAAGACCTGGTGGCAGCCCGAAACCGTGTAGCAAGAGGCTTAGCCGAACTTGTGCCTTACGCGTTGAAACACGGGGTACGTCTCGTGCTGGAAGCACTTCATCCTATGTATGCGGCAGATCGTGCTGTGCTTTCTACGCTCAAGCAGGCATTAGATTTGGCAGCTCCGCACCCAGTTGAAGCTGTGGGCGTTGTCGTGGACACATTTCATGTCTGGTGGGACCCGGAGCTCGAGAGCCAAATCGCTCGGGCCGGGGCTGAAGGCCGATTGGCTTCGTATCAGGTCTGTGACTTCAACCTCCCTATCGCTGCAGACGCTCTGCTATCACGCGGCATGATGGGTGACGGCTTCATCGACTTTGACAGCATTGGTCGTTGGGTCGCTGCAGCTGGCTACACCGGGCCTGTCGAAGTCGAAATCTTCAACCAGGAGATCTTTGACCAAGATTCCGACACCGTCCTCTCGGTTATGAAAGAGCGGTGGGAATCCATCGTGCTGCCGTCCTTGGTTGCTAAGTCACCTCAGACAGTCGGTTAACATGTCGATGAGTGGTCGGTCTAGCCCAAAAGTGGTCATCGCTCCTGACAAGTTCAAAGGCTCACTCACAGCCACTGAAGCCGCTCATGCGATATCAGCAGGAGTACAGAAACACTACCCAACAGCTCAGACAAGTATCGTGCCTCTGGCCGATGGCGGAGAAGGCACAGTAGCTGCAGCCATTGCAGCCGGTGCTGAAGAACGGTACACACGTGTCACCGGGCCACTCGGGCAGCCTATTTGGGCCCGTTGGGGTCTATTCCGTAGCACAGGCGATTCAGCCACAACAGCAGTACTCGAATCTGCACAAGCCAGTGGGTTGGACAAAATTACTCCCGGTTCTACAGCAGCCCGGGCAGCGCACAGCTACGGCTGTGGTCAGCTAGTCCGGGCTGCTGTAGATAAAGGAGCAACTGAAATTGTTATCGGTTTGGGTGGATCCGCTATGACTGATGGCGGGTCAGGAGCACTCAGAGCACTAGGCGTACGCATCCTCGATGATAATGGATCACCTGTACCACTAGGCGGTCTGGGGCTTCTTTCCGCAAGGCGGCTCGACACTTCCCACCTCGATAACCGGCTGAATGTGGTTCGAATCCGACTCGCCGTAGACGTTTATAATCCGCTCCACGGTCCAGAAGGGGCTGCGTACGTCTTCGCACCGCAAAAAGGAGCAAACCCAACAGACCAAAATGCACTGAACGCAGCGCTCAAGAACTGGGAAACATTATTAAAGACAGTATGCCCCAATCGCGACTTCAGCGGGCCCGGGACTGGCGCCGCAGGAGGCTTTCCGTCCGGATTCCTTGCTCTCACTTCTGCCAAACTTGAAGCAGGCTTTGACCTTATAGCGGGCCTTGTAAGTCTTGAGGACCACCTGAATTACGCAGACCTACTTGTCGTGGGAGAAGGATCCTTGGACCAACAATCACTACAGGGAAAAGCCCCATTTTCAGCCGCAGCGATGGCAACTACCAAAGGCATCCCCGTTGTTGCTGTTTCGGGCCAACTCTTACTTTCAAACAATGAACTGTCCGATGCAGGTATCCAAGTGGGTACTTCCCTGAGCGACAACGCACCATCTACTGAGGCTGCTATGCGCGATGCAGCGCACTACCTAAAACAGGCAACTACTAAAGCGCTGCACAGGTTGGATCGTAAACTGGAACTTAGCCGCCGGTGATATTTCCGGCGGCAAAACTCCCAAACCAGAATCAATGCACCAAATCTGCGGCGTCAGGACGGACACTCTGACATCCCAGTTTTCATAGTGACGAACATTCCAACTAATGATGTGCCAAGCGCCTGGCAAACACCTTCGACATATAAATATCTAAAAACATACAGATAGCTATGATCGAACGGATAGCTATGGCTGAGCAAACCGGTGTGTTACAAAAAATATTTAAAAATTTTTAAATTCGTTTGATCGCTGCTATGCCAACGATCTACTAAATTCTGAGTAGTAAAGTTAGCAATTTTCAACACGAAACCAGGTTCTCGAATTGCTTTTCCATAACAAAACGATAACCTTGATAAAGATTTGGTAACGGCGCAAGGCGAACTTGTTCAGCCGGTATGCCGAGCCCCACGTCACAGTTGGTACGCCCGACGTGTTTGACGTTTCCGATACGTTGAAATCGCTCATAACCGAAGGATTACTTATGATTTACGCTACTCGTCGTGAACGCATCGAAGCCGAGAAGCTTCAACTGCGCGGCCGTCGTATGCGCTCAATGAAGCTTGGCGTAGCAAGTTTCGCAACTTTTGCCGGCGTTACCGTTGCCGGAATGGCACCAGCTCACGCGGATCACACCGTTGAAAGCGGCGATACGCTCAGCCGCATCGCTGCCCAGAACGACGGCGTCACAGTTTCCAGCCTCATGGAAGCCAACGGACTGTCCTCGCACATCATTTACCCGGGCCAGAACCTGTCCTTCTCCGGTAGCTCCAGCAGCTCCTCGGATAGCTCATCAACAGCTTCCACCTCGAGCTCCGGCAGCACACACACCGTTGCCTCCGGTGATACATTGGGTAGCATTGCCGCTCAGCACGGTGTTAGCGTCTCTGCACTGAAGTCCGAAAACGGGCTGTCCTCGCACCTAATCTACCCGGGCGACCAGCTCACCATCCCTGGTGGCTCAAGCTCCGCTAGCTCCAACTCTTCTTCTGCATCGAACTCTGGATCAAGCTCAAGCTCTTCCAATAACACGAGCTCGACCTCCACCGAATCCAGCTCATCTTCGAGCAATAGCTCAAGCAGCACCACCGTTGATTCGAGCAACAGCGAGCGCGTCAGCTCTACTTCCACTGCTTCAACCTCATCGACCTCAGGTGTCTCCTGGGCCGTCAGCACCGCTAACAGCTCGTCTGCAAGCTACCGCTTGGGCGCTAATGGTGAAGGTAACCAGTGGGACTGCTCCAGCTTCAGCCAACAGGCCTTGAGCCAGGACGGCAAGAGCATCCCTCGGACCTCGGCAGCACAGTATGCTTCCGCACAGAAAATCTCCAAGGGCCAGCTGCAAGCCGGTGACCTCGTATTCTACGGTAACGGTGGCGTCACCCACGTAGCGGTCTACGTCGGTAACGGCCAGATCGCACACGCACGTAACCCAAGCGCCGGTCTGTCCACTAGCGACCTGAACACCTACAACCAGTACAACAACGTTGTGGGATACGGACGCTACTAAATCGCACTAGCGATCTAAGGCTCCCTAACTAAGTGTTGGCCCCGATGATGTTTTCATCATCGGGGCCAGCCCTTTTTAAAATGCTAGCGACACTGACGAATACGATGCGATATAGCAACTCGTCGCTCCCGAAACCCAAGCCCTCGAAAAGAGCTACTACTTGCTAACCCCCTTACAATCCGAGGCTGCCGAGTCGCCAAACGCATCCTGCCCGAGCTGAGATGCACCAACGAATTCATCAAGCACGCCTTGCCAACGTACACCGTCAGGGGCGCGTTGCTCGTTAGCAATGCAGACGACGTCAACACTGCCGTTCAAGCGCCACAACGCGTTCACGTCCCGCCCTGATCAATGTGCCTGAGGTCGGTAGCGATGTGACCGTTGGTGCGTTCAACGTGCTGGACTACTTCACCAGCATGAGCTCACGCGGTGCCAACAACGCCCAAGAATTCGAACGCCAAGAAGCCAAGATCGTCTCGGCCATCACCGAGATAGACGCCGAAGTCATGGGTCTGATGGAGATTGCAAACAACGACGACAAAGCGATCAGCACCCTCGTGAACACGCTCAACGAACGCACCGGTGAAGATCGTTAAACCGCCCTACAAACCGACACACTGGGTACCGACGAAAACACCACCGCCATCATCTACCAAGCGACGCGGTACAGCCAGTCGATGTCTTCGACGTCCTGGACGAAACCGTCGACGAACGCTTCGACACCGCACGCCACCGTCCGGCCCTGGCACAAATGTTCGCACCGATCATCGCACTCAAAGATGGCGGCTACGTTGATCTACTCGAGCACTCTTTGACGGCGAAGAAGCCTACTCCTACGTCTTCGACGGCCAACTAGGCTACCTCGACTACGCACTGGCCAGCAAAGAACTNNAGAACTCATGCCTTTCGTCACCGGTGCAACATCATGGCACGCCAACTCCGATGAAGTACCAATATTCGATTACTCGGCCCAGTTCAAACAACCAGGACAGCAAGAAATCTTCGAACCGGGACCATACCGCACATCTGACCATGATCCAGTCCTGCTCGTATTGTCGCTCACCGCAGGTAACGACGGTGAAAAAATCTACGGAACCAACCGATCCAGATCTCTAGGAACCAACCGACCCTGATGACGCAGAAAAACCTATCGAAGCTGAACTAACCGTCGAGCCAGAACATATTGCTACCCAAGACTTCACGGCTAACAGAAACAGCGGCAAAGACGTCGGCGTACCTCTGCGAGTGAATAGGGTAGAAGCTGGCCAGGAAGTAATCTTCACGGTCACTCGCCGAACCCGAAACGGCGGCCCAGTCGAACACACCGCCACCGCAAACGAAGATGATATCGCCCAATGGCGCGTCACCCATAGCAACGTCACACAACGGGAGCCCCTCTCAGCACCTACAATGTCGAAGCAGCTTACAAAAACAAGGAAACGTTGAACGGATCATTCCAGGTCTCACCAAATTTCAAAGGTGACAGCAGCGGGAATTCCAAAAGCAAGTCAAACAACCCCTGAACAGACAATTATAGTCACTACCGAATAATTAAACGCAGCCCCGGTCCTTATCCTCATAGACAGGGACCGGGGCTAAGCCGTTATAAGAGCAGTCTCACTGCTCACCGTCGAGTTGCGGAAGGTGACGAAGGAAATATTCGCGTAGAGGCTCATCACAGACATAGATGAACGTTCCCCGAATACCACGACTTAGCAGGACAGAGTAAATGTTCTTTACATAGGCCAGGATATCTTCGTTATTGTATCTGATGCCTCTCCGACTATTATTTTCCATACCCTTTTTATCAAAGTAATTTTGTCTGTCGAAGATTACTTCTCCGGTCGTCGGATCCATGCGCAGGTCACGCCCTATGATCACACCTGCGTAGTTGAGGTCGTACCCCTGAACAGTGTGGATAGATCCCACCTCTTCTAAGGAGTTTTTGGAATTAATCCAGTCCTTATCCGTCGAGTTCCAACGGAGTCGAAGACCATCTTCCTCGATATCGAACAGTGATTTATCCTTTTTGCTTCTCCATGGCCAGGCAAACCCCGCAACCACACGTGATAATTCATATTCTTCGTTTCGACTCTTGATGGTGGCACGCATAGCTTCAAGGCTCGTGAACACACCAAACTCGTACGTATCGCCCAAATCAGGTGTCCCGTCCGTTATAACCCCATCGAGCAGTCGCCGAATGAACCCAGGATAGTCAGTCCCAGCTTTTACACGCATTTGTGTCTCAAGTACAAAAAAGCGGTCTCGTGCCTGAGCATTTTCAATCAGGTCATTAACAGTAGATCTACTGATATCAGCGGGCCGCACCGTCTGGTTGTAGTCAATTAGCAACACCCTGTGTCTAGACCTCGCCCGAACCCAGTCCAGTTGTGTGATCTCATTACTATCTTTGCCAAATAGACTCTCATTAATTGATTGGAATTTCTTGTTTAGAGAACCCGACGATTGATTGGCTCGTTGATTTAGGCGATGAGCCTCATCAACGATCAGTAAATCGAATACTTCCTCTGATTCGCCAACCTGGAATGGCGTAAGTATTCTCGTGTCGCCAAGGTCAGGTGTATTGCGAAAAACCTTGCTAACGGATTCGCGCAACGACTGCTGTGGAATAACAAGGCCTGCGGTGAAACCAGAAAGGAGCTCTTGGTTTTCTTGTCTGAAGAATTCGGAAAACATAGTGTCAGTGTCGATTTCTTCATCAAGATTGCGTCGTTCGATATCTCGCAATAACTTGAGCAAGTAAATTGCTAACACCGTTTTACCAGTACCAGCTCCCCCTTGGATAACCTCTTCTCCTCGGGTTTTGACACGCATATCATCAAGAAAACGCTCCACCGTACCGGACCCAATTACCGCTTGTTCTGCACTGGGAGCTTTGAAGGGCGAGAACTTATATAGGTCTAAGTTCTGAATCTCTTCAATACTTCGGCTAAAGAGGCCTCGAACCCGGAGTGCTTCAAAAATTTCGTCAAAGGTCTCTTGATACTGCTGACGGTTAAAGTAATCTGTATCGACAATCCCGTCATTACGGTTGAGAACTGTGAAGTTACCCTCCCCGGAAAAAAATCGTATCAGGAACGACTCTAGGTCTAATGCTGCCGATTTATTGAATGTCTTATCAATAACGACATGCAGTTTATCCAAGCGGTTCTTCTCACTGTTCTGGTGATGCTGCCGTAGGCGTGAGAAAGCACTTCGGGTTTCACCGATATAAATCTCTTGACTGTTGTTGAGAGTATAAACAACGGGCCAGTTTTCTAGTTTCGGATCTACCGTGCCACGAGGAGGATTCGCCACATCTATCGGGCCGACACGAAGTCGACTTTGAGGAAGTCCTAAGAACTCTTCAAAACTATCGCGGACAACGATCTCAAAGCTTGTCATATTTGGCGCTGGTTCCTCTCGCTTTCTCGGCTGGATATTTTCGCCGCGTTGTCTCCAGCTTATTCAAAATGAGTGCGTTAGGTTCAAGACCAAGTTTCTGTGCCAAAAGATAACAATACGTAAGAATATCAGCTAGTTCTGCTGCTACCTCATCGTGATCGATCGCGGGCTGCCATTGGTAGCACTCCAGTAGTTCACCTGATTCAATAGCAATTGATTTTGCCAAGTTCTCCTCGGAATGGAACTGCCCCCAAGCCCGTTCTTCCATAAAGTCGTTCAGGACACGATATGTTTGATTCAGTACGCGGTTTTCGTTCATACGACTCACCTTACGGGGTGTTGATATAGCTTAAACACCTTCTACGGGCCCAAACCCCACATTTCTGCCTACAACCCTGAGGAAACCCGAGCAACGACAAAAGCTCCAGAAAAA
>DEPX01000078.1:2650-4604 GCA_002358975.1 Micrococcaceae bacterium UBA3381 | reverse complement strand
CACAATGGGTTTCAGCGGAACAAACCGTTGTTGTTGGACCAGCTACGCTGCCTACGGGAACCACCCCCACTGTCTTCGAAGACCCTCCACAGTCTGGTCCATATATGGCGGTCCAAGCAGGCCTACGGTACTTCACCCAGCGGTGCGGCCCGGCTTCGCCCAACGAAGGTGTTTTTCTATTTGGTGCCGATATGCCGTTTATCGGCGAAGGTATTAAACAGCTCGTTGACCATCACTGTGATGAACTAGCGAGAACGGAAGTAGCCATTGCGCAGGCCTCAGGCAAGTTGCAACCTCTTTTCTCCTATTGGCCACGTTGTATCGCCGAGCAGGTATTTGCCAAACGCATACTCAACGCTGGGGTTATGCAAACGCTGGATCATATTAATTATCGCGTACTTGATGTTGAAGCTACCGCTGTTACTGATTTGGATACATACCAAGATGTAGTCAATGCCGGCATTGATTGTGCCGGTTAAACTATTTCGGCCCCGCTACAAATGCAGCGGGGCCGAAACGAAAATCAAGTCAGTACTGATACTGACCGAAGACTGCTGAAGCTTACTTCAGAGTTACGGTAGCGCCTGCGCCTTCCAGAGTTTCCTTGGCAGCATCGGCAGCAGCCTTGTCGACGCCTTCCAGAACAGCCTTTGGAGCACCATCGACGAGGTCTTTTGCATCTTTCAGACCCAGGGAAGTCAGTGCGCGTACTTCTTTAATGACACCGATCTTGGCATCGCCTGCGGATTCAAGAACAACGTCGAATTCGGTCTGCTCTTCAGCCTCACCAGCGTCTTCGCCGCCACCAGCTGGGGCAGCAGCCATTGCGACTGGAGCAGCAGCGGTTACGTCGAATTCTTCTTCGAAAGCCTTGATGAATTCGGACAGTTCTAACAGGGAAAGCTCTTTGAAAGCATCCAACAGGTCTTCAGTGGACAGTTTTGCCATGGTTTTGGCTCCTTTGCGGTTAAAGTCTTGTGTTGAGGTTTACGGCACACTTGGTGCCTAAAATTACGCGGCTTCGTCTTGCTTTTCGCGCAACGCTTCTGCGAGGCGAACAGCTTTTTCGATTGGGGCCTGGAATGTTGCGGCAGCCTTGGACAGGGAGCCTTCCATTGCACCAGCCATCATCGACAACAGAGTCTCGCGAGACTCAAGGTCAGCCAGCTGAATGACATCTGATTGTTCAAGGGGTTGGCCTTCCATGTAGCCACCCTTGATTACCAGCTTGTTGTGTTTCTTGGCGAAATCACGCACAACTTTTGCAACGTCTACGGTCTCACCGGAGACGAATGCGATTGCGGTAGGACCGGTAAGCTTGCCCTCGAGGGCAGTAATGCCTGCCTTTTCTGCCGCAATAGCAGTCAGCGTATTTTTCGCCACGGCGTAAGTAGCGTTCTCACCCAGAGAGCGGCGTAACTCCGTGATCTCTTCTACGGTGAGACCACGGTATTCTGTGACAACAGCTGAGGATGAGCTACGGAATAGGTCCGTAAGCTCTTCCACGGCTGCCGTTTTTTCAGCATTCGCCATGGCACTCCTTCCTTCGTGGATGTGCCGGCCACTCAAACACAAAAGCGCCCCGTGCAGGTGCACAGGGCGCAGAGATACTGTACTGCTTTAATACCGCAGTTGGTCCATGCTGTCGTGTTCACCTGCGCGGGCCGCTCATGATATGAGCTTTACAGTCTAAAGCCTATTTGACACAGGCAAACGACGACCGGCGGTCTTCGGTAGGAATTACTTTACCGACTCCTAGCTATGGTTTGCAAATCGATTACTGTTGCTAGTCAATGTCTAAACGTGCCTGGCCTACCCTAAAGGCTAACTGCGCACCATTGTCGGCCCCAATTTTATGCATCGCCCGCATAACAGTTGATTTGACTGTATCTGGGGCAATATGAAGATCGGCAGCAATTTGCTTATACACCTTACCGTTGCCAATCATAGTGGC
>DEPX01000078.1:1563-2620 GCA_002358975.1 Micrococcaceae bacterium UBA3381 | reverse complement strand
AGTACTGGGCTGCAGAAAATTTTTTATCAGTCTGCTTGTGGTCTGCGGGGAGACGATTGGGTCACCAGCAGCAGCTGCATGGATTGCTGGAGTAAGGAGTGTCTCGGCGTCGTTTTTCAAAATAAAACCTGCGGCGCCGGCTTCCAAAGCGCCTCGAGTATACGATTCCAGATCAAAACTTGTCGCCGCAACAACCGCAGGCGGTGCTAATAAGTTGCGGATACGGCGAATCGCTTCGACCCCATCAAACTCCCCGGGCAGATACAGATCCATAATTACAACCTGAGGGCGTTGATCCCGTATTTGTTGGAGCGCATCGACACCATTTTGGGCGGTTGCCACAACGTGCAACGAAGGCTCATCAGATACAATGGCGGCAAGATTGCGCAGCGTCATTGTTTCGTCATCAACTATCAACACCGTCGTGGACACACCGAAAGTTTAGCATCGACGAGAAACGTGCTTAATGTTCCGCAGGCTCGTCATCGGACCAGGGCAGGTGAATTTGCAGCCGAAAGTACTGGTCGTTGGTTTTTTGCTCGGCTGTGCCACCTATCAGGTGTGCCCGTTCTTTGATCCCCAGTAGCCCCGTGCCACTACCGTGCTGAAATTGCGATTGATGGTCAGTTCTATTGGTGAATTCTAGAAATAGCTCTTGGCCGGGCTGTCCTTCAATACGAAGGTGGACTGTATTGTCCGCGCTATGGCGCAGCACATTGGTCAGGGCCTCTTGGCTGATGCGTATAACGGCTCGTTGCAGCTCGTCAGGAGCTGAATCATAATTGTTCAGGAGTATTTGGGAATGAATCGTTATCCCCTCGCGCGTGGCGTCATCAAGCAGGGCACGCAAGTCGTCAAAACCGCTGGGGGCGGCAGCTGGGACAACGGGTTCTATTTCACCTTGTTCTCTTAGAGAGGTCACCAGAGAGCGCAGATCGCGCAGTGCTTGGTCGGAATACTGTTTGGTTTCGGCCAATGCACTTGATAGTTCTGTACCATCATTACCCTCTAAGGATTTTTGCATTTGGCCGGTCTGCAACGATAAGGCGGTCAACCG
>DEPX01000078.1:1161-1479 GCA_002358975.1 Micrococcaceae bacterium UBA3381 | reverse complement strand
GAAATGATTTCTCGGTCGTATTCCGCTGCTTCAACTTCGGCATGGACCAGGCTGATCCTGCGACGCTGACGAGTAAGTAATGCGATGGACAAGACCAGATCCGATAGCGCCAAACCCTAGTGTGAAGACAATCAGCATGGCTTCGGCTGGCTCTGCATAGCCTTCCAGACGCCGAACAGCATATACCTGCCAACCAACTGATATAGCAATTGCAGCCAGCCCACAACCGACGATAACCCATTGCCACCGGTGCTTTGCTCGAACGATCCACACTGTCAAACCAATACTGAGCACGTATGGGTCGCCCTGGGCGACCAC
>DEPX01000078.1:0-1101 GCA_002358975.1 Micrococcaceae bacterium UBA3381 | reverse complement strand
ACTAAAGCTAGTCCCACCCGAGCAGCGCCCAGGTCAGTGAGCTCTTGCATGTTCGAATTAACAAAGTTTTCCGGAGTGCTAATGATGCCCAGAACCGTGACGATCAAGCCTATGAATATCATAGTGGCGATGGCTAATAGCTGCAGTAGAACAGACCAAGAACGGGATTTCGTCGGCATTGTCGTCATGATGGCTTAGTCTAACCAGCTGGCATAGGTTCTGCGATCACACTTTCAGGGGTCAAACCATACCCGAACGGGTATGCGGATATACCCATTTCGTGGTTGGGTGATATCTGGCTAGTTCATAACGTGAGGAGCGTTCGGTTTTTACGCTTCACATCGAAAGGTCGTCATGACAACTGGTCCAGATTTACATTCTCCGGCTCAACACCCTCACCCTGCTGTAGAACCACCAAAAAAGCGGAACACCGTAGGGATTATTGCACTGGTTACCGCCCTAGTTGGGGCTATCTTTGCAATGATTCCTGGCGCCCTAATATTGGGATGGGTTTTGCTGCCTGCAGCATTCGTCCTGTCCATCGTTTCCCTAGTATTGAAAAACCAGAAACGCGGTCAAGGTATCGCGGCGCTGATCATATCTATTGTTGGCACAGTAATTGGGTTCATTGTGTTCTTTGCAGTGGTGGCTACCTCAATCGATGAGGCGTTCAACGACGAACCCCAAATCGCTGCTCCGGACAAAGCCCAGGCTGGAGAAGACAATGACGATACTGAGCAGGGCAAGGAAGGCAGCCGGGATAATCCTTTGGCACTAGGCACTACTGTTACAGATGGCGACTGGGAGGTCACCGTCAACAGCGTGGATATTAATGCCACCGATGCCGTATTGGCAGAAAATCCGCTCAATGAGGAGCCCGCCGAGGGCAAAGGCTACATTACTGCTAATGTGACAGCCACATATTTGGGCAACGAATCATCAGGCGATACTCCCAGCGGTGTACGCATGGAATACGTTACCCCTGATGGTAATTCCTTCGATAGCACGGCGGAAATGGTCATCGTACCGGATTATTTCAACCGTTCAGAGACCCTGTATGAAGGGGCCTCGGCGACCGGAAACTTCGGCGTCGAAGTGCCC
>DEPX01000024.1:12067-12362 GCA_002358975.1 Micrococcaceae bacterium UBA3381 | reverse complement strand
AGAAAGCCCCCATAACGAGCGGTTGCTAACCGCGAATCCAAAATAGCAACTACTCCTCGATCTGAAGATGAGCGAATCAACCTTCCGGCGCCTTGTGCAAGACGAACTGCCGCATGGTTTGCTGAGACTGTCATAAAACCATTCCCACCGCGTTGGCTAATGTAGCGAGACCGAGCCGAAGCCAACGGGTCGTCTGGCCTTGGAAACGGAATCCGATCGATGGTGACTAACCGTAGTGCATCGCCTGGCACATCGACGCCTTGCCACAGAGTGAGTGTCCCAAAAAGACACGCAC
>DEPX01000024.1:2292-12003 GCA_002358975.1 Micrococcaceae bacterium UBA3381 | reverse complement strand
AGCTCATTTCCAAAACGGTGTCGCATTTCTTGCGCAGCGGCTTTTACTGCACTGCGTGAGGAGAACAAACACAGCGCTCCCCCATTGGAAGCTTGCAATAGCCTTTCGAGTCGGTCGTGGCTTTTTACCGAAGGCTGCGGTCCAGGTTTTGGGAGATCATCGGCTACGTACAGAATGCCCTGTTTCGGGTAATCAAACGGGCTGCCAACGTCTAGTGTCTTAAACTTCGTGCCACCGTTGAGACTAAAACCTAGATCACCGATGATCGAATCGAATTTATGGCCGACTGCCAGTGTCGCTGACGTCAGGATCACAGTTGCTTCATTGAGCAGTTTATCCCGGAATTTACCCGCTATAGATAATGGAGCAGCATATAGCAGCGGTGCTGCGTGGGGGTCGGCTTCAACCCACCCCTGGCCGGGCTCAAATTGCGATGGTCGCGTTGCCCAAATGACCATATCTCCGTTAGGTTGGCTTCCTGCCGAAATTAGCTGCTCGGTCGTTTCTAGAACCTCAGTCAATCGATTTCTTATTAGTTGTCGATCCGAGTCGTCTGTATCGGTGGTTCCTGACTCTTTAAGGTCACTGATCAATTGACGCGTTTGATCGCGCACCGTTTCTAACGCAGTGAGTTGGTGTTCGCCAAGACCTTGAGCAAACCATCCAGTGGGGACTGGACTGAAGGCTGTTTCCAACACTGCAGCCGCGTCAGTAAGGTCCGATGAGACAACGGAAGCTTCTTGTCTGGCCTGTTTGGCAATGTTGCGAATAATTGGGCCCGATAGATGAGTTGTTACTGCCGAGGTGATTCGGTCTGTTAACTCGTGTGCCTCATCAATAACTATCGCATCAGTGGCTGGCATGATGTTGAGATCTTCAAACGCAGCTATGGCCAACATTGCATGGTTTGTTACGACTATGTCTGCTTCTCCCGCTGCTTCACGGGCTAGTTCGGAAAAGCATTCGTCAGCAAACGGGCAGCGCGTCGCTCCAATGCACTCCCGGGCGGTAACCGAAACTTGCCGCCAGGCTTCATCAGTGACCCCGGGCTTCAGATCATCCCGGTCACCGGTAGTCGTCTCTTCAGCCCAACTTCGCAATCGCACAACTTCCTCGCCTAGTTGCGACAAGGGTTGGCCTGAGACGTCTGTAGATTCAAGTAGTCCTTCGTCCTCGGGTGCGGCAGCAGCGCCGTGCAGCTTATGTTTACATACATAATTTGCTCGGCCTTTAAGCAATGCCACCTCGACGTCGCGTGGCAGCGTGGGTTCTAAACTTGCCAACAGACGAGGCAGATCGCGATTAATAATTTGACTTTGTAACGCCAGTGTAGCGGTAGCGATAACCACCGGAGCATCGCTGCCTAAGGCATGCTCCACCGCAGGAACCAAATAAGCTAAGGACTTGCCCGTTCCAGTACCCGCTTGGACTAAAAGGTGGGTGCCCGTTTCAAAGGCTTCTGTAACCTGCTGGGCCATCCGTTGCTGGCCTGTCCTAGTTTGGCCTCCGATGTCGTCGACGATATCAGCCAGCCACGCGCTAACTTGAGATTGCGTTTGGCTGACTGATTTCGTATCTACCGGACGCTTACCGGACATAACTTAGATAGCGGTCCTTATCCTCGGGGTACACGAGCACAGTCATCGCCGTACCTTCAGGTTCGTATGTTTCAGTTAAAATTTCAGTATCGTCAGAATGTAATTGGTGGACCACATCGCCGTGCGTGTATGGGACTAGTAGATCCATGTGCAGGCTTGGACGCGGTAGTGCCTGCGCAAGTGCTTGTTGCAGGTCTGTGATCCCCTCACCCGTAGCTGCCGAACTGATTATAGCGTTCGGATAGCGACGGCGTAGACGGGCTAACACCAGTGGGTCTGCCACATCAGCCTTATTGAATACTAACAGTTCGCGTACGTCTGAGATATCTGTTTCGGCAAAAACCTGGTGAACTGCTTCGATCTGGGCTTCCGGTTCCGGGTGCGAAGCGTCAACTACATGTACGATCAGATCGGCCTCGTCAACTTCTTCCAGCGTAGATCGGAATGCTTCGACTAGTTGTGTGGGCAGCTGACGCACAAAACCCACCGTATCGGTAAGCGTGTATGCAACGCCGTCTTCAGTTTCGGCAGCGCGGACAGTTGGATCCAAAGTAGCGAACAACGCATTTTCAACCAGCACACCGGCTTTGGTCAGTCGGTTGAGGACTGATGATTTTCCTGCGTTGGTATAGCCGGCAATCGCGACGGATGGTACTTGATTTCGACGCCTCCGGGCGCGCTTTGTTAGGCGCGCATTTTTCATATGTTTAATGTCTCGGCGCAGCTTAGACATACGATCACGAATACGTCGTCGGTCTAACTCGATCTTTGTTTCACCAGGACCGCGGGAACCAATTCCGGCGCCCCCAGCTGCCTGACCGCCAGCCTGACGGGACATGGATTCACCCCAACCACGCAACCGTGGTAGCAAGTACTCCAACTGCGCAAGCTCTACTTGAGCCTTACCTTCTTTGGATTGAGCATGCTGAGCGAAGATATCGAGTATCAATGCGGTTCTATCAATAACTTTTACCCCCACAACATCTTCAAGGCCTCTACGCTGTGATGGGGCTAGCTCAGTATCAACAATTACCGTATCAGCACCATGTTCATATACAACATCGGCTAATTGACGGGCCTTTCCTCTACCCAGATAAGTGGCGGGGTCTGGAGCGTGGCGGCGTTGGATAATACCGTCAAGTACTGTTGAGCCTGCGGTACTCGCTAACGCAGCCAATTCACGAAGCGAATGTTCAGCTTCAGTTACGGTGCCGTCGGTCCATAAGCCTGCTAATACAACATGTTCAAGTCGAAGTTGGCGATATTCAACCTCGGTCACATCCTCAAGCTCAGTCGACAGCCCAGCAACACGTCGCAGAGCATGACGTTGAGCTAGCTCAAATTGATCGCCATCGAACTCGTTATGATTTGTTATCCCATCGTCAAGCGCTTGAGCGCCTGTAGCAACAGCATCTGTCTGAGAAGTGGTGTGCGTCGCCGAAGCATCATCTACGGACAAAATCCGATCGATCAGAGCTTTAATTTCCTGATCCACTTTAGGATCAGTAGGTTCGTGTCGTGTGACCATTTTCTCCTTGTAGCGGTCTTCCATGTTATTTCACAGTATTTCACAGTTGGTATACTTACACCCGCTATCGTCATCGATACAGTGGATGCCTTACCCAAAGTAAAACGCTGCTATTGCGTATAACATGGCATTGCTTCGTTGTATTCCAAGGTACAATCTCGGCCTTAACCCAGTTTTCAGGCACCAGTCTCAAAGCTAGCAATAGTATTAGACTGTTTCATAATGAACAACGAGCACTATTTTTCTGTCGCGCCTACAGGCGAGGAACGTCGACGTACCATTAATGTCCAGCTAGCTGGTAGGACATTCGAAGTGGACACCGCCGGAAGTATTTTTTCTCCGGATGGCGTAGACCGAGGTACCGAGATACTGTTAAATACTGTCCCGAAGCCTCCAAAAACCGGGCGTTTTCTGGATATTGGGGCGGGATGGGGGCCTATCGCACTTACGATGGGGCTCCTGGCACCTCAAGCGCAGGTAACGGCGGTAGAAGTCAACGCCCGGGCAGCTGATCTGGCTAGATCAAACATCAAGCGCTTAGGGCTAGACAACATTATTGTCCGGCATCCAGATGAGATATCCCCCGATGTCGGCTTCGATCTCATTTGGGCTAACCCTCCCATCCGTATCGGAAAACAAGCGCTTCACGAACTTCTTACCAGATGGTTAGCTGCACTTAACTTTGGCGGCCAAGCTTGGCTGGTCGTTGCCAAGAAACTTGGTGCGGATTCTCTTCTACCTTGGATTGACTGTATGTTGAACGAGCGATATCCAGGCCAATTCACTTGTCGCCGAGCCGACACGAAAAAGGGTTTCCGAATTTTACATATTGCTCGGGTCTTACAAGGTGCCGAAGAAAGCCACAGTTAGACGAGCAAACGTAGATAACCGGTGTTTGTCATGGATTTGTACGACCACGTCGCCTTGTTCGGTGCCAATGTTCCAGATGTTAAGCTGGTGCAGCCCCGTCCAGGTTTGTAGTGCAACGGCTGCTGCAGCAGCTGCTGTTGCTAATTCATGGCTGTGTGGCGAATCCGTATAATTACGTAACTGCACCTGTCCCATCCCACCTGACATCAGCGGATCGTAGGGGACCACAAAGTTGATGCTCGTGCCTGTATGAGTCGGTGGCTCAGTCGATGGTGATTCGTTAAGATCTATAGCGGCTAACTCGCTTAAAGTTTCTACTGCGACTATGACGTGAGTGTTTTTAATTTGAATGCTCAAACCGGGGCGCGGGTCGGTCAGATCTTCGGCCATAACGAGCGCATCTGAACCAGCAGCGGCTGCTGTCTCGGGATCCGCGTACTCCCATTTGCCAATATCGACACCAATAAATGACGGCGTAAACACGGTAGTAACTGGCTCATACTGTGTCTCAAATACGTGGTGGCTTGTCTCACTTGCCGGTATTTTCTTCACGACGGCTAAAACAAAGGTAGCGACACGGGCAGGCTCGGTCATGTTTGTGAGCCGCTGGCCCCCAGCATTCCACGCGTCCACCCGGTAATAGGGGGTTATACCAGTCAGGTTCTGTTGAGCCCGGGTAATCACGACGACACCACTGGCACCGACACCTTTCGATCGATTACACAAAATAGTGACGTAGCTTTCGATCTCAAGGTTGTCAGAGGGCTCAAAGAAGACAATCCAGTCTCCAAATGGTCCAGCGATTTTGAAAAACTGGATACCTTTGAGGGCTCCCCACTGTTTGTCGTCGGTATCTATGAGCTGACGATTAGCGTTCATACCGTTACCCTAGCTGGCTTCGATAAGCTGTAGCGTCTCAGCCACGACATTAGTGGTCTCAGTGTCAATCCAGTGCACTCTAGGATCAGCTTTGAACCAGGTTTCCTGTCGTCGGGCGAATTTTCTAGTTGCAATAATTGTCAATTCTACGGCATCTTGCTTGCTGGTCTTACCCTCGATGTAGTCCATAATTTGACGGTACCCGATGGCCCGAGAAGCTGTGGGGGCTTCAGCAAGGCCTTGAACCATAAGACGTTTGACCTCATCGACCCACCCGGTTGCCATCATCGTGTAGACACGTTGCTCAATTCTTTGATGAAGCTGAGAACGGTCAGTCACGAGTCCAATTTGTATCACCGGTGGAATGCTCTGATGGTACACACGTGTTGGCATATATGAACTAAACGGTTTTCCCGTAAGTCGATAGACTTCCACGGCTCTGATGATCCGACGATCATCTTTGAGTCGTTCCGCGGCATCGGGATCGACCCTTTGAAGTTCGTTCATCAAATGGCCGGTCCCCAACTGATCAGCTTCGAGGGTTAACTGCTGACGGAGCTGGTGGTCGGTGGGAGGAAACTCTATGGCGTCCAGGACGGCTCGTACATACAGTCCAGATCCGCCGGTCAGGATTGGTGTTTTGCCCCTGGAACGAATCTCAGCGATTTTTTGACGGGCCTGTTTTTGGAAGGTCGCTACATTAGCTTCAACATCGAGTGTGTAGATGTCAAGTAAGTGATGCGCGACACGCCCACGTTCTTCTGGCTTTACTTTCGCAGTACCAATGTCCATTCCCCGGTAAAATTGCATTGAATCAGCATTAATGACTTCGCCTTGTAGAGCCTGTGCAAGAGCAATCGCAAGATCTGTCTTTCCGGTGGCGGTTGCTCCGACCAAAGAAATTAAAGGGCTGCTGTTAGACACTGGTACGTAGGCTCGGTAGTCCTAAGCTCACGCCACCGGCCGTTACGTCAGCACCGGTGCCACAAGAATCGGCCTGCGCACGATCCCATGCGTCGCCTGCGCGTGACCGTCGTAAAAGATAGTGGTTGAGATCATCAGGGTCGGCAATCAGATGATACGGATGTGCTTCTGTAACAGGAACAATAACGAAGTCTCCAGGGCGTGGCGTTTCGCCACCTTTAGGAATACTGAAGTGTACAAGTCGATTATCGGGTGCTCGCCCAGTTAATCTGCCGGTCTCTTGCCCACGAGGACCAGCGTCATTAGTAACCAGTATTTCCTGATTCGTACCGATCAATTTAGCTGATTCTTCCGCTGCGATTCGATCTTGCAACGCTACCAAACGTTCAAAGCGTTCTTGCACTACTGCCTTGGGAATTTGGTCTTCCATGTCTGCCGCGGGGGTTCCTTCTCGCGGTGAATATTGAAACGTATAGGCCATGGAAAACCGTGAAGCTTCTACGACATCTAGAGTTTGCTGAAAGTCTTCTTCTGTTTCGCCCGGAAACCCAACAATGATGTCAGTAGTGACAGCAGCGTGTGGAATCCGTTCCCGAACTTTATCCAAAATGCCCAGAAAGCGCTTTGAGCGATATGAACGTCGCATCGCTTTTAGAATTGCATCCGACCCGGACTGAAGTGGCATGTGCAATTGGGGCATGACGTTTGGGGTCTCAGCCATAGCATCAATGACATCATCGGTAAATGATGCAGGGTGCGGGCTAGTGAAGCGCACCCTTTCTAGCCCGTCGATGTCGCCTGCGGCACGCAAAAGTTTAGAAAATGCTTGACGATCTCGGAACTCTACTCCGTAGGTATTGACGTTTTGTCCAAGTAACGTGACCTCCACCGCGCCATCGTCAACAAGGGCCTGGACCTCTGCCAAAATATCGCCTGGCCGACGGTCCTTCTCTTTTCCGCGAAGCGATGGCACGATGCAAAACGTACATGTGTTGTTGCACCCAACTGAAATTGAAACCCAACCTGAATAACTCGATTCACGTTTGGTCGGCAATGTTGATGGGAACGTTTCAAGCGCTTCCAGTAGCTCAACCTGGGCCTCATTATTGTGTCGCGAGCGGTCCAACAATACCGGAAGCGAACCAATATTGTGGGTCCCAAAGACCACATCGACCCAGGGTGCACGCTCGACAATGGTGTCCTGATCCTTTTGAGCCAGGCAGCCGCCGACGGCAATTTGCATGCCGGGGTGGTCGTCCTTGGTAACCTTGAGATTTCCGAGATGGCCGTAAAGCCGGTTGGCAGCATTCTCACGAACAGCACACGTATTAAATACCACCAGATCCGGGGTACTGTCATTTTCAACCGGAGTATATCCACTTGATTCAAGTAGACCCGAAATGCGCTCCGAATCGTGGACGTTCATTTGGCATCCGAAGGTTCGGATCTCGTATGAACGCGGTGTTGCAAGTTCTGTTACAGCTTCAGTCACGGTACTTTTCAATCCTCAAAGGGGTAATGTTCGTCGGCGTCCATCGCGTCATTGACGACACTGAACGCCATGCCCGGCGAGTATCCTTTTCTAGATAACATACCTACCAGACGTCGAACTATTCTATCGCGTTGTTTGCGTTCTGTCGGATCTGTTGGCGAAGGAATACTCGTGCGGGATAATTTTCGAACCACCAGTTCATGAGCTTTGGAACGCTCATCTTCATCTGATACCTGTTCTAGGGCAAGTTCCGTGTGGTGTTCGGCCACGCCACGCTGACGTAGTTCCATGCTGAGTGCGCGCCGCGCAAGACCTTTCGTGCGATGGCGAGAACGCACCCAACTTTGAGCGAAAGCTGCGTCATCGATTAGCTCGACTTCTTCAAACCGGTCCAAAACCTCTCTGACGATTTCTTCTGGTATTTCCCTATCCGCAAGTTTTTCGCTCAATTGGTATCGGGTCTTGGGTGCAGAAGATAGTTGACGGAGCACAATATTACGCGCAGTTTGGCCAGTATCGTTTCGATCCGTACCACTACCCTGCATTGATTAGGCGTCCTCTACTGCTTTCAAATCGGTTGTTTGCTCTTCGTCTTCTGTTTCGCTCTCTGCTCCAATGCCCAATGAGGACTTAATGCGATCTTCAAGTTCGACAGCAAGATCTGGATTGTCCTTTAAGAAACGGCGAGCATTTTCTTTGCCTTGACCGAGTTGGTCACCATCATAGGTGTACCAGGCGCCCGATTTGCGCACAATGTTGTGTTCCACGCCCATATCCAGCAGGCCGCCTTCGCGAGAAATACCTTCGCCATACAAAATATCGAATTCAGCCTGTTTGAAGGGTGGCGCCATCTTATTTTTAACAATCTTGGCACGGGTACGGTTACCAACTGGGTTGCCTGCTTCTTTAAGGGTTTCAATACGTCGAATATCGATACGCACGGAGGAATAGAACTTTAGAGCTTTACCACCAGTAGTTGTTTCGGGTGAACCAAAGAATACACCGACCTTTTCACGCAACTGATTGATAAAAATTGCAGTTGTTTTCGATTGTGCCAAGCGGCCAGTAATTTTGCGTAACGCCTGAGACATTAGTCGAGCTTGTAGACCAACGTGGGAATCGCCCATTTCTCCTTCGATCTCAGCGCGCGGCACCAAGGCAGCAACCGAGTCAATAACGACGATGTCTAAAGCCCCGGAGCCGATGAGCATGTCCATAATCTCCAAGGCTTGTTCACCGGTATCTGGCTGTGAGACTAACAACGCGTCCGTGTCTACGCCAAGTTTTTTGGCATATTCAGGGTCCAAGGCGTGTTCAGCATCAATAAAAGCCGCAATGCCACCTTTACGTTGCGCTTCAGCAACTGCGTGCAGAGCAATAGTAGTTTTACCGGAAGACTCCGGACCATAGACTTCTACAACGCGGCCACGCGGTAAGCCACCAATACCCAAAGCGATATCCAAGGCCACTGAACCTGTCGGTACGACTTCGATAGGTGCTCGCACATCGTCTCCGAGACGCATGATCGAGCCCTTACCGTAGCTTTTATCAATTTGGGCAAGTGCAGCGTCCAGAGCTTTGTCACGGTTAGTTTGTGAAGACATAGGGTGTACTCCTTGAGTAGTGGAAGGCAAGCGGTAGATACTTGCACTATGCGCCAAAGTATATGGCCCTGCACGGACACGATAAGAGATGTGGGCGTGATTTGTGGAAAAGTTTAGGAAAGCACAGCTTTCAATGGCAATCTGTAGTTAATTCTACAAACTTCCGACTGATTAGCGAACATCACCAAGCGTGTCGGGCGCCTTATAGAGCGCCAGTATCGCGTGGTTCCATGTCTTTACCCAGACGTCGCTTAGGCGGGATGTCATGCAAATCGCAAATAGCTGTCCAGACAAGCCTAGGGTCGGTCCCGTTAGCCAGGGCCTCTTGCGCCGAGACCCTAAGACCGGGCAACTCTAAGGAGGAAGCAATGATACTGGCATTTGCCGAACCAAATTCATCTTCTAGTAAGGCCCAAAATTCTGATTGTCTCATTGTGGTCCTCGTGGTGGCTGTACAGACAAAGCTCAGACCGCGAATCCCATTGATGGGTTAGTTCGCGGTCTGAGCTTTCAATTACAAATGGTTCACAAGTGGGGCTAGCGGTTTGCTAGCTGATCTCCACGATTGTAACCGTGGCCCTGTTGTTGCTGTGCGTAACGATGAGCTAGTTCAGCCGGAATCGTGTCAGGAATTTGAACTGCCTCTTCGACAGCAATACGATCTGAAACTTCTCGAAGCATCACTGATAAAGGGATATCCAGTGCCGCTGTGATAGCGCTGAGCAATTCTGAAGAGGCTTCCTTCTGGCCACGTTCAACTTCAGACAAATAGCCGAGTGAAACACGGGCGTCATGTGACACTTCGCGGAGGGTCCG
>DEPX01000024.1:0-2207 GCA_002358975.1 Micrococcaceae bacterium UBA3381 | reverse complement strand
CCCAACGATTCGCCAGCCTTTAGCCAGCGGGTTACGCCATTTACAACAACCGGTTCTCTCATCATAATTAACCACCATCTCCTGAATGAATACTGAATCCCTACTGATCAAGCCGAGATTCTAAGACCTTCCACCATTACACAACACGCGTGTTGTCGAATTTGTTCCCGGATGGATCAATTTATTTACACTTTCTTTGAAAAAGTGGCCCGCTGTGATATAAGGCACATGCGCACTTATCAACTATTCCTAAATTGCTACGCCGTATTCGTCGTCAAGCACGCCGTTCTAGCCATTCTGCCATTAGCTTCATGCTTGCGGCTACAGTAGCTTTTCGAATCTCAGAACGGCTGCCCTCAAATCGGTGGAGTTTCACGATGCTGTCATCTGGTGCAGCTAACGCTATAAAAACAATCCCTACGGCTTTGCCTTCCGAGGGCTCAGGCCCTGCAACGCCAGTCGTGGCAATGCCAAGATCTGCGCTAAACCGGCTACACGCCCCTTGGGCCATCTGTTTAGCGGTCTCGGAATCTACTGCTCCCCTAACCGCCAATGTATCCGCCGAGACTCCCAGCATTTTATGCTTAATATTGTTGTTGTAGGCTACTACTCCGCCCTGCAGAACCGCTGATGCCCCAGGGATATCAGCAACCGCTGAACTAAGCATCCCTGCCGTTAACGATTCAGCTGTAGCGATCGTGAGGTTAAGTGTCGTTAACTGTCGAACAATATCTTCTGCGTTCGTGCTGCCCGTCATTGGTCTTAACCATTCTGTTCGCCTCGATTTTCCTTCGGTGCCTGCACTGCTTTCACCACGTAGTCTAGGCCCGTAGCTATGGTCACTACTAGAGCTGCTATGACCAGACTCCATCCAAGCCAAAGCCACCACTGTCCCACGAAAGTAGCTAATGGCAGCAGTAGAATCAAGATCGCTGCAGTTTGCAGTACAGTTTTGATCTTGCCACCTCTAGATGCGGGCATAACTCGTGTTCGCAACATGACTAGACGCATAAGCGTTATGCCCCATTCCCGCAGCAAGATCAGGATCGTAATCCACCACCAGATCTCACCCAACAGTGACATCGTGATCCATGCGGCTCCGGTAAGGAATTTGTCGGCAATGGGGTCGGCAATTTTGCCAAAGTTCGTCACCAGCCCCTTGGCTCTAGCAATATCACCATCTAGTTTGTCGGTATACATTGCTGCGGCAAAGGTTGCTACAGCAATCCAGCGGGCCACCATTGAGGCTTGGCCGAATGTTCCAGAGACCCACAGCGCCCAAATAAAAAATGGGACCAGCGCAATACGAATGCTGGTGAGCACGTTAGGAAGATTCAGTGAGCTTACCTGCCCGTTAGCTGCCATGCATCCTCAGATTCACTGTCATCGGTCTGGTCATAAACATGTTCTGCCTCGGTCTCAACCGGACTGTCGTAGGCTTGGGAGGTTTCTGATTCAGAGTGTTGCGGTTCGGACTGGGTGCCTTCACCTTTGATGTTGGCAATGACCTCGGCTAGATCATCTGGTTGGACCAATACATCGCGGGCTTTAGATCCCTCGGAAGGTCCTACCACTCCACGGGACTCCATCAAATCCATGAGACGACCGGCTCGAGCAAATCCGACGCGTAATTTGCGCTGTAGCATCGATGTGGAACCAAACTGCGAAGTAACGACTAGTTCAACCGCTTGGAGTAGGTCCTCGAGGTCGTCGCCAATGTCTTCGTCAATAATGCGAGCTTGTTTTTCGGGCAGGACGTCATCGCGATATTGAACTTGCATCTGGGATTTGACGTGATCCACAACACTGCGGATTTCTGATTCGTTGATCCATGCGCCTTGCACTCGCATAGGTTTTGACTTACCCATCGGCAGGAACAACGCGTCACCTTGACCAAGTAGCTTCTCCGCCCCCGGTTGGTCCAGGACCACACGAGAATCGGTGACTGACGAAGTCGAGAACGCCATCCGTGACGGAACGTTGGCTTTAATCAAACCTGTAACAACGTCTACGGAGGGACGCTGGGTGGCTAAGACTAAGTGGATACCCGCTGCACGCGCCAGCTGAGTGATGCGCACGACTGCATCTTCGACGTCGCGGGGCGCAACCATCATGAGGTCTGCGAGCTCGTCAATGATTACTAATAGGTATGGGTATGGTTTGAGAGTGCGCTTAGAATCTGGCGGAAGGGAAACTTTTCCGGCACG
>DEPX01000023.1:429-4703 GCA_002358975.1 Micrococcaceae bacterium UBA3381 | reverse complement strand
CCGCCAGCGCCGACGGTGACGTGATCTTCCGGTACCTGCAGATAGTTGGCGAGTTCACCGATCAGGGTACTAGCGGTGGGGTCAGGGTACTGCGCCGGGTTCGGAATATCTGTCAGCGCTTCGACAACTTCTGGTAGCGGTGGCAGGAAGTGTTCATTGGATGAGAGCTTATACGGCTGCAGGCCTGGCACTTCTGCCGGTGGTTTGCCTGGTTTGTAGGCTGGTACTTCTGCTAGTGCGGCTCGTAATTGCAGATCGGCGGTTTTCTGTGGCATGTGTGGTTGCCTTCCTTTGTGGTGTTTCGGGTTGCTAAGCGTTGACGAGGCTTTTGTCGTCCTCCGGGGCTACCCGTTTGATCGTGAAGCCGGTGTACGCGTAGATGAGGTTGATCAGCGGTACCAGGAAGGCAAAGAAAATATACGGGATAAATTCGGTGGCACCCAGTCCGAAGACTCCGGAGGCAAAGACAGCTGGAACCGACCATGGCACCAGGTTGATGCCTACGGTGCCGACTGCTTCTGCTGTTCGGGTGAGATTGAGCGGTGATAGGCCCATCTTTTTATAGGGTTCAACGAATGCTCGTGCAGGTAGCAGGATGGATACATATTGCTCTCCGCTGGCAAATGCCACGGCGAAACCGGAGGCAAGCGAGCCGGCAACCATGGAACCTGGGCGTTTGATCCGGTTGATGAGCGTTCCGACAATGACTTTGAATACGCCGGTTGCTTCTAGAATGCCGCCGAGGGCGGTGGCTGCAACGACCAGGGCAATCGTGCTGAGCATAGACTCCAAGCCGCCCTTGGAGAGTAGCTCGTCAATGAATTCGACTCCGGTGCCGGATGAATAGCCCGAGGCCATGGACTGCAGAATATCTGTTACCGAGCTGCCCTGTACTAATAACGCGGTGGCAGCCCCCATGAGCGAAATGAGCAATAGGGTTGGCAGTGCTGGCATTTTCAACAGAATCAGAGAGATTGCTATTACCGGTACGAGTAGTAGCAACGGGTGGATAACAAATTGTGAGTCAAGCCCGTCGATGAGCGTATCCAACTGCTCGCTATTGGGCGTGGAGTTAGCAACTGAGCCACCGATAACCCCGTAAAGGATTGCACTAATGACCAGTGCAGGAATGGTATCCCAGAGCATATGACGGATGTGGTCGAAAAGTTTTACTCCACCCATGGCTGCGGCCAGGTTTGTGGTATCGGATAACGGGGAGAGTTTGTCTCCGAAGAATGCGCCTGAGATGACGGCTCCGGCGACCAGGGGAGCGGGGAAGCCCATGCCTTCACCGATGGCCATGAACGCGATACCCACGGTGGCGATAGTGGTCAATGAGCTGCCCAAGACCAGTGATACGACGGCAGGGACAAGGCAGGCCAGTGCCAAGAAAATCTTTGGCGAGATGGCAGTGAGCCCATAGTAAATAATGGTGGGGATCAGCCCACCTTCAAGCCATGTTCCAATGATGGTGCCGATCAGAAACAGGATAAAAACGGCAGGTAGTGCTCTGCTGACACCCTGGGCGAGTGCTTGTTCCATTTCATTCCAGGAATAGCCAAGTGCTTTACCAATGAGGGCTGCGGCGGTGATGGCAGTCATTAAGGGAATCAGCATATCGATATCCCAGTAGCTGATGGATACCAGCGCCATTACCACGAGGATGAGGATTGGTAACAGCGCAATAGGGATGGAGGGCAGTTTTCGTGCCTGCATAAGTGTCCTAACGAGTGACAGCCATGGTGGTGGCTATGTTCGGGCGTCCTGCGGGTGGGCTTAGCGACGACTCCAGCGGGGAAGATACGCCCGATGGCATGTCACTTGAACCTCTTCGAAGAACGAATGTGATGCGATATAGACCACATACTGCGAAACCACAGTGAGTTGTGCAACACGTTTTCCCGATACTTGAGCAAAATGCTCTTTACCTAAGTGAGCCGCCTCTCAAATTGCTCAATACTGGATTCTTGTTTTTGCGGTCGCATCAAAAAGGCGGCAGCTGATCCACAACGTCGGTCGAGTGATCCGAGGCAGGGAAAAGCACCTCGGTTTTTTAACGGGCGGGGTGCAATACGGAAGGGAACTAACCTAGACGAAGTGTTAGCTGCGCTGGGCCTGCCGCACAAAGGGGACAACAACTACAGGTATCTGGGAATAGCGTGTGCAGTAGGCACTGATCGACCCCACCGTTATACGTTTAAGGATCCCTTTATGTTCTGTTCCTACAATCAGCAGATCGGTGTCCTTGGAGGACTCCACCAGCGCATAACCCGGGTCACCTTGAACGATCCAGCGTTGGATTTCAGGTTGCTCGGCTTCTAAAACCTGTTGAAGCATTGTATCGATTGCTTCATTTTGCAGTGCGCGGGTAGCTTCGGTGTATTCGTCGTAGCGTTGTTCTACCAGCTCTGCGACGCCACCGGCTGTATATAATGTGCTGCCTTCCCACACGGTTACTGCACGAACCACAGCATTGCGCAGCTTGGCTTCCTCCATAGCAAGCCGCAGTGCTGCATCCGACGGCTCCGAACCGTCAACGCCTACCGTAACAATTCCAACGCTCATGCCGCTCAATCCCTTCACACCGTAGTGGCCAGTGGCTGAAAAATACTGACTACTACCAACCCTAAGGTGTGAAGATGGTCTACTCCACCCCGGGTTGCAGGTAAATAAATGTACTGCTAGGTAGTAATACCCGGTGTCGGTGACCGGCTAGCGTCTAAGCTGTTTGCACTACACGCACTCATTTGAAGTTACTCACATCTGACAAGAGGAGCGACGCGGTCCTATGTCGCAGCAACCACCACCATACCCGCCCCAACCTCCTGGTCCAGGTGACTGGACTCAACAGCAATCAACGACGCCGCCCCCTCCGCCGTCATTACCGCCGTTTCTGACCCAGATACCACCGTTAGCTTGGGCTCGAACGTTTTTGATTCCGCTGGTATTTTTTGGTGGCGCACTAGTGATGGCGGGCATCACGGCGGCCTTTTTGTACATCGGGATGAACTCGCCCGAAATGGTGGGTTCCGAACCGGAACTGTACGACATTATCGACGACAGCCCGTCCTGGATCGTCATGACTTTCCAGTTATTGAGCATGGGGTTCTTCTCCCCGTTAGCTCTTGGTGTCGAGATTGATGCTTTCGGCGGGTTCGCCGCCGGCGGCACACTGTTTTTCGTTCCCTGGTTGGCACCGGCCGGTGGGATTGCCGCCGTTGCTGCGACGCAGCGCTTCCTGGGAGGTAACCTGCGGGCACCACGAGTCGGCGCTCGGCTCATGTTGGCCGGTCTAGCCGGGCTGGCATTTGCCACGGTAGTCACCATTCTTGCCAGTGCCGTTCGGTTCCGATTTTCAGATACGGATTTCGACGTCGGTCGTGTTTGGGCGCATGCAGCCTCGATACCCGGTTTCTTTGTCGCTGCCGTGTTGGTCGCAGCAATTACTTACCTGTTGTTACTTCCCCAACGTGGAGCGATTCTGCAGCGGGCATTAACCGGTATTGCCGCGGTGTTTGAACACGTGCTGGGGGTAGCCGTGCTGTGTGCCCTAGTGTTGCTGGTCGCAGCGCTAGTGAGAGGGGAAACCGATGGCGCGATCTTCATCCTGTTTGGGCTGTTAACCGTTGGCTTCTTTGGCTTTTCGATGATGCACTTCATCCCCACGGTTGCCACATCAGATGAGGACATCTGGGCGGGGACCGACGAAATCTTCACCATGTTCTCGGCCCCGGTTTGGATGTGGATTACCGCACTGATCGTGCTGCTGCTTGCCCTATTTATCGTCGCTGTTCGTTGGGCTCTACGTACCAGGTTCCATGCACATGCGGGGTGGGCCTGGATCGTTTTGGCTGCCACCTACTTGGTCACCGGGATTCTCATCACGACCGCTAACGGGGTCTATGCCAGGTTCTACATGGAAGACGAAAGCATGCGCATCAGTGTGCATTCTGCTGCCTGGGGCTTTTTGGTTTGGCTAGTTATCGGTGCGGTCGTGCAGCTGCTAGCCATCTACTTGATGCCACGACTGGTGCAACGTATGCCGCGCGGCCTTGTACGTGTCCTGGGGGTAGGTCTTGAGCTACCCCCAGGCTTCCAGCCCGCTGGTGCCCACATGCCGCCACATGAGCAGACTCAACGCATGGATCCGGTACCGCCGGTGGAACAAACTCAAGTGCTAGATCAAACCCAGGTGCAGGATCAGACGGCGCCCATCACAGCGGCGTCAAGTTTTGCAACCAACCAGCCACAACAGCCTGACCTATCATCCGAAC
>DEPX01000023.1:0-369 GCA_002358975.1 Micrococcaceae bacterium UBA3381 | reverse complement strand
AAGCGCAGCAAAGTGCTGCTGTTTTCGGGATTGGGCGTCGTCGTTGTTGCCGCTGGTGCATGGATTGCCTACGCGGTACTGGCCCGAACCGTATTTGGTCCCGAAGATACCGCCGAAGCGTATCTAGAGGCGATCGTTGATGGTCGCGCCGAAGATGCACTTGAAGCACTGGGCCCAAATGTCACCGATGACCAGCGCGTGTTGGTGACGGATGAGATTTACCAGGCCGCCGAAGATCGCCCCGACCGGTTTGAACTGGGCGAGGTGAGCCGTGACGGTGATACAGCTACGATAAATGCTGAACTCTTCCAGTCCGGCAAGTCATATCCGGTAGAACTAGTTCTAACGAAATCCGGGCGCCAAGCGGTG
>DEPX01000003.1:6536-9399 GCA_002358975.1 Micrococcaceae bacterium UBA3381 | reverse complement strand
CGTAGATTCTGGCACCCACGATCAGCTCTTGGAAACTAGCAGCGTGTATCAACAAATCGTGCAATCCCAGGTTGGCCATGGCTGAAAAAGTTGACGTAGCACAAACCGCCGACCCGGGCCGTACACCCAGCGCCTTCTGGCCGGCCATGCGCCGATTGGTCAGTGTTTTTGCGCCGTACAAATTGTTGCTACTTCTTGCGGTGGCGCTCACCGTGGTGTCGGTGGTGCTGCAGGTTTTGGCTCCGCTGGTCCTTGGCGAGGCTGTCAACGTGCTGTTTCACTCCGATGGGATCGATTTTCAACGCCTGGGCCAACTGATCACCCGGGTGCTAGGTATGTACGCGGTGGCCATGACCCTCACCTGGTTACAGGGCCGCATCCTGATCATTGTTGGTGTGCGCATTACCTACACGCTGCGTGAAGATATCGAACACAAACTGACCCGGTTACCCACCAACTGGTTCGATGGCACCCAGCGCGGTGACCTCTTGTCCCGAACCACCAACGACGTCGATAATATTCAAACCGCCGTTCAGCAAACCGTTTCACAGCTACTCACCGGGTTACTGACCATCATCGGCATCACCATCATGATGTTTTCACTGTCCTGGCGGTTGGCGCTGATCGCCCTGATCGCGGTACCCATTGCCGCCGTCGTCGTCGGTATTATTGGCAAACGCGCTCAAAAACTGTTTTCCGCCCAGTGGGCCAACACCGGTAGGCTCAACGGACATATCGAAGAAGCCTTCACCGGCCACGATGTCGTCACGCTGTTCAACCGGACCGACACGATGACCGCCGAATTCGATGCCCGTAATGACGACGTCTACCAAGCCAGCTATAAAGCCCAGTTTGTTTCGGGCATGATCCACCCGATTATGCAGTGGGTGACGTACCTGGGCTATGTGGGCATCGCGGTGGTGGGTGCCCTGCGTGTTGCCGCCGGCGCGCTGCCCCTGGGTTCGGTCACCGCCTTCATCCAATATTCGCGCGAATTCAACCAACCGCTGGGACAACTGGCCGGCCTAGCTAATATGATCATCTCGGCGGTCGCATCGGCCGAACGCGTCTTTGAATTCTTAGATGCCGAAGAAGAACACGACGCCGAAGCGCAACTGCCCGCGGTCACCGGTGCCGTGGAATTTCACCACGTGGACTTTAGTTATGACGAAAACGAGCTGATCACCAACCTGAATCTGCGGGTTGAGCCCGGTCAGCTGGTGGCCATCGTGGGACCAACCGGGGCGGGGAAAACCACCCTGGTGAATTTGTTGATGCGGTTTTACGATGTCGATGCCGGCCAGATTTTGTTGGATGGCACCAATATTGCTACGGTGTCACGCAATTCGCTACGCGAGCCCATCGGTATGGTGCTGCAGGACGCCGTATTATTTTCGGGCTCGATCAAACACAACATTGCCTATGGCAAGCCGGACGCCACCGATGACCAAATCGTTGCCGCTGCCCAGGCTGCCCGCGCCGACCACTTCATTTGTCAGCTGCCCGAAGGGTATGACACCCAGATCAGCTTGGATTCGGATGCCATCTCGGCCGGGGAGCGTCAACTATTGACCATTGCGCGGGCATTTTTATCGGACCCGCGACTGTTAATTCTTGATGAGGCGACGTCGTCGGTGGACACTCGAACTGAAGCACTTATTCAAGAAGCTTTGGCGAGATTGCAACAGGGGCGCACCTCATTTGTAATCGCTCACCGGCTGTCTACCATCCGGGCCGCCGACGTCATCGTGGTCATGGACCACGGCAACGTTGTGGAACAGGGGTCACATGAACAACTTTTGGCGGCCGGGGGAATGTACCATGATTTATATACTGCCCAAACCCAGCAAGACCTCGAAGGAGGCCGGTGAGTACGTACCCGACAGGATGGCCAGGCCAATACACGAAGTGGCCGAAGTACCACAAACGCGCCGGTGGACCGCGGCGGGGCGATAAAACCGCTTCCGACCCGGGCAAACCCCACTGGGGAGACGCCCTAGGCCTGCTGGTTTATGTCGGCGGGTTTATCTTCGGCGGGCTATTGTTAGTCTTTTCGATCCCCGGCGTCACCGAATTCGGCGCCCAAGCCTACGGGCAGCCGGCCATGAGCTTCAACGATGTGCTGGCCGAAGAACCCATGCCCGGCTGGTTTCTGATGTACTCCAACGTGGTGCTCTACAGCATCACCGGGATCATCATGTTGGCCATCTCGTGGCGCCCATTTATATATTCGCTGCGCTGGTTTGCCACCTGGTGGTGGGTCAAAGTGCTGTTATTGCCTGTCGTCTGGCTCGGCACCTTACTGTTGACCACCTTTCTGCTGGTCATATCCGGGCACGAAAGCAGCGTCTCGGCGAACCAGGAAGCCGTGGAACAAGCCGCCGGTGAATCCTCCCTGCTGGTCTCGATTCTTATTCTGGGGTTGGTGGGGCCATTTGTTGAGGAATACGTCTTCCGCCACCTGCTCATCGGTAAACTCTCGCACTGGATTCCCACCTGGATCACCGCCCCGATCTCAATTATCGCCTTCGCGCTGTTACATTTCATCGGCGACCCCAATACCTCTTGGGCCTCCGTACTGCCGTATATCTCCATGGCCGTAGCCTTCACCACCGTGTATTTGATTTCGAAAAGATCCTTCGCCTACGCCTGGTTATCCCACGCCTTCAACAACGTGGTCTCTGTATTGTTGATGCAGCTGACGTCTATGGATACGGGTTTTCTGACGATCTAAATGACCGCGCCTACACAACGGCCACTGACCCGACAAATCCTCCGCCTAGCGGTCCCGGCCTTCGGCGCACTGATCGCCGAACCACTATTCCTGTTGGCTGATACCGCAATGATCGGCCGGTTAGGAGCC
>DEPX01000003.1:4761-6503 GCA_002358975.1 Micrococcaceae bacterium UBA3381 | reverse complement strand
AGCCGCCATTGTCCAAACCGTCACCGGGCTACTGATCTTCCTGGCGTATTCCACCACCCCGGCCGTGGCCCGATTCCTTGGTGCCGGCCAACTCGATAAAGCCCTGGCCCGCGGTCGCGACGGCATCTGGTTGGGTTTGTGCCTAGGTGTTGTATTGGCCGGCCTCGGATGGTTCGCCGCCCCGCTGCTGGCCCACGTAGCCACCGCCGATTCGACACCGCACGCCATTGCATATCTGCAATACTCGATGCTTGGGTTACCTGCCATGCTGGCCGTATTAGCCGCCACCGGGGTACTGCGCGGTTTGCAGGACGCCACCACCCCGCTCGTCGTCGCCGGTCTGGGCTTCGGACTCAATATAGTGGGGAACTATGTGCTCATCTACGTGCTGCACCTGGGCGTCACCGGTTCGGCCCTGGGTACCGCAGCGGTGCAATGGCTCATGTTCGCCGTCTACGCTACGATCCTGCTGCCCCGGATGCGTCGTCACGATGTCGGCTATGCCCCGACGACGACGGGGCTGCGCGCCACCGCCCAGGTGGGGTCCTGGCTATTGGTGCGTTCCGCCTCCCTGCGCGTCGCCGTGTTGGCCACCGTGCTCACCGCCACTGCCCTGGGCACTGAAGTCTTAGCCGCACACCAGATTGTGTTCAACGTTTATTCCACCATGGCCTTTGCCCTTGACGCCCTGGCCATCGCAGCGCAGGCACTCATCGGCAAAGAGCTTGGCGCCGCCAACGTGTCTGCGGTCCGTGCCCTAACCTCCACGATGATCCGGTGGTCGGTCAGCTTCGGCATTATTACCGGCATCCTGCTGGGTGCAGGAGCCTTCTGGTTGCCTCACGCATTCACCACTGATCCGGCCGTGATTGCCGGCACCACCGCCGGGCTGATGGTACTGGCCGTCGCCCAACCACTTTCCGGTTATGTCTTCGTGCTCGATGGGATACTGATGGGCGCAGGAGACGCCAAATACCTCGGCCTGATTGGTATCGCCAATATCGTGGTCTACCTGCCAGCACTGGCCGGGTTGGCTGTGCTGGCCGAGCACACCGGCAACACGGGTGCTGTGGCCTGGGTGTGGATCGGTTTCGGTGGGGTCTATCTTGCCGCCAGAGCCCTGGGACTGTGGTTGCGCATCCGGACTGACACGTGGATTCGACTGGGCGCGCAATGATTAGAATGGAACCGACATGAGCCAAAAAATACCCCCAGAGACCACCGCCGTCATGTATCGGCCCATCCTCATCCGTGCTGCAGTAGCCGCACTGTTTGGTCTAGCCACCATCATTATTCAAGAGCCCAACGATGCGGTCGTGAATTACGGCAGCGCAATATTTTTCGTGCTCTCCGGATCGTCCATGTGGGAGTACCTACGTCGCGACCCGGTCCCTGAAGCCATGCGCTCGCCATTATCGCTCATCGCCGCGGTATGGATGCTGGCCGCTCTAACGCTGATCGGCGTACAACTGGGCGAACTATCAGTCACGGTCACCTGGATCACCCTGGCCGCCGGGCTCGGTATTGCCGGGATTGCCGAATTATGGGCATTTAGTTGGCGCAAGACCTTCGCCCCGGCGCGCGACCACCTGATCGCCGGGATTGTGGGCATCGTCATCGCCGGGCTCTATATTTTCATTCAGGACCTGGACTACCATCGTGTCTTCGGTATCGCCGGAACCTACGCGTTGATTATTGCCGTGCTGTTTGGCATCAGTGGTATCGGCTACTGGCTCGACACC
>DEPX01000003.1:0-4749 GCA_002358975.1 Micrococcaceae bacterium UBA3381 | reverse complement strand
GACACCCGCAAAGCCATTCAACAAGACGGGTACCAACCGCCAGAACCCTAGTGCGGCACTGAATTTCGCCCACAGCCTTCAGTTCTACGTTGTGTAAAACACCGACTAGAATGGGCCTAAGCCACTTTCCAAAGGAGCAACTCCGATAGCCGGAAATCACCATGCCAGATTCACCTAAAAAACCCCGCGGCGGCTTTCAAGGCGGTATTAGAATACCGCTGATCTTTTCCTTTGTCGTGGGTATCATCGCCTTCGTCGTCGCCACCGTCGTCGGCACCGGGGGCCTGAATAACCCCGAACACCCGTTACGCCTGGATATCGGGCTGATCGCTTTCGGCATTGGCTTTGCCGCAACCCTGGTGGTCGTTGCCCTACTACAACTGACCGGCCGGGAAAACCCCGACCACATTTCCGAGGGTTCGGGTATTAATCGCTCTTCTGAAGAACTCCACCGCGCCGCGGTAGCACGCGCCCGTGAACGTATGCGCCGTGAACGGCAAGAAGCCGAAACGGACGAGCCCACCAACGACGAGAACCTTTAGGCCAAGGCAAAGACATGTTGCACCAGATACCGCATACCCCCGCCATCGTGGTAGATGAACGGCAACTGGATGCCAACATTTCGGCCATGGCCAGCTTCGCGGTCGAACACCAACTCGAACTGCGGCCCCACGCGAAAACCCACAAGATCGCAACCATCGGGCATAAGCAACTGGCTGCCGGCAGCCAAGGCCTATCAGTGGCCACCGTGGGTGAGGCAAAATACTTCTTTGACGCCGGTATCACCGACCTCTTCATCGCCTACCCGCTATGGGTAACCTCCGATGACGCTGCGACACTCACCAGAATTGCCGACGACGGCGTCCTGGCAGTGGGCACCGACTCGGTTGCTGCAGTTCACCAGCTGGCCGATGCCACCGGATCGCATCCGGGCATTGAGATCATGATCGAAGTCAACAGCGGCCACAACCGTTCCGGGGTCTTTGCCGATCAAGTGTTACCCATTGCGGAAGCCTGCCGCGACCGCAACCTGGTGATACGCGGGCTGTTTACCTTCCCGGGGCACAGCTATGCACCCGACCAGCAGATGACGGCGGCAGAACAGGAAGCCCAGACACTACAAACCGCCGCACAGTATCTGGCTGACGCCGGCTTCCAGATGACCATATTGTCGGGTGGCTCTTCGCCGTCAGCAACGCTCACCGCAGCCGGCGGCCCCAGCGAGATTCGTCCAGGCGTTTATGTTTTTGGGGATGCCCAACAGTTGGAATTGGGCAGGATTGGTTTTGATCAGATTGCACTGACGGTGGTGACCACTGTGGTTTCGCGGCATGAAGCCCACGGGGATGCTCCGGCACGCATTATTGTCGATGCCGGTTCAAAGATTTTGTCTAGCGATCGGGCGGATTGGGCCACCGGCTACGGACGGGTCCTGGGGCATCCTGAGGCTCGGATCACCGCACTATCTGAACATCACGGCACCGTGATCTGGGATAGTGACCAACTACCAGCAATCGGCTCCCGAATACAGGTGGTCCCTAACCACGTGTGTGTTGCGGTGAACCTGGTGGATGAAGTCTATGTCATCAGCGACGGACAGCTGACCGATACTTGGAAAGTGGGGGCCCGGGGTGTTTTTTGACGCTATTTGGCTAAGATCGGATAATAGGTGAAATGAGCGAATCTAAAGGTCTGCAGATCAACTGGCTGGGCGCATCTGGCTCGGCGCTAGGTGCTGTGACATCTGCTGTGCTGTTGTCCACACTGGGTGCTGCCGGTACGCTCATCGGTGCTGCCCTGGGTAGTTTGATCATTACCGTCGGCGGCGCCGTATATTCGTATTCCTTAGAGCGCGCAAAAACCGGGTTGGAAAAGACCGCTGTGAAGGTCAAGTATTCGGGCCGAGGCAATAAATCCGTCGGGAAAAATAACGCGCCGATCTCGGCCACCTCGGATCGCCAAAACGTGGATGACCCCACCGAAACCGTCTCCATGGAAGCTGGCGGAGAAGAACCTGAAGCTACGGAGAAACCTAGGTGGCAGCAAACCCTGCGTGGCCTACCGTGGAAGCGTATTGGCCTGTTAGCCGGTGGGCTGTTCGTGGTCACGATGGCCATTATTTTGGTGTTTGAGCTCTCGACTGGCCGTCCAGTGTCGTCCTATACCGGTGGTTCCAGCAGTGATACAACCGGTACAACTTTCTCTGGGCTGACCGGCCGCAGCGGAGGCACTCAGGATGAAGAAGGCCCTGGCAACCAGACGCCAAATAATGACAATCCGGAACAAGGCCCGGCTGACCAGTACAACAATCCGCAGCAGGGTGAACAGGGTAACGACGACGTTGACCAGGATCAGCAGCAGCCAAACGAGGTGCCGGATAACCAAAACGAGCCTGCCCCTGAGCCTGAACAAGAACAACCACAGCAACAAAACACCCCACAGCCGCAGCAGCCTGAACAGCCGGCACCACAGCAAGAAGCACCAGAACAGGCCCCAGCCGAATAACTTAGCTGTTCAATGTGCTAGGGCGTGTAGCGTGTCGGCCGTGGCTAAACCAGTACACCACCGCTGCCAGCATGACGACCGCGGTGCCAGCGAAATACAGCCCAGAATATCCGGCCAGCGGAATCATGAACCCCAGCGCTACCGGGCCAATAGCAATACCGGTATCTAGGGCCAGATAATGTGTGGAGGTCGCAATCGGGATGCGACTGGCGCTCGTACGATTGATCCCCACAGCCTGCAAGCTAGGCACCACTGCACCATAACCAAACCCACTGAGAAGTGCAGCCAAGACGATCAGCCACAGGCTATCGGCCAGGGCCAGCGTGGTGAGACCCAAGGCCAGAAACATCAAAGCCGCAGGAATGACCGAGTTATCACCGCGACGGTCATGCAACCGTCCGGCAAGTAGACGTATCGCCGTCATAGCAATAGCGAAGATGAAAAAGAACAGGGACGCCGCATTGGCCATGCCCCGGCCCAAGAGATCGGCTGGCAGAAACGTCATCACTAATGAGTAGCCGATGGCGGTAATGAATGCGACGGTAGCCGGAGGTAGGGCCCTGAAATCTACCAGATCGGAGCCTCGAATGCGCCACCGATTGATGTAATCTTCTGTGGTGACTTTGTGTTCTGGAATGCGCATCGGCAGTACGACCAACAAACCGATTCCTGCACAAACGGCCGTGAAGCCAAAAACCCAGTCGGTGGAGGCGCGTTCGCTGAGTTCTACAGCAGCCAATGGGCCGATGGCGGTTCCTAGCGTGGCAGCCAACGAAAAATACCCGAGGCCTTCGCTGCGACGCTGTATAGGGATAAGGTCTAGCACCGTAGCAGTGATGGTGGTCGAGATGATCCCAAACGCGGCACCCTGTACCACTCGGATAACAATGAGCAGACTGAACACATCGGTGAGCGGATACAGCAGCGAACAGGCCACCAAAAGTGCCAAGTTGGTTACCAGGGTGCGTTTGCGTCCCAAAAAATCCAAATACTTACCGATGAATAAGCGCACCACCCCGGCACCAACCACAAAAGAGCTGGAAGCAAAACCGGCTGCGGTATCACCGACACCAAATCGCTGCACGGCATAGACGGCCATAAAAGCCATCAACGAGATGAACACAATGTAGGCGCCCAGCAGTGCGATAAATGCTAGAACATAGTCCCGGGTCCACAGCCGCTGGCCAGAGGGTTGTGCCATGCATCGACCTAGTAATGGTACGTATCGGTGGGTGCTGACGCGTAGTTATCCGAGGTGGCCGGCCGGCACCATTCGATGCCCAGAGCTTCGGCCAATTCGATGATTCCGTTGGAGCGGGCTAAGCGTGGTAGATCAGATCCGTTACGGATCTGTCCGCCGTCGTCTTCATATTCGTCAAGGAAATCATGCGCCCAAGTGAGCTCTTCCTGCGATGGGCTCAGCCCTTCATTGATGGTGGCGGTTTGTTCGGGCAGCAGACAGAGTTTGCCGGAGAACCCGAACTCTGCGGCCACCGAGGCACCTTCGGTGAGCACCCTGCCTGAGGTGCCCTGGGTTGGTCCATCAATGGGGGACGGCAGCATTGCGGCTTTTGAAGCAATGGTGAATTGGCTACGTGCATAGGCCAGGGCCATGGGCGAGTTGCCGAAACCGGTGTCGCGACGGAAGTCACCGATACCGAATGCCAAACGGAACGTACCCCGGGCTGCTGCGATGGAATTGATGCGTTGTAGGCCCCGAGCGGTCTCTACCAGTGCAACAATCGGTACGCCCGGCAGACGCGCCGCGGTTTCGTTGACGTGGTCGGTGGATTCGGTCATAGCCAGCATGACACCCAGTAGACCGCCGTTGTGGTGTGGGCCGTCAAGTTCGTGAGTAATGTATTTGGCCAATTCGGTCACATCTTTTTCCCACCATGGGCTACCGTAGCCGTTAATGCGAACCCAACCGGTGTGCCCCGAGGCAAACCAGTTAATAACATTTTTGCGGGCAAAGTCTTTATCTTTTGGCGCCACAGCGTCTTCGATATCATAGAGCACGATGTCGGCGGCGGAGTCTACAGCGGCGGAATAACGATCTGGTTGACCAGCGTTGACTAACAGCCATGTGCGGGCAAGATCCGCTTGAACCTTTTGGCCCGGTGATGGCGTGATATGGGTAGTCATGATGGAACTGTTGGGCACCAGATCTCCTTATCGCATTGCGCACTAGGTGATGGGCAATACGCAGTGTGTTGTAATGGTTTGAAGAAATAAAACAGTGGT
>DEPX01000218.1:3008-3632 GCA_002358975.1 Micrococcaceae bacterium UBA3381 | reverse complement strand
AACTTTCGGCAGAGCTCTGCCATCTGGCGCATATTAGGACCGTCGAGCGGCTCAGCGAGCTGAGCCAAACGTTCGGGGCCGATGGCATATCCGGTGAGCACCATTTCTGGAAGGACCAAAAGGTCTGCACCTCCAGCGGCAGCGTCGCTGGCGTTCCTACGAATCGTGTCGAGGTTGGCTTCGACCTTTCCCGGCACCGCTTCACACTGACCGATAGCAATGACAATACGGCCGCGGTCATTCTCATTTTCCATCTTATGCTCCTTTCGGACGAGCATCACAGGTTCAATCGGGCAGCTTCATCGGACCGATCTCCGGGTATCGGTCACCTGGCCCAGGGTTCTGGGCAAAACTGGTCCCGCCGAGGTAATCAACAATGCCCCAGACCGCATTCAGCGCCGTCTGTACCGCGCCTTCAGCCCAGGCTGGGGTAAACGAAATATCATCGCCGGCTAAGAAGATCCCCCTCTGTTGGGCCGGTAAGTCACGTTGGAGAAAGTGCGAATACATTCGCTCGTTGTAGCGATAATGGCCCGGCAACGAACCTTTGAACGCCCCGAGGAAGTACGGATCTGCTTCCCAGGAGACCGAAACCGGATCGCCGATGATGTGTGCGCGAACATC
>DEPX01000218.1:0-2949 GCA_002358975.1 Micrococcaceae bacterium UBA3381 | reverse complement strand
GTGTGCGGAAGCATCTTCAGCGCATCTGACATCCATGCGTAGCTTAGACAAATCACCGCTGGCTCATCAGGCCCATCTTCAAAGAAGTAGGTCCCCCGGGTGAGTCGGTCAGTCAGTGTCATGGACATTTTTTCACGCCCGGTCACAGGGTCGCGGTCGCGCCAGAACGGACGATCGACTTTCACAAATGTCTTCGACGACTGCATATACCGGGTTCGATCCAGCGCCATCCAAAGATCCTGGGAGAGCAGTTTTTCCTCCACTTGCACCTCGGTAGTCAGTAACCAAGACTGGCAGGTGGCCAACACGGTGGAGTAGCGACGCTGTGTGCCCGCAGAGTCAACGACGGCGAGGCTGCCATCGTCAGCACGGATCACTTTATCGACGGCCCCGAATGGTGCACCTTCGTGCAATCCGGCAAGTGAGGTACCTTCTGGCCAGAAGACCGCGTCGTCTACTGCTCGTTGCCAAAGCCCACGGGGAACCTGTTCCGCCCCACCTCGAATAAGATGCTGGTTGTCGTCGAATTCGCAGGCAGCGACGCGCAGAATCTCCAGCATTGTATTGGGGAAGTCTGAGTCCCAACCGCCGGTACCGAAGCCGACTTGGCCGAAGACTTCCCGATGGCGGAAGCTCAGCTGAGAAAAAGCTTCGGATGAAGCGATGAACTCATAAAAGCTGTAATCGTCCCACCGGGGCACAAGCTCGTTCCAGATTCGCTTTACCTCAATAACATCACGCTTTCGCATCGCCTGTTGCAGCTGGGTCAGCTGCAACACCGAGTCCAGGGCTAAATCATAAGCCTCTGCCACCTCTTGGAATAATGGTGGGAGGTCTTCAAGACGTTCGGCATAGAGGGCTTCACCGGCGAGTTCAACGACTGTAGACCCGGCAGCCTCGGTCAGCGGGTTCGGGAACGGTGCCGTTTCCAGTCCAAGCAGATTAACATAGTGGAAGAAGGCCGCTGAAGAGCGCGGGAAGCGCATCCCGCCGAGTTCAGCGATGGTCGAAGTATCATAGCCGAACGGTTCGGAACGCAGCCGACCACCTAGCCGAGATGCCTCATAGATCACAGGGCGCATCCCCAACCGCATCAGCTCATAGGCAGCCACAATGCCGGCTACCCCAGCACCGATGATCGCAACACGCTCCCCGTAACGTTTTTCCGGAAGCCTTCCCAGCCCAGCGGGGTGTGAGAGCCATGAATCGTAGGGGAAGGGAAAATCCGGCCCAAAAGCAGTCAGCTGGCCCTGGGAATGGTTCGTCTCTGCAGTCATATACGTGCTCCTGTCAATGCGCCGTCACTGACATCACCGATGCGAGCATCCTGCTGAACCTGTTCAAGCGCTCCACTGAGATCCGGACTGGACTCAGCAAGTCGGTGACGAGATGACGCGCCGTGGCAGCTTAATCACCTTTCCGTTAATCCTGCGGCCCCGCAAGATTAACGTCAATGCTTGTTTATAACCAGCATGGCCAACAATACGGAATTTCGTGCGTTGTGCTCCGGTAGGGTATTTAGATAGCTCCCTGGCTGCTCTATACGCTGGAAAGGACGTGGACATGTCTGTTCCCGTTGATTTCACTTCTTTGAAGGGTGTCGAATTCAGTGCTTCGGCATTCGATGTGGACTCCGGTGAGGTGATTGTTTCCCACCAGCCGACACGAATGTTGGCCACTGCCAGTATCGGCAAGCTATTCCTGCTGTATGCGACCTTAGATATGGCCCGCAACGGCGAACTTGATCTGGATGAGAGGCTCTGGCGTCGTCCCTCAGAACGTGTAGGCGAATCCGGTCTCTGGTATCTCCTCCAGCAAGATTCGCTGACGATTTTCGATATCGGTATGTTGATCGGAGCGGTGAGTGACAATTTCGCGACGAACGTCTTGATCCGCCGGGTGGGCCTGGAACGTACGGCCCAATGCGTCCGGGATCTTGGATATCGGCATTCAGGGCTGCACGATTTCCTCCGTTGGCCTCGACCCGCGGGTGCTCCCGGACAGCTATCCACAGGCACAGCCTCTGAGATCAGCGACTTTATCGCTCGTCTGGCACGCGACGAACTCTTTGATGAGTCTCAATCTGAAGTATTTCGGCGGTGGTTGGGTGCAGGGACCGACACCTCGATGGTTGCTTCCGTTTTCGAGCCGGATCCACTAGCCCACTATCTATATACCCGCGGCATCTGGCTGTGGAATAAAACCGGGACCGACGAAACGATACGTGCCGACTGTGGGATCATCATGACGCCGCAACGACGTGTTAGCTATGCGGTGTTTGCCAATTGGGAAGCCGGTTCGGACCGTGTCATGGAGGTCATGCCAGTGCTACGCCAGGTCGGTGAAGTCATCGCTACCTATCTACAGCCCGAAAACTCCGATCCAGACTGACCTGCAAGCAAAACAACCTGTACTACGCTCCGTCCACCGAGAACTCGGCCTCGAGAGCACCGTGGAACAAGTCGATACCCGCCACGCCATCTCATTACAGGTGATGTATACAGTGCTGTCATAGATTAGTCATATGATTGACTTTCAAAACGGCACATTCTTCAAGCTCAGCCCCATCGACCCACAAATCCTCACTAAAGAGATCGCCCCTTTACTAGTACCCGACGAAGAAGTCCTCTCGGCGTTTAAAGGCATCCGCGACTCTGTCCTGTTCACAAACAAACGCGTGATCGCGTTAAACGTACAGGGTATGACCGGTAAGAAGCGTGACTACACATCTCTGCCGTATTCCAAAGTCCAAGCGTTCTCGGTCGAAACTGCCGGAACATTCGACTTGGACGCTGAACTCGATCTCACGTTCAGTGGCCTCGGCACGGTTCGGTTCGAGTTCAAAGGTCACGTCGACATCCGCGCCCTAGCCCAACTGATCGGTAGCTATGTTCTCTAGTTTCTATTTCTTTAACGCTGTGGACTCATCACAACGGGCCTCAGCAAACT
>DEPX01000156.1:963-6761 GCA_002358975.1 Micrococcaceae bacterium UBA3381 | reverse complement strand
TCATCGCCCACCACCACCGCATCGCCCCCATCGAAGAGCGCGATATCGTGGTGTACGGCCATTGACCCCAGCGCTGACCGAATAGCAGCCGGACCTTGTGCCGCACCGGGTCGCCCCTGATTACGCCGCACTCCTTCATCGGAAACAAACCCCAGCAGCGTAAACCCCGGTTTGTTGTTATCTACCGGGCCAACCGTTGAATGCCATCGAGCATGTTCAGTGCCTGGTCCATCATCGCGACCAGACCATTCGGGGAAAGAAAATTCTGTCATGAGTACAGCTTAGAAGGCCGCGGTCATGCAATGAAACTCGGATAAGCGAGACTTTGATTTCACAGTCCGTCACATCATTCGGAAAACGAAGGGCTCACAGTCCCACAATACTGGAACCGGACGTCTGCCAGGCCCCAGTATTGCCTACGCACTCGGAGATCAGCTGGAGTGATATGAGGGCTGCAAGCCATAAACCGGTGTGGGCAGCCCTTCGTATCGAGCCTTAATCTGCAGAGCCAGATACTTTGAGTAGTGCCTGGACTGGTGTAGATTTCCACCGTGAACCCACAGATTTTTCACATTCGTTGGCTTCCACATGTTCCGCAATTCGCCTTCCCACGGACCGGGGTCGCGCGTAGTGCCAGAACCGTAGCCCCAACATTTGCCAACCTGCTCGGCCACCTCTGGTGATATGAGGTCTTTCAACCATTCATTCATTGAGCCAAAACCGGTGGCATAGACTACAAGGTCCGCCGGGAGCTCTGTGCCATCACCGAGGACCACCGTATTTTCAGTTAGGTGACTTACTTGTCCTGAGGCCAGAGCGACTTCGCCGTCTATGAGGAGCTGGGAAGCGCCCACATCGATGTAGTATCCAGAGCCTCGACGCAAATACTTCAAAAAAAGCCCGGATCCGTCCTCTCCAAAATCCAGCTGGAAGCCAACATCTTCCAACGCCTGGTAGAAATCACAGTTTTGCTGCCGCATCAATTCAAAAGCCGGACGTTGAACGTCTGGCAAAACCTTATACGGCCAGGATGCAAAAAGACGGTCTGCTTTATCGGTGTCGATTCCGTTCTCTTCAGCTTCCTCGGAGTAAAGCGGACCCAATACCAAACTTCTCAAAGAATGGCTGGGCGAGACATGCGTGGACGACCGTTGAACCATCGTGACGTCTGCCCCGTTTTCCCACAGGTCGGCGCAGATATCATGAGCCGAATTATTGGATCCAATGACAACTGCCTTCTTCCCGCTGTACTGTTCCCCTCCTTCGTGAACTGAAGAATGATGTTGGTCCCCTTCGAAAATATTCTGTCCTGGGAACTCGGGGATCTGAGGATAGCCAGAGACCCCGAGAGCGAAGATCAGGTGGACTGGGCGCAGGGTGATATCCACCCCGTCTCTCTCAAGGTTCACAATCCATCGTTGTTCATTCTCATTCCATTGGGCGTTCTTACAGGTCGTACTGGCCCAGTAATTGAGCTCCATCAAATCCGTATAATATTTCAACCAGTCTGCGACCTTATCTTTGGACGGAAAGATCGGCCAGGTCTCAGGAAACTTCATATATGGAAGATGGTCGTACCAAACCGGGTCATGAAGATGCAACGATTTGTAACGATTACGCCAAGCGTCGCCCGGAGCGTCGTAACGATCCACCACCAATGTCGGAACATCGAGGTGCTTGAGCCGGGCGGCCAAACCAATCCCGCCCTGACCGCCACCAACGATAAGTGCGAACGGTTCCTCTGTCACTCCGAGCGTTTCTTCTTGGGCACGGCGTTTTTCCAACCAAGTTGATCGCCCTTTGACGATCTTATGGTCCACGCCCTGCGGACGCTTCCGCCCTGTAGGCTCCTCAAACCCATCCAGTTCTTCCAAGACAGTTAGAAGGGTCCACGCCAGCCCATCTCGAATGCGGACAATTGCCTGACCGCTACCTAGAGCTGTCTCAAAATTGAACCAGGCAGTAGTGACGCCATCTTCAAAAGTTGGCTCCTCACTAAAAACCCACTCCTGCGGCTGAATATTCGGCACGGTCGCGGTTGCCAGCGCGGCGATCTCTTCACGTCCCTCAGCAGTGTACAAATTCCATGTAAATGAGACGAAGTCTCTCCAAAAGCCCTCGTGTTCGAATACCTCGGCTACACTAGCCGGAGAGCTTGAGGTTAGGGCGCGTTGAAATTGGTCAATCCATCGCTGCGCAATCGCCCGCGGGCTAGATTCGGCGACATTATCGGCATCAACTAGGGATGCATCAGCGTTCTTTTGCAAGTAGTTTTTCTGCATGTCTGTCCTCCTATAGAACCACTTGTGGACTGCCTGGTTTTGCCACACCCACTGGCATGTGACCTGGACCACAAATATACTAAGGTGCACTGCACCCACACCTGTAGGCTAAAAGTAGGAGGGTTACATGTCGGTTGCACCCGGAATCGCCACAGAAAATCCTGACTCAGCACGCAGAATTGATCCAGAAGCTTGGCAACGCTGTCGAGAACGTGGCCTGAGTCGAGAATTGACCAAGCCCCAACATGTGCACCCGGACACCGAGATCGATCGAAAGAGGTACAACAGTGGCCTGGCACATATAGTGCAACCGGTGTGGGAAGCATTGAGCCAGGCGAGCTCGGTCGATCAGTTAATGATAGTCACCGACCCCGTCGGAGACGTCCTCTGGCGATACGGATCTCGTCGGCTCCGGGACGAGGCAGAGCGAATCGGATTCGTCGATGGAGCCGATTGGTCGGAAGCCAGCGTTGGCACGAATGCTATCTCACAAGCCGTACGAACCGACTCGGCTGCGCATATGAGCGGCGAAGATCATTTTGCGTACAGTCACATGACATGGACGTGCATGGCCGCTCCAATTCGTCATCCAATATCTGGGAAAACCCTAGGCTTTCTAGATATTTCCGGTCCGCGGCAACGTCTGGGCAATGAAGTAATTCCAATAGTGCGTATGAGCAGCCGACTCATCTCCGCCATACTTCACCACTCCGTCAATCACCAACCAGAACATCTGGAACCGCCCTGGACTCAAGCGGACAACCACGTATCCCCCGGTCTAGAGGACAGGCATCCACACCTTGACCCCAGATCGTCCCCAAGTACCCTCCACTTACGACTGCTTGACGAGCCTCCAGCTTTCGCCATAGACGGCGGCCCATGGCAGCCCCTACCTCTGCGCACCGCCGAGATACTGGCCCTACTTAGTTCACGAAAACGAGGTTGGACAGCTTCCGAACTGACCACGGAAATTCACGGTGAGTCCGGACGGCCTGGAACTGTACGTACTGATATGCACCGTATCCGTCAACGCATGGGGCCCATATTGGCGTCTCAGCCATACCGTTTCGCGGAGGGGACTACGGTTATGTCAGACGTAGAATTCGTTGAATCTCTAGTGCGGCAGCGGAACGTGTCTCAAGTCTTGGATCGATACCGCCAGCCCCTTTTGGCCCGCTCACAGAACGAACGGATCCAGCAATGGAGGGTATGGCTAGACCGTAAGATACAAGACCTAGTGATGCGAGATGGCACAGCCGAGCATTATTCTCGTTGGCAAAGGACGGAGCTGGCATGGGAATCAGAGCTTCTTACTTTGCACGAGCAAATATCTACAGCGTGAAAGACCCAGGGCTTCTAGAGAATATTGGATAATCCCCAAGCGCACGTTTCACATGCTGATTTCACGACCGGATGTCAATGGGACAACTCGTTCGATGTGCTTCGACCGGGACCTTTGGTGAAGTACCACGTATAAAACGCTCCCCAGCCGGCCAGAAATATGCTAGATTTGGCGAATTTACTTCTCCCCGTACAGTCGGCGAGTTTGCCTAGCCCGGCCACACCGGCGGTCACCGCCAGAAAACGCACCATCCGAGCAGGTACAGATAGCAGCATAAACCGGCGGAACGATTCATGACCGTGTGCCAGGGTTCGGGCATAAATTTTATAGGGCACCCCACGGGTGGGGCCCAATACCAGGGCTGACCACCCCTGCTCATCCAGCTGCCGTTCCACATCAGCAACCATCTGGGTTGAAATACCTGGCACCGCAGTCAATATCTTTTCGGTATCATCTGGCTGCATTCGCTGAGCTACCGTATAGTTCAACGCTCCGCCAGCTAGGGCACCGGCGAGCGCTGAAACCGTCGTCGCTATACCACGGCGTGGATTGTGCAGTGCCAGCCAGCTCGTCCATAAATCCGGCACAATAAAAAACACCGTGGCTTCGGCACCACCCCATGCGGCGGCAACGCCATGGTCAACACATTTTCGTAGCATCTGCCACCAACTCCCAGATCGCAGTGGTCAGGAATATCTAGGTTTCAGCCTAACTCAACGCCTACACTAGGGCAGTATCCCACCACCTGACACCAATGAGGAGCCATGTCAGATTCGAGACCACCACACGGCACCGACCGACGCGCAATACCGCAGCGTTCTACTACCTGGGCAGCCAAGCTGGCCGATACGATGTATGCGGCAAAACTTACCCCGAACCGGGTGTCCATTGGTTCGGTACTGTTCGCACTCATTGGTGCAGTAGGACTGATTGCTTCTGGCCTGGTATGTTCTGATGGTGCCCGGGCCGCCTGGCTGATCGTCACGGCATGCTGTATCCCCTTGCGGCTGTTGTTCAATATGCTCGACGGTATGCTGGCGGTCGAAAAAGGCATGCATACTCCCACCGGCGACTTATTCAATGAGGTGCCCGATCGTATCGCCGATCTTTTGCTACTGGCCGCCGCCGGTTACGCGACCGCAGGCATTTGGGTGGCCGGTGGCACCAATTGGGGTGTGGCTGTAGGTTGGACTGCCGCAGCAGTATCGGTTCTTACCGCATATGTTCGCACGCTGGGTGCAGCAAACGGGGTGGGAAATTTCTTTGCCGGTCCCATGGCCAAACCCGCCCGGATGTGGGTGCTGGTAGCTGCCAGCCTGGTATCACTATTTGAACCTCTGTTTAACACCCGCGGTGTGGTCTTGGCCCTCGGACTAGCGCTTATACTGCTCGGCTCGATTGTTACCGTGGTGATGCGGCTGAATCGGATTGCCGAGGCACTGCACGCCAGAGAGGATGTGGCCTCATGAAACCCATGGGATTGCTTAAACGTGGGATCTCAGGACTGATCACCACGGTATCCGGTGCACGCGTCGCCGCTGAAGGCACCGATGGGGAACCGCCCGAATTCCCACGGCAAGCCATCTATTACGCAAACCACTCGTCGCACCTGGATTTTGTCACCCTTTGGTCGATCATGCCCGCCGAACTGCAGCCAAAAGTGCGCCCGATTGCCGCGGCAGACTATTGGGGATCAGGTTTCAAAAAATCTGTTGCCCAAAAAATTTTTAACGCACACCTGGTGCACCGCTATAAAGATCGTCCGCACACTCGTGCCGATGCCCAACGAAAAACTCGTCACACCAGTTCGGGCAGTTCACCGCAAACCAGCCAGCTCACCGGCATGACAGCTATTCTTGACGCAGGCGAATCGCTGCTCATTTTCCCCGAAGGCACCCGCGGACCTGGCGATCGGGTCGCCGCTTTCCAGGCCGGGCTCTACAGACTGGCCAAACATGCACCCGATGTACCTGTCGTTCCGGTCACGCTAAAGAATCTCAGCCGCATCCTGCCCAAAGGTGAAACCATTCCGGTACCTCACCTTTCGCAGGTCATAGTCCATAAACCACTTTTTGTGGGAGCCGATGAATCACAAAACGATTTTCTTTCTCGTGCACGCCACATACTGGCTAACGAACTAGTCGCCGAAGGAGACTCGCAGTGATCGGACTCAT
>DEPX01000156.1:0-885 GCA_002358975.1 Micrococcaceae bacterium UBA3381 | reverse complement strand
CAAAACCAGTTCCACGTTGAAAAACTTGAACCAGCGCATCTGGGCGTGGTGGATCATGGCCTTTGGCCTGGGGGTCACCCTTCTCATCGGTGAGACCGCCGTGATCGTCCTATTTCTCTTGCTATCCTTTTTGGCATTACGCGAGTTTCTCACCATCGCACCAACACACCGGTCAGATCATAAAACCCTGGTGTGGTTGGTCTATGTCATCCCGGTAATCAACTACTGGTTTCTCTGGGAACACTGGTACGGCGCCTTTGCGGTACTCATCCCTGTTTATGCATTTTTATTTCTGCCGATCCGCAACGCGCTGGCCGGCGATACCAATAGTTTTCTACAGCGGGCCGCACTCATCCAGTGGGCGCTGATGGTGTGCGTCTACGCGATCAGTTATATTCCCGCCACTATGCAGCTGCCGGTCATGATGGCTCAGGGTCGCGATGTGGCAGAAGGTTCCGCACTGGGTTCCGGTGGGCCCGAAGGCGCATTGCTCATGCTGTTTTTAGTGGTCGTTGTCCAGCTTTCGGACGTGTTCCAATATGTGTGGGGCAAAACGCTGGGCAAACATCCGGTAGCGCCTTTGGTGTCGCCGAATAAAACTTGGGAGGGCCTGATTGGCGGTGTGCTCACAGCGACGGCGATCGGTGCAGGTCTTTGGTGGATCACACCGTTTGCTTGGTGGCAGGCCGCACTGCTGGCATTGGTTTCCTGCCTGATGGGTTTCTTCGGTGGGCTGGTGATGTCGTCAATCAAGCGCGACCGGGGCGTCAAAGATTTTGGCGCCACGATCGCCGGTCATGGTGGCATTATGGACCGGTTGGATTCGCTCAGTTTCTCGGCACCGGTGTTTTTCCACCTGGTCAGGTTCTTCTTTACCGCCTAATT
>DEPX01000111.1:2021-5591 GCA_002358975.1 Micrococcaceae bacterium UBA3381 | reverse complement strand
AGCCCGGTGGCCTGTGCGGTCAGGGTGGCTTTCTTGAGTGCATTGGCTTCAAAAGTCACGCCGTCTTCCACCACATCCGGAGCATCAACGGCACCGGCATCCACGATCGCTTCGGGGGCCAGCCCGGGTATCGCTGCGGTAAGGATCTCACGAAGTTCTACGAGTTTGCTCGGGTTATGTGAGGCAAGCACGATCGCCGGCTGCATGATTACTCCTGTCCTGCGGCAACGGCCAGAGCGGCCTGTTGGATTTGGGTCAGTTCTGCGGTGCCGGCCACAGCTAGATCTAAGAGTTCATCAAGTTGGGCCCGGTTGAAGGGTTGTTGTTCGGCAGTACCTTGGATTTCAATAAATTCGCCGTCTGCGGTGGTGACTACATTCATGTCGGTTTCAGCGCGCACGTCTTCGGCATAGGGCAGATCCAGTACAGCTTGGCCGTCCACGATACCAACGGATACCGCGGCCACCGATCCGGTCAAGGGTTTGGCAGTGGAGCGGATGATGCGTTGTTCGCGGGCCCAGTCAATGGCCAAGGCCAGGGCAACCCAGGCGCCGGTAATAGCGGCGGTGCGGGTGCCACCATCGGCCTGGATCACATCACAGTCCAGCACAATGGTGTTTTCGCCCAGTGCTTTGGTATCGACGACGGTGCGCAAACTGCGACCGATCAGCCGAGAAATCTCTTGGGTGCGGCCCGAGACTTTACCACGCACCGATTCGCGTGCGCTGCGCTCTCCGGTGGCTCGGGGCAACATGGCGTATTCGGCGGTCACCCAACCACGGTTTTTGCCCTTGAGCCAGCGCGGTACGCCTTGTGTGAAGCTGGCGGTGCATAGGACTTTGGTGTTACCAAAGCTGACCAGCGCGGAGCCCTCGGCGTGGGCGGACCAGCCGGTTTTGATGCTGACTTCACGAAGTTGGGATACGGTGCGGTCATCGGCACGGGTGGACAAACAGTACTCCTCTAAACGGTATAGGTGACGCCGGATACGGCAACGGCTAATTGGCCGGTGTAGGTGGTGCGAGCTTCCTGGGAGGTGACCAATGGGTCATTCCACACTGGGATATGCGTCAATAATAAGCGGTCGACTCCAGCGGCGGTGGCCATTTCGCCGGCACGTTTACCGGTCAGGTGAATACCATCGATACCGTCGTCACGGCCTTCATGAAAGGCGGCTTCACATAAAAACAAGTCGGCGTCTTTGGCGGCTTCCACCAGTCCGGCAGCGGTGTCGGTGTCGCCAGAATAGGTCAGCACCGAGGTGTATTCCACACCATCCGGGGTGGTTTCGGTGGTTTCTAACCGCAGCGCATAGGCCTCGTCTATGGGGTGACGCACCGGGTACGGGGTAACGGTTAATGGTCCGATGGTGATGGGCTGGTGTACCTGCCAGTCTAAAAACTCAAAGTCCGGGTGCATGCCTGGATCTGGATCCAGGCCGTAAGCGATGGCGATCCTATCGGCAGTATCGGCGGGACCATAGACCGGGATGCGCCCGTTATCCCAACCATTGGGGTTCCAGCGAACTACCACGTGTAGACCGCATAGATCCATGAAATGATCCGGATGCAGGTGCGACAGCAGTATCGCGTCGATGTCTTCTAGGGCGACATAGCGTTGCAGCGTGCCCAATGCCCCATTGCCCAAGTCCATGACTACACGCCACGTTTTGGGTTGCCCTTCATCATCTACCCCATCAACGGAGACCAAATAGCAGGATGCCGGAGAACCGGGTCCGGGAAATGAGCCGGACGCGCCGATGATGGTGAGCTGCATATCCTCAATTCCTTTTGATCTCGTTAGTTGCCGGGGGCGTTGATTACCGACAGTGTACCGGTCGGGAATTGTTCAGCGACCGTTCGTATTTGGGTTACGCCACCGACTTCTGGGCCCAAAAACCGGGTGGCCAGTTGCGCAAAATTGCCCGGATCGCCGGTGGCCATAAACTTATGCCGCGAGTTGGCGGGCGGGATTTCGCTGCGCGACCCGGCCGGGTTTTCTAATCCGTGGCGTACTAATTCACGGTACACCGCACGCGCCGTCGATTCAGAAGAGGTGACTAAATTCACGCTTTCACCCAGCACATAACTGATCACACCGGCCAGTAGCGGATAGTGGGTGCAGCCCAAAATTAACGTGTCGATGTCGGCGGTTTTAAAGGGCTGCAAATACTGTTCTGCCACGGCGATTAATTCCGGTCCGGTAGTAATACCGCGTTCGACATATTCAACAAACCGCGGGGCCGCCGAGGAGGTGATCTCCAGTTGGGGTGCTGCAGCGAAGGTGTCTTCATAGGCCCGCGAAGCAATGGTGGCCTCGGTACCAATGACCCCGACTCGACCATTCTGAGTGGAGATCACTGCCCGCTGTACGGCCGGTTGAATCACTTCAACCACCGGAATGCCGTAGGCCTTGGTGTAGCGTTCCCGGGCATCGCGTAACACCGCTGCGGTGGCCGAGTTACAAGCGATGACTAACAGTTTGACACCGGCATCGACCAGCTCATCCATGATGGATAGCGCTAAGCGACGCACCTGGGCAATCGGTTTGGGGCCATAGGGGGCATTGGCAGTATCACCGACATACACGATGTCTTCATCCGGTAGCTGATCGATCACCGCGCGGGCCACCGTCAGCCCACCAACCCCAGAGTCAAAAATCCCGATGGGCGCTTGAGGGTTCGGCCTGGTCACGATATATCTCCAATCAACGCCTGCATCAGGGTTTCCTGTAGCCACGACACAAAGTTATACAGTAACGCCATATAGCGTTCCACATCGGTGGCCTGATCCACCGAGTCAATTTCGTGTACTCGCTCCGCATCTTCTTCGCGCTCAATATTTAACCGCGACGACAATACCAGACGCACCTGATTCAGCGCGCGCCCAAACGATTCGGCCTCAGCAGTGGTCAACATCAACGACGGCGTTTGCACCAGTGCATAAGCTCGTTGCAGATCAGCAATCTTCTCTTGGCGAATGTCATCCTGGGCCAGCTGGCGAAACTGCTCGGAACCCTGTTCAGCATCTTCGCCACTGCGGGCATCCGGCAGCAAACGTTGAACCGCCGGGTCGGTTAGGTCAATGTGGACCTCGTCGTCGGCCAGTGAGCCCACCAAATCCCAAAAGGCCGCATCGGTACCGGACAGATCATCGGTGGATGGGGCATCGGGTAGGTGCTGGGTCTGATCGCGCGAGCGAAAGCGGTCAAAAAATTTCGGCCGATCTTCCTCCAGCTGCGTATCTGCCGGGCTCACACCGCCTAGCAGCGTCAGTACGTCGGAAAACAGCGACCGTAAAATCTGGCGCTCGGCCTTTTCTAAATATGCGGAATACCCGCGCAGAGTGGATTTAAACGCTAAAGCCATTGGTGAATGTGCCGTATCCTTTACTGGTTTTGTTCATAGGTTGCCCACAGGCCAAATCCATGCATCGCAGCGACGTGACGTTCGGCCTCCTCTTTGGAACCGTTGGCCACAACGGCCTTGCCTTGGTGGTGCACCTGCAGCATCAGATCATGTGCAACCGATGCCGTGTACCCAAAATAGGTACGAAACACGTAGGTGACATA
>DEPX01000111.1:0-1980 GCA_002358975.1 Micrococcaceae bacterium UBA3381 | reverse complement strand
TTCACCGGGTCATTCCAGACGATCACTTTCCAGGGGTCTGTGACATCGGTGAGCTCATCGACGACAATATCCGGGTCAACATCAACTGCACATGTAATGGACATGGACCATATTCTAGGCATGATCAACCGCCCGCGTGTGTCACTTGCTACCGGATAAAGCTAAAAAGTGTCATTACCTAGCACAAGGCGCTAATGTGGAGGCCGTGAGTAACACCCAACGTGGCGTCAGCCCCACCTCGTTTTTCACCGACCACTACGAGTTGACCATGGTTGATGCGGCCCGCAAAGCCGGCACCGCCAACCGCAAATCGGTCTTTGAACTCTTCGCGCGCAGATTACCTGCCGGACGACGATACGGTGTCGCCGCAGGCCAAGGACGGTTCCTAGAAGGCCTAGCGGCGTTTCGTTTTGACGACGAACATTTGGCTTTTTTATCCGACCACAACGTCGTATCGGAAGATACCGTCAACTGGCTGGCAGATTTCACCTTCACCGGCGATATTTACGCCTATGCCGAAGGTGAACCATATTTTCCTAATTCGCCGATCATGCAGGTTGAAGCCACCTTCGCCGAAGCCGTCGTCTTAGAAACCTACCTATTATCGGTGCATAACTACGACACGGCGGTGGCCTCTGCCGCTTCGCGAATGACCATGGCGGCCGGTGGCCGTTCATGTATTGAAATGGGTTCACGTCGCGCCCATGAACAGGCCGCCGCAGCAGCCGCCCGCGCCGCAGCCATCGCCGGGTTTAGCTCCACTTCAAACTTAGCCGCTGGCCTGCGCTACGGCATCACAACCGCCGGGACATCAGCGCATTCATTTACCTTATTGCACGACGACGAACACACCGCGTTTCAAGCCCAGGTTGAAACCATGGGCCGCGATACCACACTGTTGATCGATACCTATGACATCGCCACCGGTGTGCGCAACGCCGTCGACGTGGCAGGCCATGAGCTGGCCTATGTGCGCATTGATTCCGGCGATTTGTTAGAAGAAGCCCATAATGTTCGACGCCTGCTGGATGAGCTTGGTAACACCAACACCGGAATAGTTGTCACCTCGGACTTAGATGAGTATGCTATTGCTGCTCTACGCTCTGCACCGGTGGATGCCTACGGTGTGGGAACCCAATTGGTGACCGGTTCCGGTGCTCCGACGGCCTCCTTGGTCTATAAACTCACCACACGGCAGGATCACCATGGCAACTGGATTGACGTCCAAAAACGTTCCGAAGGCAAAACCAATCCGGGCGGACGCAAATTCGCTGCCCGACACATGGATCAGGACATCGCCAGCGCAGAGGTAGTAGCCACTGGAATCGAGCCGAACTGGGACGCCAATCACCGGCCACTATTGGTCAAAATGGTAGACGGCGGGGTCATCGATACCCGTTATACCGGTGCCAATGCGGTGCGTGAGGCAGCAGCCCATCATCAGGCCAAGGTTTCGGAGCTACCCCGAGCAGCTCGTCGGCTACAAGACGGTGAACCCGCCATTCCGACAGTATTTGAACTACACTAGGCTATCCGGTCATCACCACCGGATCTCACACTTCCAACACAAAGGATACGACACCATGCACGCGCTGATCATCGTGGATATCCAAGAGGACTTTTGCGAAGGCGGTGCGCTGGCCGTTGAAGGCGGCGCGCAAACTGCTGCTTTGATCACCGAATACATCAACCAGTGCGGTCAGAAATTCGATGTCATAGCCACCACCCGCGACTGGCATATTGATCCAGGCCCCCACTTTGGCGACAACCCGGATTTTGAAGATACCTGGCCCATCCACTGCGTGGCAGGTACCTCAGGTGCCGAACTGCACGAAAATTTGGACGCCGAGCTGGTCGATGCCGAATTTCTGAAAGGCCAGTACAACGATGGCTATTCCGGTTTTGATGGCGTATTAGGCGAACCAGATCTTATCCGGAATCAAGACGGTATGGCCGGGCCCTATGGTGCCACCGCGGCGG
>DEPX01000163.1 GCA_002358975.1 Micrococcaceae bacterium UBA3381 | reverse complement strand
ATTATTAATCCTGAAATTCTTGGTCCACCACTTGGTTTCTCACACGGCGTTAAATCAGGCAACACGGTATACTTGGGCGGACAGACTGCACTGGATGAGAATCGAAGCATCATCCCGGGCGGGCTTATCGATCAATTTCGAAAAGCTTTCGGCAATGTGCTCGAAACCCTTCGTGAAGCAGGTGGTCAACCTGATGATCTGGTGGCTGTAACCATCTATCTATTAGATGTTGATGAATACCAAGCAAATGGACGCGAAATCGGAAAAATCTGGCGTGAAATGGCAGGCTCTAACTACCCCGCTATTACTGGGCTCGGCGTCTCCCGCCTGTGGCAAAAAGAAGCCCTCATTGAAATCGACGCCGTAGCAGTCATCCAAGACCGCTAGTTTGCGATATTATACGTGAATAAAGCCTGAGAGATTTCAAATGACGGCTAGCTGACACATAGCTAGCCGTCATTTGTTTGGCCTATTCTGCGACAGAACCTTCTATGACTGCAGACAGCATATTTTGTGTCACCCTGGACAGTATCCATCCATGTCAAAACTACGGTACGTTTTTGTGACAGTCTTTAGACGAGTTGGTCCGGTAAATGCGTACGTATGACCAATCGAGCATGCCTGGCTGCCAGCGAGGAAATAAGTCGATGGGTTCGGACAAATATGGTGCGCGCTTTGGGGCCTTTCCAGTTTTCCGGCATATATTCGTCAGGAAGATTCGGATCCTGGTAGGGAATATGCCGCCATTGAGTTAGCATCGGAACGTAATACCGGAATGCATCGCGGCATTGTTCAAACGTTGCTTCACGAAATGCTGTAGACGGATCCGAGCCGACCTCCGCAGTCCAAATCTCAAGTGCGTTACCGTAAACATCTAGAAAATCCAGAATGTTGGCTTCGATACTGTCCAGGTCCCACCATTGCCGGACTTGTTCGCGAATGCTTCCTTCGTGGAAGTAATCCCCGCGGAAAAACTGTACGTATTGCAATAAGCCTTGTTCTTCTAAACGCTCTTGGACTCGACCCATCAGTCGTCCGTTGGCGATCCAAACCCCTGAGGCGACCGTACCAAAGCCGAGTCCGGATAAGACTTTGCGTAGTTGATGTCGCAGCCTCCGCTGGGATTCGGGCACCGAAAACAGAACCAGCACCCAAGAACTGTAATATTGTGGTAGGCGTTCTGCGAAGATCCGCTCATCACCTTCGATAAAGGTAGAGCGCAGCGCATCGTTTAACTCATAAGCTGCCACATTATTTACCGGTGTAGCATGCAGCGTGCCTTTGGACTTCAGACGAGAGATGGCTGAACGAACACCGGGCTCGTCATATCCAAGGTCTTCTAGCAAGGAGACCAATGCAGCCACTGGAAAAACCATGCCCGGCGTACGGCTGTAGAGGCCAAATAAACTGATGATCAGCTGCTGGTACGAAATCTGTGGCCGCGGGATCAAGAATCCTGAGCTGGCTTGCAGTGTGTCTTCCGTCATCGTGCTACCTGTTCGAACTTTTGACGCATTTCTGCTGGCCACGGTTGAGCACCGGTAGCTCCTTGTGGCACATACGCTGTCGTGACTGTGCCATTTGCGACTTCCGCGCCGGGAAATGAGTTGTGTTCGTACGACATTATTTGAAAACCAAAGGTCAAAGACGTTTTGCCGATGCGTTCGATCCACAGATCTGTGTGTGCGCGTTGGCCGAACCATAACATCCCAGTGTAGTTGACGGTGTGTTGAACTCGGGGTGCATTAGGAAAGTAGTCTTCTAGTTCCAATATACGCATCAGTTCGGCTTCTGCAGCTTCAATCCAGCGAATCACCACCGAATTGTGTTGATGTCCTGAGGCATCTGTTTCAACCCACTCCACAGTGCGGTCAATCGATATAGTACGTTCCGGCGCTACTTGAACTTGTTCCACTGCAATTCCTTTGTCTTTTCGGCGTGAGCACCAGCATCCATTCAGACCTGCGCGCTCGAATCTGCATTCCAATCTTAGACGGCCGAAAAAATTACAACATATCGTTACAAGCAAGTGGCTACAGCATAGATATAAGAGTCAATAGCTTGACGTTCAATGGTCAGGATGTTTAAAGCGTTGCTCTAATTTAGTTTTTGTCATAAAACCTGCCCCCTGAGAGATTTCTACTGAAATTCCTCAGGGGCAGTCTTTGAGTTTCTCTATGTCATTTTCTGCCGTTTCTGATATCACCGAACCTTAAGCTCCCAACCAGACCAAGGAAGAACCATTAACTCTAGACTGGTGTCACTGGGCCAGGGAATCGGCGTTGAGAACAAGGTGTTAGAAACATTGATGCCTTCATTCATGATCGCTCCTTAGAACTTTACAAGATACTCTTATTGCTCTGGAGTTGCGGCCTTCGCAACCTCTGAGGTGAGCAACTAGTACGCACAAGATGCGAACCACGGCGTTCAGCGGTCCAGTAGCTTTTTGTTATCGAAAAGTACATTAGTGGGATCTATTTGAACCTACTTATGTGTCCCATCCTACAATGGATATGCCTAAAGTACAACCATCGTCACAAAAGCGTAATATCAAATTGAATGTAGCCAATAATTTTTGCACGAAAATTCAGCTATACACGGCCCTACTCATTGAGTCGTTGTGCCTGTTCATAGAACGCTTTTAACATCATTTCAGCAGCCACCGTTAGCGGTCGCTCTGGCATTAACATAAGACCTATTCGATCAAGGTCGTCAGACAGTTTGATAGGAGTGGGCTGCATACGCTCATCATCACGGACCATCGATTCAGGTAGGACGCCGAAAAACCCATACTGGCGTATCAAAGTACTGGTCGGCGCCGGCGAACCGCATTCTACAACCTGCCTCGGCAATGGAAGTTCCCTTTGTATAAAGGCTTTTTCCCACATATCCCGTAATGGCGTGCCCTTGACCGGTATGACCCATGGGCGATCCACCAGTGATTCGAGGGTAATCGTAGCAGGGTCGAATGCCGAACCTCTTGCACTGGCCACAATTCGGTATGACTCAGAATACAGAGGTCTCAGGTCTAATTGCGCTGTGCTTTTGTGATCCGTCATTCGGCCTACGAGCATATCCAAGCTACCCTGTTCTAACTGCTGAATGAGGGCAGATGGTGGAGCTTCGCTAATGGTCACATTCATGTGCGGATACTGCGTTAGCAAATGTCCAACGGCCATCGGCACGATGGTATTAGCACCGGTCACATGCGCCCCGATGCTTATTGTACCTGCTTGCTGGTTGGAAATTTCAGCCACCCGGCGGTCAAGAACCTCCGCGTGGCCAATAATGGCTCCGGCATGTTCAAGAGCCACACGTCCAGCTTCGGTAGGGATCATCCCGTGTCTTGTTCGTTCAAATAGCGGAGCACCAATAGCAGTTTCTGCCTCCCGTAACGTGCGGCTGAGAGCCGGTTGTGTGACATAGAGGTTCTCAGCCGCACGCATGAGACTACCCTGCTGCTCAATCGCCAAAATGACGACAAGGTGACGAAATTTCAGATGTCGGTTCATCAAAGGAACAAGATCCATAACACAAAGCTTAACGTGTGATCTAGCTCTCA
>DEPX01000139.1:20222-21428 GCA_002358975.1 Micrococcaceae bacterium UBA3381 | reverse complement strand
CTTAATGAACGGTGGCAAGCCGAAGAGGAATTTTCCCGCACCCATCACGGTTCCATGTCGGCTACCGCCCGCGCGGAAGTAGAAGATGGCCTCAAATCCGGCACGCTGCGATGCGTGGTAGCGACGTCGTCGTTGGAATTAGGCATTGATATGGGTGTAGTCGATGTGGTGATTCACTTACAGGCTGCCCCGTCAGTTGCCGCCGGGCTGCAACGCGTGGGACGGGCCGGCCACCAGGTCGGTGAAGTATCCACGGGCTGGTTTTTTCCTTTGCACCGTGCCGATGTGGTGGATGCCGCGGTGGTGACCGAGCGGATGCTGACCGGGTCCATCGAAGCCCTGGATATTCCGGCTAACCCGTTAGATATTTTGGCTCAGCAAACCATCGCGGCTGCCGCCATGGATGAGCTGACCGATCAGGCCTGGTTTGAGCTGGTTCGCCGGGCGGCACCGTTTACTGCCCTGTCGCTGGATGTATACGCTTCGGTGTTGGATTTATTGGCGGGCAAATATGTTTCTGATGAATTTGCTCAGCTGAAACCCCGTGTGGTGTGGGATCGGGAAGCCGGTACGATCACTGCCCGGCCCGGAGCACAGCGGCTGGCAGTAACCTCCGGAGGCACCATTGCCGACCGGGGGCTATTTGGGGTCTATCTTGCCACCGATGCCAACGGCGCCAAACGCGTGGGAGAACTCGATGAGGAAATGGTCTATGAGTCTCGGGTGGGCGAAACCATTATTTTGGGGGCCACTACCTGGCAGATCGAAGACATCACGCATGATCGTGTACTTGTGACCCCGGCGTTCGGTCGGCCCGGGCGGTTGCCGTTTTGGCGTGGTGACCAGCCAGGTCGGCCTTTGGAGCTGGGCCGGGCAACCGGGGCGTTTCGTCGGGAAATACTGGCCGACAACGACACGCAGGCTCGCCTAGCGGCCGCTGGGCTAGATGGTTATGCCCGGACGAATTTGGTCAATTATCTCACCGAGCAACGCGATGCGACCGGGCATGTGCCAACCGACACCACGATATTGATCGAGCGTTTCCGGGACGAGCTGGGTGACTGGCGGATCATTTTACATTCGCCGTTTGGTAAAGCCGTCCACGCGCCCTGGGCTTTGGTCATCTCCGAGCGGGTGAAAGCCACCTACGGTTTTGATGCCAATGCCATGGCTGGAGACGACGGTATTATTGTGCGGGTGCCGGCT
>DEPX01000139.1:13366-20210 GCA_002358975.1 Micrococcaceae bacterium UBA3381 | reverse complement strand
TACCGACGGCGAACCGCCGGGGGCCGATATTTTCTGGTTTGAACCCGAGGATTTACGTGATCAACTGCGTCAGCATGTTGGCGGTTCTGCCCTATTTGCCGCACATTTTCGTGAAAACGCGGCCCGAGCCTTGTTGTTGCCGCGCCGCGACCCGGCCAAACGCACTCCCTTATGGCAACAGCGACAACGCGCAGCCCAATTGCTGGGCGTGGCTTCGAAATATCCGCAGTTTCCCATCATTTTGGAGACCGTGCGTGAGGTGCTCCAAGATGTCTATAACCTTGATGGGCTCATGGAGATTCTGGAGCAAATCCGGACCAGAGTCTTACGTGTGGTAGAGGTCCAAACACCACAGGCCTCCCCGTTTGCTCAAACGCTGCTCTTTGGTTACACCGCCCAGTTCATGTATGAAACCGATGCACCCTTGGCCGAGCGCCGGGCCGCAGCCCTGTCGCTGGATCCCGGTTTGTTATCGCAGTTGCTGGGCCAAGATATGCTGCGTGAGCTGCTTGACGACGACGTCATTACACAGGTGGAAGCCGAGTTGCAACACACCGCAGCGTCGCGACGGCTCACCGGGGTAGAAGGCACCGCAGATCTGCTGCGTCTGCTGGGCCCGCTGACCACCGACGAATTAGCAGACCGACTACATGAGACAGATGAACAGGTCAGTCAGACTACTGCACACCAGTGGGTGGCAACGTTGGTTGCCGATAAACGGGCTCTAGAGGTTCGTATCGGCTCGGTACAGTATTGGACGGCCATTGAAGATGCCCCACGGTTGCGAGACGGATTAGGGATCCCACTTCCGGTCGGGGTGCCGCGGGCCTTTACGGGTGCAGTCGAGGATCCGCTGACCGATTTGGTAGCCCGCTACGCACGCACCCACGGGCCCTTCACAGCACCCCAGGTTGCCCAACGGCTGGGTATCGGCCCGGTCATTGCCCACCAGGTGCTGCAAAGCTTAGCCACGCAACATCGGGTCGCCTTTGGTGCCTACTTATCGACCCCGCCAGGCGGTGAAGGTCCGGTAGCCACCGATGAGTGGTGCGATACCGAAGTGTTGGCCCGAATACGTCGTCGCTCACTTGCCCAGTTGCGCGCCGAAGTCGAGCCGGTCGACCAGCAGTCCTACGCACGCTACTTGGTGCAACAACATCAGGTAGTTCCCACACCTCAAGAACGCGGAATTGACGGTTTAACCATGGTGTTGGATCAGCTCACCGGATTCTCGGCCCCGGCACAAGTCTGGGAAACCGCTGTTTTGCCCTCACGCATTACCGACTACCAACCGGCGATGCTTGATGAACTTTTATCCACCGGCCAATTTATAATGGTCGGTGCTCCGGACCAGTCTGTAGCGTTCCATCACGTTGATACCGTGGATCTGACCTTACCTATCCAACCCACCCAGGATCGCCTACCCATCCATCAAGCTATCCTCACCGCACTGACGGGCACCGGCGGCTGGTTCGTTTCGGCACTGGCCGCCCAACTGGACTATCCCAGTGAAGAACTGCTCGATGGGTTATGGGACTTATTTTGGGGCGGAATGATTACCAATGACACCTTCAGCGCCGTACGTGCTACCTATACGAAATCCACCGCCCGGGCCCAACCGCAACGCACCCCGATGCGGCATAGAGCCCGACTGCGCCGCCTCAACCGTTTAGCTCCGACAAATACGCCGTCACCTACCACGGTGGGCAGATGGTCGCTAGTGCCGCAACGTACCGATGAAAACACCGCCGCGCTGCACGCACAAGCCGAGTATTTATTGGACCGCTACGGAGTCATCACCCGCGGGGCCGTCACCGCTGAGGCCCTACCCGGCGGGTTTTCTGCCTACTATCGGTTATTATCCAAAATGGAAGAGGCCGGTCATATCCGTCGCGGGTATTTCATTGATGGCCTGGGGGCTGCACAATTTTCTACCGCGGCCACCATTGATGCGCTACGCGCCTATGAACACGAGCCAAACCACCCGCAAGCCGTGGGTCTAGCGGCCACTGATCCGGCAAATCCATACGGTGCCACACTGGACTGGCCAGCCACCGAAGGGCATCGTCCCGGTAGAAAAGCCGGCGCTTATGTTGTTCTAGTCAACGGTGCGCTGGTCCTCTACCTGGAGCGCGGGGGCAAAACGCTACTGCAATTTGGTGAGGCCCACCTTGCACCTGCGGCCACCGCATTAGTTGATGTGCTGACACGGGCAAAAACTGACAAGCTTGCCATCTCCACGGTCAATGGCGAGCCCATAGGTGGTACACAACTGGCCACGCATCTAATCGAAGCCGGCTTCTACACGACACCCAATGCCCTGCGCTTTCGCGCCTAAACTAGCATTATGGTTACACCACCTTTGCCCGTGCGCAACGGCGTCGGACCAACTCGGCTCCGTATTCCAGCCGGTACGAACAGCACTGTTGTCCAATACTTGCTCCAGCGGTTCCCACACGTGGGGTTGCAAACACTAAGCTCCAGGATTGAACACGGCGAAATTGTTGCCGACGACGGAAGCCCAATAGGCCACCACACTGGCGCAAGCGACCACGAATTTATCTGGTATTACCGTTCAGTACCCAACGAAACGACCATTCCGTTTAATATCGAGGTCATCTACCGCGATGAGCATCTGGTGGTAGCCGATAAACCACATTTTTTACCCACCACCCCCGGCGGCCAATTCCTGCAACAGACTGCACTGGTGAGGCTACGCAACCAACTAAACCTTCCCGAGCTTGTACCATTGCATCGGTTAGACCGGGCCACCGCCGGGGTATTGTTGTTCTCCCCCAACCCCCAAACTCGCGGGGCCTATCAACAGCTGTTTGAGCGCCGAGAAGTTCACCGGCAATATCAGGCCGTCGTGCAACTACCTTCTCCCGCATATCTTGCGCGATTTCCGCTGACTTTTCGGAACCGAATTATCAAAACCAAAGGGGTTATTACCGCCGAAGTAGCAGCCTATGATGTTGCTGATTCCGGCCGGATCCAACCACCTCGAACTGGAAAACGACGGCGCAGTCGCGCACCGACCACTGGACCAAATGCCGTAACTGATATCGCATTGTTATCTCACAATGACGATCTGGCCCATGTGGCGTTGTACCCTAGAACGGGTCGAACACATCAGCTGCGTATTCATCTGGCAGCCCTGGGCCACGGCATCCTACACGATCGCTTTTACCCGCAACTACTGGAACACGCTCCGGATGACTACACCAAGCCTCTACAATTACTGGCAGACAAGCTGTCGTTTCACGACCCACTGACAGGAGAGATGCGGTGTTTTACAACACAGCAAACACTTAAGTTTCGACCATAAGCTCACTAGAGCAGCACGCCTAAAGCGTGTCCATTCGGAGATAAACACTTCGAACAGTAAAATAGGCGGACTCATTGACATCACCGGGCGGTGGGAGGAGTGCACATGACTGAAAACTCGTCAGAGTCATCCGAGGCGCTATCGCGGCTGAAGCAGACTCAGCAATCCCCTATACCCAATGATGAACCCGAAAAAGTAGAGCTTCCCGCCCGATCTCCGTTTCCCCAAGATGATAAATGGACTCTGCGCGATAAGTTCAATGCCTGGTTGGATTCGTTTCGCGGGCCCACCCAAGAAGACATTGAACAGGCAATAGCCAATACTCCCGACAGGATCCAAGCCCGTTGGAAAAAGTTACAAGACGATCGCCGTGCCGCGCGTTTGGAAGAAGAACGCGCGCGTCGTCTTGCCGAGGAAGTTGAAGAAGCTCGGCAAGCACTCGAAGAACAATGGGAACGCGAAGCCGAACGCATGGCCGTGTTGGAACGCCAACAGGCTGCCGAAGCACGGCGCCGTCAGCAGCAGCGCGAGACCCGAGCGCTACTGCGTGCAGCCCACGAGTTAGAGTCTGATGACGTACCAGCACCAGAGAACCGTCCGATGCTTCAGGCCGACGACGAATACCTCTCCGATGATGAGCTCGTTGAGCGTGCCCGAAAAAACTTACCGGAGTGGCAACGCTTAGACCGCATTGTCAATAAGGCCCGCTCCATTGAGGCGCAGACTCCCCCACCCACACCGTCGGAAGTTGAGGAAGAAGACCCAGACGACGAAGAAGTGGTCCTGCCATTTCGTGAACCAGTCGCAGATAATCCAGACCCACAACAACTTGATGGTTTTCGTCGCATTACCTTAAGCATTAGCTGGGTGTTATTTGTCGTGGTCGGGTTATTTAGCCTGGGGTGGATGGGCCCATGGCCATCACTACTTGAAGCCCACGACGGCATCTATGCCGGAGCGACGTCGTTATTATCCATGGCGTTCTGGCATGTTGCTGCCTGGCCATTGTTGTGGTTGGCAATGTTACTGTATACCTTGTATCAGTGGGCGCCCTCGCAATACTCAGCGGTGCGTAACAGAACAACGGCCTGGTATGTCTCCAATGCCATGTTATTGGCTGCGGCCACAAAATTGTTGATCCATTTTCAAGGTTTTGGGTTAGAGGCGATCACCTCGGTTACAGCCACCCTCTTGCTCACCCGGGCAGTGGGCCGATTGAATTACCATACCGAGCGCACGGTTCAGGAGCGTTTTTTCGTCGATGTACCCATCGGCTTATTTGCCGGTTGGATGCTGATTTTTTCGGCAACAACCATCTTCACAGCACTGGCTTCCTGGAACCTGTTGAATCTGCTGTGGATTCCCGAAATTGTCTGGGCGATCCTGATGCTGGTGTTAGTCCTGTTTGTGCTCTCTCAACTGACACTGACCGGGCGCGGAAGAATGTCCGTTGCTGTCGGATTCAGCTTCGGTATGATCGCTATCTGCGCTAGCCGTCTGTTTGGCGAAAACTCGGCGTTTTTGCTCGCCGGTCTGGCATTATTGGGGCTGTTCATCATCCTTGCCGCCACCGAAAACCGCAGGTACCAGATTGCTACGGCTGAAAAACAAGCTCTAGAACATTTAGTTTATTCGGACTAAACACTGACCCAGCGTCCGCCACGACGCATCAAAAGACGTCCGGAACCCACCGAAGCCACCGTGCACACAGCATCTCGCATCTCGGCGGCAATCCGTCGGGCGTCGCCGTCGTCGAGATGAAAACGCACAATAATTTGTGGCACGTTGGACACGATGCGAATATCGGTGTGCTCAACCGTGGCGCTGGACGCTACCGCAGCCACAGCAGAATCTAACACCTCGTCGGGATGATGACCTGGGAAAACATCGCCAATAGAAAGCACTGCACGGTATGAAGGCATGCTGACTATTGTATAGAGTGGGTCCATGACGGTTCGAACTCCAGACCCGAATCCCGGGTGGCTAGATGAAACGGAATTAGCAGCGGCACGCGCACGTCTGCCGATGCTCTATGTTGAAGCAATCCCTGTCCGCCTCGATGAATATGGCCGCGTTGTACAAGTCGGATTGTTATACCGGGCCGATACCTCCGGAACCTTCCGGTACTCATTTGTATCCGGCCGGGTACAATATATGCAGCCGCTACGCGATGCACTGATGCGACACCTGGAAAAAGATCTGGGTCCGCTGGCCATGCCCCAGTTACCCATCAGCTTAACGCCCTTCACTGTGGCCGAATACTTCCCGTATGGTTCTACCTCAGGCCTGGTGGATGAACGCCAGCACGCGGTAGCCCTGTGCTATGTTGTGCCGGTCCGTGGCGACACGCAACCCCGCGAAGATGCCCTACAAGTCGCCTGGCTGACCCCGGATGAAGCCATGTCTGCGGATGTCCAAGATGAATTCGAGGGCGGCCGCGCAAAACTTGTGACCCAAGCAATGGCATGGGCCAACTGGGGAATCTAGAATTCGGAGGTAGTTATGACAGCTATTGATATTGGTACACCAGAAGATTTTCCACTCGAAGAAGGCGTCTACCTTGGCCACGAGACCACCGGTGGCGAGCCCATCGCGGTATTTCGCACTGAGGAAGGTTTTTACGCACTCAATGACCGCTGTACCCACGGCAACTATTCATTATCCGAAGGATGGGTCGAAGACGGTACAGTCGAGTGTCCCAAGCATGCCTCAAGTTTCTGCTTAGCCAACGGTAAAGTCCTGAACCTACCGGCCACGGTCGATGCCCCCACCCACAAGATCGAAGTAGTTGACGGCCGCGTGCTCCTCAGTCCCGGTGTGCATGCCTAGCACGGTTATTATTGGGGGCTCGGTTGCCGGTTTTTCGGTAGCCGCAGGGCTGCGTGAAGCCGGTTATGCTGGCACCGTAACCATCATCGATCCGCACGAAACCGCCCTGGATCGGCCGCCATTATCCACCGAGTATCTTGTTGACGACGACGTCGATCTTGCGCTTGCTCCACCCGAATGGTTTCACGAACATTGCGTAACATGGGCGCAAGATACAGCCGTGAGCTTTGGCCCGGGCACTGTTGAAACCACACGCCAGCACTTCGAAGCCGATCACGTGGTGATCGCAACCGGTGCGGTACCCAAAACCCTGGATTTGGACAAACCCGTCTACACCCTGCGCAGCCTGGCCGATGCCAGTGCCCTGCGGGCTGCACTGCAGCCAGAGGTTCGCGTTGCCATCGCCGGTGGTGGGTTGCTGGCACCCGAGCTGGCAACTTCGGCCAAAACCCTGGGGGCTGAAGTCACAGTTTTCACCCCGCAAGTACCGGCCACCGAAGTCTTCGGTGAACTGGCCCATAAACTCTATCGGACCATGACCGACCAGGTGGAGGTTGTCCCACGTCGTCTTACCGTTGATGAAAATTTAGACAATTTCGATTTGGTAATCGCTGCCGTCGGTGTTGCCCCCGCCGTGGATCTTGCGCAAGATTCCGGTGTCAGCATAGATGACGGCATTGTTGTTGA
>DEPX01000139.1:0-13295 GCA_002358975.1 Micrococcaceae bacterium UBA3381 | reverse complement strand
CCGCGCCACGATCACTGGGACCATGGGCGCGCTTCGGCGGCTCAGGTGGTGCACACGATTATGGGCACCCAACCTGCAGCCCCAACACCGCAGTGGGTGTGGTCGGATCAGTTCGGTCACGATGCACAAGCCGTGGGACGCGTCATCCCCCAGGCTCACGAGCATCTGGTTCACCGGGGGGATCGTGCTATTTTGGTCGTCAACGACGATCAGCTGATCGGTGCTGCAGCCATCGATGACCGCGTGGTTATTCGCGCTGCCACACGCATCATCACCCGCGGAGTGCCCGTAAACCCTAATCAGTTGGCTAACACGGACATACCGATCCGGCGGTTAGCGCGCTAAGCTGCTGCCACCTCACATAAAGAACCGGCTAGACTACATTTCATGGCAGAACCCAGCGATTTTTCTTTTACCCTTGATGCGCGTCTTAAAGACGCACACGGCCGCACCGGCACCATCCACACACCACACGGCGATATTCACACCCCGGCATATATTCCGGTGGGCACCAAAGCTACAGTTAAAGCGGTACTGCCCGAGGTAGTCAAAGATTTAGGTGCCCAAGCAGTACTCTCCAATGCCTATCACCTGTACCTACAGCCGGGCCCCCAACTGCTGGATCAACACGGTGGACTGGCAAAATTTATGAACTGGCAGGGCCCCACATTCACTGATTCAGGTGGGTTTCAGGTCATGTCTCTGGGTTCTGGATTCAAAAAAGTTATTGATATGGCTGGCCCGGAGGCACAGGAACAAATCGGTGGCGACGACGCCGTAGCTCCTGGTAAAGAACGCCTGGCAAATGTTGACGACGACGGGGTGTGGTTCCGTTCCCACATTAATGGCGACCGTCACCGTTTCACCCCAGAAATATCGATGAACATTCAGCATCAGCTGGGTGCCGATATCATGATGGCTTTCGATGAGCTCACCACCCTGCATAACTCGCGCGGTTACCAAGTGGAGTCATTGGAACGCACCCGCGGCTGGGCCCAGCGCAGCCTCGATGAACACGCCAAACTTACCCATACGCGAGCCGACCGCCCCTACCAGGCGCTCTATGGGGTCATCCAGGGGGCCCAATATGAGGATCTACGCCGCAAGGCCTGCCGCGACCTGGCCGCTATGCAAGCCGACTTTTCTGGCGTTGAGGCCGGTTTTGATGGTTTTGGACTTGGCGGTGCCTTCGAGAAGGATAACCTCGGCACCATCGTTGGTTGGTGTGCCGAGGAACTCCCCGAAGATAAACCGCGCCACCTGTTGGGCATTTCCGAACCGGACGACCTGTTTGCTGCAATCGAAGCCGGAGCAGATACTTTCGACGCCGTCTCGCCCACCCGGGTGGCACGCACCGGCGCATTCTACACTGATTACGGGCGAATCAATCTCACCCGTGCTCAATTCACTAAAGACATGGGGCCATTACAAGACGGCTGCGACTGTTACACATGCACGCACTATTCCAAGGCCTACATTAGACATTTGATCAAGGCCGACGAAATATTATCGGGCACTCTGCTATCGATCCATAACCTGCGGTTTACCATCAGATTGGTCGATACCATTCGCCAGGCGATGATTGATGGTGATTTCGCTGCGTTCAAAGACCATATGCTTGGCCGGTATTACTCAAAGTAGTTAGCCTTCAAGGTGTTGCATTCCAGTCTCGAATTCTAGTTCGGCCCGGTGCCCTACCCGACGTTCGATCCCGACTGGCCCACCGTGTATTTGCGCTCCGGCGATATATCGTTTACCAAGTAATCGCCAAGAATTCTTGCCCGGTAAATCAGTGGATTATGGCTGGCCAACACCCGAGCGTTGCGCCAGTACCGGTCAAAGGCTCGGGTCTGAGAAGTTGCCGAAGCTCCTCCGACTTCAAAAATCTCTGTGGCGACCTCCAACGTCACCGAAGCGATAACCTGCTGGGCCTGATACACCTGGGCGTATAAGTCGTCGACCTGGGTTTCGGGTAGTGGTTCGTCCTGGGCATCGGCGGCGAAGTGCTCGGCCAGTGCGGGAGGGATGGCACGGAAAATTGTTTCGATTCCGGCAACTTTTGAGCTGATTTCACCCAGTAGTTGTAGGACCTGTGGGTCATGGCGAACCACGTCGGCTGCACCATGACTGAACGTTCGGGTACGACTGCGCACGTATTCTGTCCCATCACGTAGCACGGCTTTGGCGATACCCACCAGGGTGGCCAAGTGTACGGTCTGCCAGGCGGCTTGACCGTATGCGGTACGCTCACCAGATTCCAGTCCATGGTCTGCCGGGAATATTTCGGTGTCGTCGACAACCACATTACGAAAGTGCGTTGTGCCTGAAGCAGTGAGTTTTTGGCCAAAGCCATCCCAGTCATCCACAATTTCCACGCCGGGTGCTACGGCCGGTACCGTCAGCGAGATGGGTTGATCATCTTCACCGGTGGCAGCCACCGTAATCCAGTCTGCATAGCCGGTGCCCGTTGAATAATATTTCGTGCCGTTGAGCAGCCACTGACCATCACGCCAGGTCAATCGCGTCGTATTTTGTCCGTGTTGATTCCCGCGTTCTGTGATTGCATTACCAACGACGACGCCGCTTCCTAACCGGGCTAACCAGCGCTGTACAAACTCAGTTTGATTGGCTGTTCGACTCAATACATCTTCGACAAAACTCCAGTGGGCACGCAACGCTTGGGCCAGGTTGGAATCCGCTGCGGCCAGCGCGATAAAAAATTCATACGCTTGCGGCAGTGAAAGTCCATATCCGCCATAAGCCTGTGGGATGCGTAACCGCGTAAAACCGGCATCGCGCAGCTGATGGATTGGCGTCGGGTCTATGCCACCAGCGGTCTCTCGGGCCGGTGCAGTGGCAGCGATTTCGTCAAATACCGGGGTAAGTTGTTCCCAGAGACTATCGATATGAGTAACGGGTTCAATGGTCTGTGTCATGCAGATTCCTATAATCGTGGCGACGCCAACAGCCACGGCGCCATACTTGCTTAGAACGATTGAACTAAGCCGAATCCTCACCTGGGGCACCCCACTATGCGCAGAGGGTTGCTGGCCGATCAGCCAGGGCTAGTTTTGATCAGCACTCGTGATTCTGATCGTCTAGCTAACCACGTTGTGACACCGTTAGCAAAACGGCCCGACATATTACTCAATCATTCCGTACTCGGGCTCGGCAATTTTGACTTTCTTGATAATCCAGATCGTCACTGGAGCCAACACCACTTCGACGGCGAACTTCCAAACCCACCCGATCAGTACAAATATTAGGTATTGTCCAATCGTTTCGATACCGATAACGGTTGCAGCGATGGCGGAAAAAGCGATGGTATCCAGCAGTTCACCCACCAGAGTGGAGGCGGCAATGCGCCCGAAGAGATAACGTTCACCGCTGCGTTGCTTCATAGCCACCATGATCCAGGCATTGGATAATTGCCCGACGAAAAATCCAACCAGTGATGCCAACACGATTAGCGGCACCGGTCCCAAGGTTCGTGTAAGCGCCTCTTGACCGTCATAAAACTCGGCTGGCGGAAGAGCAATAATAATCCAATAGGTCAGCGAGACAAACACTGCGATAAGAAAAGTAGCGTAAATCACCCGACGGGATGCTTTGAAGCCGTACACTTCAGAAATAATATCGCCGAGAATATAGGCCACCGGAAACAGAAAGAATCCGCCATCGGTGAGGATCGGTCCGAACTGCACCCCCTTTGAGCCACCGATATTGGACAGGATGAACACCACGGTCATCATGGCAAAGAGCACCGGATAAATATGGGAGCCAACCGGAGCGTAGTTTCCTTTTTGGGTCACGAATCGTCCTTAGTATAAAAAACGCTATCTCGCGACGGTGTCACGGCCTCTGCGGCCCCGTTCTCAGCTGCTGCCCCAGCTGGCGTCATGGATATTGTACTGGCTCTCGGCTGGTTTTGAATGGATCAGTACCACCTGGCACGAAAACCAAAATAGTCATAATACCGATGGCCGAAGCGGTAACCGTCATGGTCCAGGAGAGCTGCCAGGTACCTGCGGTTTCGGCGATGGCCGATAAGATGATCGGCCCCAAGAAATTCGCCAAGTTATACATTTGGGTCATCAACCCAATGACGGCAGCCGGCGACCCACCAGGCGGCGCGATATCTACGGCTTGTCGTGTAACAGTCGTCGGTACTAGAGCACCCATAAAGGAAAACACTGCGGCAGCTAATAATGCCCACACCATGTTGCCGGGGACCACCGTCCAGTCCGGGGCAAATACGATGATCGAAGTAACCGCCATCGTTGCCAGCCCGGTAAGCATTAAGCGCCGGGGCGGCTGGCCACGCTGCAATAATATTCCAGTGACGACGTTTGCCACACCGTTGAGCCCACCGACAACCGCCGTTGCAATTCCCACCAGTATGGCTACATCAAGGGCCGAATCGATCTGGGCTTCTCCAAAAATCGTGGGCAAGAAACTCAGAATCGCACCCCACTGCAAAGTGTACGAGGAAAAGATGATACCAAAGGCCCACGGAAGTGGGGTTTTCACCGAGGTGGCGATTAACCGTGTGACCCGTTGTAAGTTCACCGCGCTTGGTGCATCAGCTGGCACCCTGGCGTGGATCACCGGGATGAATACCAAAGTGACCGCTCCCATAATGAACCACCAAATATACCAAGTCACCTGGGTGGCGTTGAGCAGTACAGCCGAAATGCCGACACCAAAAAATAGTGCAATGCCTTGAAAGGCACCCCACCACCCCATGGCTGCGTTGACTTGAGCTGGTGGCGCCAGGCGTCGCACCAGCGCTGGTGCTGATACGGTAATGAGGATAAAGCCGATCCCCTCAATGGCACGTGTGGTCATCAGCCAAGCTGCATTCATGGCGAAACCACCGATAACTGAAGCGATGCCGGCAAATAGCATACCTACCACCAGGGTATATTTGGCTCCGATTCGTTCGGATACGACTGAAGCCGCCAAACCACCAAACGCCCCGGCCAGCTGGACGACACCAACGAGGGCGCCGGCAGCCACCAAACTGATATGGAGATCTACCCGAATAAATTCCAGTGCGGAAGGCAGCTTCCACACATGCATCGCTGCGATGATGCCCGTGGCTACTACCACGGTCCATGCCCGAGGGCCAGATCCTGTTGTTGCCATAACCACAAAGCATACTCTCGGGGGCGAAAAAAGCACTAGACTACTCATTGTCAGTACCCGCGACTTATAAGGCCCGTTGTGACCACACCTGTTCCCGAGAAATACGATTCCGCGCCGAAACGACGCAGAAAGACCGGTCTTAGGCCTCGACTATCTATGTCGATCTACGGATTCTTATTGGCCTGGTTGGTGCCAAATATCGTCATGGCCGCGATCGTGGTCATCCTCAACTTATTACCTATATCCAATACGGTGGGCGATCTAACCCCGCTCCTTACCCTAGTTGGGCTTTCTGGGCTGGTATTAGGCTTGCCGCTTGCCCTGCTGACTAACTGGCTCCTGCGTTACCAGCTCAACCATGCCGTGCATATTTTGGCCTATGCAATCATTGGGATGTTCTATGGTCTCACCGTCTTGACAGCCGGTGGCGAGGGGCTTGTGCCGCTATTGATCCCCTTGGTAGGCTTCCCGGCCGCCATTTTGATGGCGTTGGGTCGTTGGGTTGCCAGCTCATTTGTTAGCGTCGTTGACCCCGCCGACTCGTCACGCCAGGGGCAAACAGATTCCGAAATGTAACCCATAAACCTGCCCTCATTGGCCTAGGCCATATAAGATGGGGGCATGTATAGCATTTATTCACCCGCCATTACTCTGACCATCGCAGGTTCCGAAGCCACCGGTGGTGCCGGTGCCCAAGCGGATTTGCGAACCTTTCAAGAACTAGGCACCTATGGTGCCGCCGCGTTGACCTGCATCGTCTCATATGACCCGCAAGATAACTGGAACCACCGGTTGACCCGGATTGCACCAAAAGTTTTGGGCCAACAGCTTGAAGCCATCCAAGCGAATTTCGTAGACCAGCTGGATACCGTCAAGTTAGGCATGATGGGTTCGGTAGAAACTATCGATGTTGTGGCTCAGGCATTACGGGCTCAGGACTGGAAAAACGTCGTGCTGGATCCGGTACTGATTTGTAAGGGCCAGCAACCCGGCGAAGCCCAAGACACAGATGAGGCTTTGAAATCCCAACTGCTACCGCTGGCAACACTGACGACACCTAATCATTTTGAAGCCGAACAACTCTCCGGCATGTCCATTAAGAATATCGGCCAGCTGAAAGATGCCGCCCGCAAAATTTACGATGATTCTGGCGTGACAGTATTGGCCAAAGGTGGTATCCGTTTAGATGGCCCCGAGGCCGTCGATGTTTTTTACGATGGCTCCTCGCTGGAGGTATTGGGCGTCCAAAAGATTGGCAATCACGCTGTCTCGGGCGCCGGCTGTTCACTGGCTGCTGCCGTTACCGCTGAGTTGGCTAAAGGCCGTACTGAGCTAGAAGCTGCCGAACGAGCCAAAGATTTCGTTACCGATGGCATCAACCAGCGGATCGAAGCCGCCACTCCGTATGACGTTATGTGGCAGGGTGGCTTACGTCGGATGCCGCAGGAGTCAGCCCAACAGTAGCAACGCACCCGCTCCGGGTGGCAGCAGCGAGGTTATTTTTGGGCACCACCTGAAATAGCTCGTTGGTCACGCCGGAGCGGATGATCCTGGGGAATTTCGACAAGCACAATCTGTAGGCCATCAGGATCTGCAATCCAGGCTTCAATCAGTCCCCAGGGTTCGGTTTTAGGACCGCGTAGTGTTGCGACCCCGGCACTAGCTAATCGTTCGTATTCGGCAGCAACGTCCCGAACCTGTAGCCATAGTGACAAATGCCCAGCTGATCCTGTCGAGTCGGTCGCTTGTCCTGAGATTTCCAGTAAGCCGTTGCCGCACAAGAACACAACACCGGGGTTTTCTGGTGGACCAAACTCGCGGAAAATTGCCAGGCCAAGGGTATCGCGATAAAACGCTTGCGTGTACGGAGGGTCGGCAGGACGCAATATTGTACGGCTGGTTAAAACTTCCATGTGTCCTCCGTTCAGACGAAATCGCGTGGAATGGTGACATCCCACGTCTTGGCGGCGATCCGAGTTTCGCCTTCATAGGCATCCAGTTCGGCGTAGACGTGAAAGTCATCAACGGTAGAAGTCAGTACCGTCTTGGTCCGCGTCTCGACTTGCCAATCGTCGCGTTCAAAGCCCATAACCCATTCGGTTTCCCCGCGTACGGAATTTACTTGTCGATCAGCAAAACTATACCGTTCTAACGCATATCGGGTGACGTTGAGGTCAATGTCGTCGAATCGGACCACCCCAAGATCTTTAAGCACCTCTAGCTTGCCCGTCATATCTACCAGATTGCGGCTAACCGTCCAATCTTGTTCTCCCGGCTCGACTTGTATGGTTTCAATCGGTGGCGACCCCTCTGGCTCACCAAAGGATGGGGTAAGATCTGCGTCGTCTTCAAGCGACATTGGTCGCACCGGAAGAATCAAAGCGCTCTCGTTGGGATCAACCGTGAGCCGAACTTCATTGGGCGATGGCCACACGACAGGCCAGTACGATGACGAAACCGATACTCTAAGGCGATGCCCGGCAGGGAACGACTGAGCCAGACCGTTGAGTTGAACCCGGGCCGTAAATTTCTCCCCGGGTTCTAGTGGCTGTGGATTATCGGCACCGGCCTGATGATTCAAGTTCAGTATTCCGTAACTAACCCGTGTTGCCGAATCATCCGGGGCAACGTCAGCAAGTCTCACCGCCACCATGGCTACAGGTTGATCAGCAGATAACGATAACTCCACAACGGGTGCTCCAAGAAGTTCTAGCCGCTCAGGCAACGGATCACTGTCGAAGAGCATGGCGCCGCCGTCTTCTTCGCGTTGGTCATAGGGCATATCTGGTGGCGCATTATAGGAACACCATTTGCCCCCGAATTCACCCAACGATAAAGGAGACTGGACCGTGAGTTCAGGACTAGGTTTTTGCTCTTCATGTTCAGAAGCCAAGATGCGGTGCCGCCCCAACGGATAGCGTGTCTCAACAATACGTGGGCTGGGCCAGCTTGGTTCACCCACCCAACGGCCAGGGCGTTGTTCATACGTGGTGGCTGGTTTCACGGTATCTTGCATCCAAATCGCAAGTTCCGGACCATCCATGGCGCCGTTGTCGGTTTTATCCTTCAACCAGTGATCCCACCAGGCCACGACTTCTTGAAGAAAACCAATCGCGGGCCCAGGTTGGCCAAGGTGGGGATATTTGTGACTCCACGGACCAATCAGGCCCCTCGTTGGGACGTCTAATCCGGCAAGTAGTCGAAATACTGCGTTAGAGTACCCATCTGCCCAACCACTGGCAGCAAATACCGGGACTTCGACGTCGGCATAGTTTTCATTAATTGAACCATGGCGCCAGTACTCGTCTTTACGCTGGTGTGCCAGCCACTTTTCCAGCCAGAGCCCACTGTGCTCTAGACGGTTCTGCCACAGCTCACGCCAACGTTCTCCGACAAGTGCCGGATCTGGCGGCGAAGAATTATAGGCAAACATCGTAGAGGCCCATGACAAATTGTCAGTTAACAGACATCCACCCATATAGTGCACGTCATCGCTATAACGGTCGTCGGTAGAACACACAGTGACGACGGCGCCGAGTCCTTTTGGGCGACGTGCTGCTACTTGTAGGCCGTTGAAACCACCCCAGGAGATTCCAATGATGCCGGTGCGTCCTGTACACCAGGGTTGTTCGGCCATCCACGCCAGTACATCTTCGACATCTTCTAGCTCTTGTTCCAAATATTCATCAGCCAAGACCCCTTCGGAATCCCCACTGCCACGAAGGTCAACGCGCAGACAAGCATAGCCATGACCAGCCATATACGGGTGATGGATCGAGTCTCGTTGGGCAGTTAGGTCACGTTTCCGGTACGGGATCATTTCCAATACCCCAGGCACTGGATCATCATCAGCCCATATCGGTTTCCATAGACGTGCGGCCAGGCGTGTACCATCTCTCATCGGGATCCAAAGATGCTCTGTTTCCTCAATAGAGTACGGCAACGAAGTGATTGTCCGCATCAGTCTCCTTCCGCGATGTCGTCTATCCGTAGATCAAGGGCTTCACAGCAATGGTCATAGAGCGTCTGTAACTGCTCTTCGTCATCTCCTGCCGTGAAAATTTCTGCCAAACTGTAGCTGTAACTATCTTCGCTGTCCGCGTCCGATAGCTGCGCGCCTTCTTCTACTGCAATCTCGATTGTTGTTCCCGGGTACCGTTGCTCGATAGCTGCAACTTCCTCGTCGGTAGGGACGCGTTTGACGATGCCGTCGGAAAAATGCCGCCACATCCATTTTGCTGCCATAGTGTAGTCACCATCGCGATTAGGCTTGCGTGGTTCACGGCCTAGAGCAAGATCAATCATGGCCTCATGATTTGAAACACCATCAACCCGGTGAAACAACTGGGAATGCGATTGGGAATGTCGAGTATTAATCTCTAATAGAACGAGTCTTTCTGATGTCTCGTCCCAAAAATATTCAATATTAAACGTACTGTCCCAGAGCCTAACAGCAGAAATAACCCGTCGGGTGACGTCTCGTATTCTGTTTTGCACTCGTTCTGGAAGTTTCGAAGGATACTGGTACCGCAAGAAGCTCGGAACTTGTTCGTAATTGATCGAATCGATAATGCCGATAATTACAACCTGGTCACCGTCGCTATAGCCCTCCACGGTGTACTGTTTTCCTTTAGCGGCTTCTTCCACCATATAAGCACCACCCGAAATAGCATCAATTTCATCAGGTAGCTGCAACATTTCAAGAACCGTATCGAATGCGCCCCCGACACGTTCCGGTGCCTCTCGTTCTTCTGCCAAAGCCTCTTGCAATTCTGCTTCGTCTTTAGCTTGGTGCGCTCCCTCAGAAGAAAACGACTTAATGGGCTTTAACCAAACTGGGTACGACATATGCGACGGTAACGTGGCATCGGGATCGTCGACGTCGATGAGGTCGAAACTGGGATATTCTTCGATAACTTTTTGTTGTTCTAGTCGGCTCCAGTACTTGTGCTCGCACTTGACCACCGCGTCCAAAGATTTTGAAGGCAGCCCGTATTTTTTACTAAGAATCGGTACCATCATGCTCACCGGAAAGTCCCAATAACCTACGATGGCGTCAATGGACCCGTCAAAGGAATCCAATTTCTCCTCTGCCTGCGCTAGCAGCTCGTCCAGAGCAATAATCCCACCCTGTAGCTCTTCGAAAGTTAATAGGCCATGAAACGTGTATTGTTCTGCATTGGGCAAGCCAGCCAACTCCGCTCCACCGGGATCATCCAAACCAAGAACAAATATATTCAACGGCATACGCGCTCCTTCCTTCAGCAGCGGCAAACCCACGTGAGTTTAAAACGGGTCTGGCATTCACCATGAATGGAACGTCCACTTCTGCGCAAGTGTAACGCTTATCACTATTTGCCACTTATTCTAGTGGGGCGACCTTAAATGGCACATCGCGTTTCGGATCATCACCCTAAGGAAGCGTGTCAACAACTGTGCTTACCGTGCCGGAAACTATGACGGCGCACTCCGCAGGGCCCAGCAGTTCATAAAGACTCGTATTGATGAACAAAGCGCCGACCGTAGTCACGATCGGAAACCGAAATAGCCAAACTTATATACGCACTGTAGAGATTGTTTCTTGCGGTCCAGAATCGTTTTAGTATGCCAGGCAAGAACCCACGCGTCGATAAAATGTGTGCCGGTCGCGGTTCCGGGTGAGCTCTTCATGTGTCCCCTTGCACGTGTCTTGGTGCACCCTTACGCTGAAATGACATTAAGTTAAGTTCGATTACATTGAAACCTACAGTGGAGGTGTATCAGTGGCTGATCGAAATCAGGAACCCAAAGACGAAAACCCAAACTTAGATCCGAATCCAGATTACGACAACGATCTAGAAGGTGGCGGGGTGAAACGAGGACATACTCCACCCGAATCACAGTCCGCGTCCACACCCCCAAGACACACTCCTAGTTCGCGGCCACCACGCCGAAACCTGACACTGATCATCATCGGAATTTTGTTAGCTTTGCTGGTGCTTTTTTTCGTTGCTTACGCTATCGGTATATGGGATTGATTCGGAGTCTCCTGCCAAGCAGAGCCCCTGTCTTACAGCAACTCTCTTGGGGCAAGAGGAATACTGATTGAACAATGGATAGCGACACTTCGACCATAGGATTGATGGCAGACCCCGGTTTGCCGATGCGTATTGCTAAAAAAATTTCCGATGATCTTGGGGACAAACTTTCTGCCGAAACTCCTAATCAGTGGAAGGTGGAAGTTGCTTCTGAGCGTCTTCCGATGGATTCAGACGGCGACGTACCTCTTTTTCGCCATGCTCCGCGATTACGTGAAGCATACAACTGGGATTATTTCGTCTACCTGACTGATCTACCACTGGTTAGAGATCGTGAAATCATGCTGTGCAAAGTGAGCGCTGAGTCGCAGACAGCCATGGTTTCGTTACCCAGTGTCGGTGCAACTCGCGCAACCAAGCGTGTACAAGCCATTGTTGTAGCCCTCATCACTGCTGCCCGGACCAACTTTCAAAGCGAAGCACCAGAACATCGCGTGCAAGATGTTATGGGACACGGTGTCACTTTCCAACAGCGTGAATCTGAAGATACCAGTGTTCGGATTTACTTATCTGGGCTACGCCATCGTTTCGGTTTATTGGCTGGCACAATAAAAAGCAACCGACCTACTCGGCTATTGGGAGCATTAACCAACTCGATTGCGTTGGGTGCAGCCACCGGTGCCTTCGGGATTTTTTATGGATCTATCTGGGAACTTGCCGAAGCGTTGTCGTCGCTACGATTATTTTTTATTAGTCTCACGGTCGGCGCCCTCATGGCATTTTGGCTGATATTAAAAAATAACTTATGGGCACACCCGCGCGATACCGGTACGCGTTGGCAGTCTCGGATGGAAAATTTGGCCACAATTGCCACGATTAGTATCGGCGTCGTCTTACTTTACGCTGTTTTATTTAGTGTATTGTTCTTGCTCAGTTTGACAGTAATTGATCAGGGTTATCTAGCAAACGAGCTAAACCATGCCGTCGGGCTCAGTGAGTATTTTGGCTTGTCATGGTTATCCAGCTCGTTGGGGATGCTCGCGGGCGCTTTAGGGTCGAATTTCAATGACCCAGATTCCATTCGCGAAGCGACTTACAGTAAACGCGTGTATCAGCGGCGAAAACTCGCCGACGAGTTCGAAGAGACCGAGAATTCCGACGACGAATAATGGCGAGGTGCCTATCCGCTTGGATTTGTCTGTTATTCAGGGTTTTGTTCTTTCGGGACGAGCTCACCATTCTCAACATACAAAGGTATGGTCAGACGTTGGTTTTTGAACCGTTAGCGTGCCACTCCTGCAGATCTTGTGATCCGAACTCATAGAAACCAGGTTTAAGTGTGGTTATCCATATCGGCTGAACTCATGTTGATCCGTGGAACAACGACTTACAAACAGTTATAAAGCTAAAAACCAAAGACTTTTCAACCCAGCACGCTGCATGACACAGCCACCAATATTCGGCGAGTGTCTGTTGCGCTCAAACCCAATTGTGCAACAACTGATTCGGACTAATACAACCCAACTTTTAGTTTCTTTGCCTCCAGGTCTGGCAAGCCGCATTGCCATGACCGACCTGGAGTGTTGTTCTTCGTCACGGACAGAACGGTATAAGCTCGTGACTTTTTTACGATCCGTTTGAATCCGGCAAACTACCTATGTGATTTCGCCGACCTTCGCGCGAACGAGGGGATGTATCGGCGGGCTCCGTAGTGCAAATTGAGTAAGCGAAAAGTAGCTATAAGAGTGGCATACCGCGCCAGTAGCTTTTTTGACGTAGCAGTTTCGGCCCTACAAAATCGGGCGTTGAATCGCTCGATTCCACGCCTTGCTCAGCGAATTTATGCCAAACCTTAAAGTACCTTTGCGTTTTCTCTTTCTCTTGTAACACTCACTACGAAGTCCTAGCGTGGGTTGGACGGAAGCAAGTTGCTTCGTTTTGTGCTTCGGCACATCCGTAACTCCAAAAGGAGGCTGTAATGGCTGATAAAAATAACCCAGGACAGTTCGGAAATCGACAAGATACAGAAAAACAAGCGCAAAAGGGTGGGGAACAGAGCCCCGGACAGTTTGGCGCTTCAGAAGGTGTAGACCCACACGAAGCAGGTCAAAAAGGCGGCGAACAAAGCCC
>DEPX01000184.1:33823-35082 GCA_002358975.1 Micrococcaceae bacterium UBA3381 | reverse complement strand
CCTAACCGGATTTACGTTGGTCAAACTCTAAAAGTTAATGGTTCTGTTAATAACACTCAATCAACCGTTAACGTTCCAACTTCAACTACCGGTTCTTACACTGTTAAGAGTGGAGATACATTATCTGGAATTGCTGCTAGAAATGGTCTGTCGCTCAATGAATTGTTGGCTGCAAATGGTATGCAGTCGTCATCGGAGATCATTCAAGCCGGACAAACATTAAATCTTAGTGGCTCCAGTTCCGCATCTACTGCATCCGGTAGCGACGAACATCTGGTGGGAGACACGTTTATGGGTCGCACATACCCAGACGAAGTCGTTGCCAACGCTAACGATAATAAACAAGCACTGCTTGATGCACCGATGCCTTCTCGAACCGAGGTTCGTGAAATGGTTCAGGCTACGGCAAGCTCCATGGGTGTTGATCCTGGTTTGGCGCTAGCACACGCTCAGATTGAATCGGGTTTTGACGCTACCGCCGTTTCTCCTGCAAACGCGATCGGACCAATGCAGGTCATCCCGTCATCAGGTGAGTGGGCTTCCCAGCTTGTAGGCCGCGATCTGAATCTCATGGATCCACAAGATAACATCACTGCCGGGATGGCAATTATTCGTCACCTACAGGGCAATGATCCCGGCGATACAGGTATCGCCGGTTACTATCAAGGCGCAGGCAGCGTTGCCGATAATGGGATGTATGACGATACTAAAGATTACGTCGACAGAATCAATAGCGCTAAGGGACGCTATTAAGGTCAGTCCACTCATAGGGAAACCTGTACCCGGTCAGCCTTGCTGACCGGGTATTCTGTTGTTGTGAATACCCCAGCTGGACCCTCGCTCGTTGGCACCACTATTGACAATCGTTACGACATTACGCAACGGATTGCACACGGTGGCATGGCCACGGTGTATCGAGCCGTCGACGGCCGTCTTGATCGCGAAGTCGCGCTCAAAATATTACGACCTAGTATGGCTGAAGATCCCGCAGTCATCACAAAATTTGCTACCGAAGCTAAAAACACCGCCAAAATCAATCATCCAAACGTCATCAATGTTTATGACCAAGGCGTCGGATCGGCTGGGGATAGCAACGTGGCGTTTCTTGCAATGGAGTTTATTGAAGGGCACACGCTGCGAGACGTCATGCGTACCGCAGGCACTATGTCTGTGAAAGAAACTTGGGATGTCGCGCTACCGGTAATCCGCGGCGTCGCTGCTGCGCACCGCATTGGACTTATTCATCGCGACATTAAGCC
>DEPX01000184.1:0-33721 GCA_002358975.1 Micrococcaceae bacterium UBA3381 | reverse complement strand
ACCGGTATGGCTCTCATGGGCACCGTCTCGTATATGTCCCCTGAACTTGTGACAGGCGATCAAGCAGATGAACGATCCGATGTGTATGCCCTAGGTATTTTAATATTTGAAATGCTCACCGGTACCCGTCCCTATACCGGAGAGTCAGCGGTAGCTATTGCTGTACAACATACCAATTCTCGAGTGCCTGCACCGTCTTCCCTCATCGGTGGTATCAGCCCTGCAGTCGATGATTTTGTACTGCACCTGACTGAACCAGCCCCAGAAGATCGTCCGGCAGATGCAACTGAGGTACTGATATTGCTTGAGCATTTATTAGAAAACCCTGCTGCTGCCGAACAGCTCGCGGAACAGTCATCAGCGGATTCTGCTGCAACTGAAGCATTCGATACCGTTGCGACTCAAGCCTATGATCAAAATGCCACGAAGCCTTACAAAGAGACCGCCAAACCCACAGATATTCCACCCGCTCCCCCGCCACAACCGCATCCAAATGTCACAGTTTTACCGCCCTCGGTGATGTCGGAACAAGCACCAATCGGCGCAATGGACCATCGTCAGCCACCTTCGGTACACCACTCTAGGGCGGTCACAGAACAACCCCGGGACTTTGGCAATAAAAAACCACACGAGCCCGTACGCGAGTTTGCTCCAATCGCTGCATCCAGAGCAGCCATCAATACGTTGCTCATCGTCATGGTTGCTGCTGCAACTATTCTTCTTGGGCGATGGATGGGATTGTCGCTGATGAGCTGGCTGTTTGGGTGACTACCTACCGACTATTAGGGGAAGTACACAGTAACCGGATCAATGATTATTGCCCCTAGCCAGGGACTCAGCAACCAAAAATGCCAATTCTAATGACTGCTGATGGTTTAGCCGTGGGTCGACGAGCGTTTCATAACGCTCGTCGAAAGCCGATTCATCTATAGCAACTGAACCACCGAGACATTCGGCAACATCGTCACCGGTCAATTCGATGTGTAAACCACCGGGGTGGGTACCGGTGGCTTCAGCGACATCAAAAAAACCTCGCACTTCGTTCATTATGTCTTCCAAGCGGCGCGTCTTGTAGCCGTTGGCTGCAGTAATCGTGTTGCCGTGCATAGGATCAGTGATCCACAGAGGTTTTGCTCCCTCTTTGTTGATCCCAGCCATGATGGCAGGTAACTGCTCACGTATCATTTCAGCGCCCATACGCACTATGAAGGTTAAACGGCCAGGTTCACGGTTCGGATCTAGTTTATCGATCAATTCCATAGCCTGATCTACCGTGGTCGTCGGGCCAAGCTTCACACCGATGGGATTACGAATTCTGGATAGGTAGTCCACGTGTGCTCCGTCTACCTGTCTTGTGCGCTCGCCAATCCAGACAAAATGTGACGACGTAATGTACGGTAAGCCCGTTCGAGAATCTAAGCGCGTCAGGGCGCGTTCGTACTCCAATAATAACGCTTCATGGGCAGAAAAGAATTCAACGGTACGCAATGCATCAAAGTCAGCTCCAGCAGCTTCCATGAAGCGGACAGCACGATCGATTTCGGAGGCCAACTCGTCAAACCGCGCGTATGCCGGATTCGACATAAAGCCCTTATTCCAAGAATGGACCGTTCGTAGATCGGCAAAGCCACCAGTAGTGAATGCACGGATAAGATTTAGCGTTGATGCTGAAGTATGGTAAGCCTGCACCATCCGGCGTGGGTCATGACGACGAGATTCCTCGCTAAATTCAAAGCCATTTACAATTTCTCCACGAAATGATGGCAAGGTGACATCGCCGCGGGTCTCCATATTTGATGACCGCGGTTTAGCAAATTGGCCTGCCATTCGCCCCATTTTAACCACCGGCATCGATGCGCCGTACGTTAGTACGGCTGCCATTTGCAACATGGTTCGAACCCGGGACGATATTTTATTTGCGGTAGCACCGGCAAAAGTTTCAGCGCAGTCTCCACCCTGAAGAACAAATGCTTTGCCGGAGGCCGCTTGCGCCAAACGTTCTCGCAACACATCTACTTCGCCGGCAAAAACCAGTGGGGGGACATGCGACAGTTCATTGAGACTGTCTTCCAAAACCGTTTGGTCATACCACTGCGGGGCTTGCTTTACGTCAAGGTTCCGCCACTCATCCAGACCCGGATAATCAGCTGCACCTTGGGAAAGGTTGGTCCCAAAGGGCTCAATAGCCTGAAATTTTTCCGCAGTGTCAAACATCATGCAGACCAGCATACGGCGCAGACTCACGCAGTTGGTAGTTCATGACGCTATAAGCCCAAACTTACGATCATGTTTTGGGCTCGCTTAGACCTATCCGCTGTTCACTGTGTCATCCCACATGACTATGCTGGGTCTTCATGACGTCGCAACAGTCCGCAGCCTATTTTGAGCCCAACCCCAACGGAACGCTCACACACGCTTCTAGCCGCTGGGCCGTGCTCATGCTGCACGGTTTTACCGCAGGTCCTGAATCGGTTCGCCCCTGGGCCCAAGCCTTAGCGGATGCTGGAGCGTCAGTTCACGTTCCCTTACTTACCGGCCACGGCACCAGTGTGTCTGACTTAGCTGGCACGACCGCAGGACAGTGGCGCCGCGACGTACAACAATCTTTAGACACATTGCTTGGCGCAGACTATGACCACATAGCGGTGTGTGGTCACTCCATGGGCGGAACATTGGCACTGGATGCCGCCGCGCATCGTCATATCACGGCCACTTTCGTGATTAACCCAGCGCTAAGTTTCCGCTTTCTCGATGGTATTGGCGCAGCATTATCTCCAATACTGCAATATATTGTGCCTACCGTCGGGCCGCTGGCCGGCGATGTAAAAAAACCAAATGTTTCCGAGATGGCATACTCCAGGACGCCGGTGGCAGCGGTACAACAACTGGCAAAACTCTTTTGGACTACACGCCGGAACCTATCAAGCGTCCGATCCCCCGTGACTCTATACCAGTCAATAAATGACCATCTGGTACCAGCGTCATCGGCCAAAATTCTGCAGCGTCGCCTCACGAATGCGGCGTTAGATACCGTCGTACTACAAAACAGCTACCACGTAGCAACCTTGGATTATGATGCCGAAGCCATTCATCGCCACACTATTTCCCAATTACTTGAGTTTACTGCGAGGCCCCAGTGAATCATGGTGCAAATAATGAGGACCAACAGTGGGAAGATATCGTTCGGCGTTTGGGCGGCAACGAAAATGAAGCTAAAGCCGAACCAATTTTCGAAGACTCCCCTGCTGACGATACCGATCAATCATTGGAGACGGACCAGCCACTACAACACTTCGGACCACGTGACTATACCCTCGCAGAAGAAGAGCTCGAAGATTTTCAACCACCTGAACCACAACCCGTTATAACTGGCAATCCACGCTCTCTACTGTCGTGGGCAGGAGTCATTATCGCCACCCTTCTGTGGCTGTGGACCGGGCTTAGCGGCTGGACTCTTCCTTGGTGGCTTCTTACCGCCTCAATATTGTCCTTTCTGGGCGGTGCCACCAGCCTATTTTTCCTGCTACCTAAGACCTGGGCACATCGGAACCCAGCTGATGACGACGACTACGGGGACGGGGCAAAAGTCTAGATACCGATGTGAATGTTCCTGAGACCACGGTTGTAACTCGTCATTACGACCAGCACCCGGTAGAATGTGAGTTATATCTCCTAGTCAACTCTACACCGAGGAGCAACGTTGCGAGAACTGATCCTCCCACCGCTTGTTGAAGCACCCCATAATTCTAATGCGACTGATCTCGTAGAAAACCATTTCATTCAAGACCCGAACCTTGCCTTATTTGCCCGCCAACTATCGCCCGGCGAGTGGACAGATGTTACGGTCCGAGAATTCCGTCAAGACGCCCAGCGGCTAGCACGCGCCCTGGCTAGCATTGGAATTGAACCTGGGCAATCCGTTGCCGTCATGAGTCCCACCCGGTATGAGTGGACACTATTAGATCTGGCGATCATGTATGCCGGCGCGATTACCGTACCGATTTATGAGACCTCATCTCCGTCACAGGTCGCTTGGATCTTAGAAGACGCCAACGTCCAAGCTGCTATTGTGGAAAAACCTGGTCACAAACGTGCTGTGCAAACCGCCATACAACGTGAGGGCTTAGCAGAACTCAAAGGGCTGTGGGTGATGGAAGAAGGGCTAGATGATCTTCGGAGTCTGGCCGATAATGGCCCCGACGTTGACGAAATGGAACGACGACGCACCCAAGCCAACATTGACGATGTGGCGACCATTGTCTACACCTCAGGCACCACGGGCAAACCGAAAGGTTGCATGATCACCCACGGCAATCTGGTTAACCTATCGCTCAATGTCTTAGCCTCTGAAATGGGAAGTGTCCTGCCTCGTGACAGCAAAACAATTATGTTTATCCCCCTGGCGCATATCTTCGCCCGTTTTATTTCGTTCCAAGCCTTGGCTGCAGGGGCCAAAGTTGGCCACACGCCCGAGATAAAAAACTTAGTACCAGATCTCAAATCTTATCAACCCAGCTTTATCTTGGCTGTCCCACGAGTATTTGAAAAGGTCTATAACTCAGCACTTCTTAACGCCGAAGAAGGCGGCAAAGGCAAGATCTTTGCCGCCGGAGCTAAAACCGCCGTGGAGTATTCCAAAGCGCGTGAGGCCGGCAAAATTCCAGCAACTTTACGCATGAAACATTGGGTATTCGACAAGTTGGTATATACCAAGATCCGTGAAGCTATGGGAGGCAAGGTTAAAGACGCCATTTCCGGCGGTGGCCCCCTGGGCGAGTTTTTGAGCCACTTCTTTCGTGGCGTCGGAGTGGATATTAAAGAGGGATATGGCCTGACCGAAACAACAGCACCTCTGACGGTTAACCGCCCCGGAAAACAAACAAGAGTAGGCACCGTGGGGCTACCAATTCCCGGTAATGGTGTACGAATAGCAGACGACGGCGAAATATTAGCCTATGGTGTCTGTGTGTTTAAGGGCTACCTTAATTTGCCCGACAAAACCGCAGAGGAAATGGTCGACGGCTGGTTTTATACGGGCGATGTTGGGGAGTTAGACGAGGATGGTTTCCTGACCATTACCGGCCGTAAGAAAGAGATCCTTGTCACCGCCAGCGGCAAAAATATTGCCCCGGCCCAGTTAGAAGATCAGATTCGTGCCGATGGTCTGATATCGCAAGTTATGGTTGTCGGCGATAACCAAAAGTTTGTTGCAGCCATCATCACTCTTGACGAGGAAACAGCACCATCCTGGCGCAAACAGCATCAGTTAGATGAAAACATGTCAATGACTGAAATGGCCCAGCACCCTGTGGTTCGCGAACACGTCCAGAGGCTTATCGACGAAGCCAATGAATCGGTATCACGAGCTGAATCGATTCGTGAGTTCCGCATAGCTGACAAAGACTTCACGATCGAGTCCGGCCAGATGACGCCATCGCTAAAAATGCGGCGTGAGTCCATTTTGCGAGACTATAAAGAACTCATTGACGACATTTACCAGCCAGCGAAGCACTAGGTACACGCTATAGCAAGCCTTCCGGCACAATGGACACTAGACCGGAAGGCTCGCTATCGCTTCCTATCAAAGATTACTGGATTCTGGCACATCCAAACCAAGCAAAGCATTTTCAACCACTTCTGCCATGGCAGGGTGTATCCAGTACTGCCCCCTTGCTAAACGGTGAGCCGAAATACCAAATGACATAGCCGTTATTAATGGCTGCAAGAGGTTTGTCGCTTCTGGGCCCATAATGTGAGCGCCCAACAGCTGCCCCGTCGACTTTTTAGCGATAAGTTTCACCAGGCCTTCGGAGTCCTCCATAGCCCAACCATAAGCGGTATCCCCATAGGGTTGGACCTTCACGGTGATTTTCTCCGTGCCTAATTGGGCTCGCGCCTCGTCCTCCGTCAGACCAATACTGGCGATTTGTGGCCGAGTGAATACCCCAGCCGGCACCAGTTGTTTTGTCTCACGCTGCATAGAATCGGGATTTTCCATATTGTGAGATACAAGGCGCTGTTCGTGATTTGCAACATGTTTTAACATTTGTGGGTTAGCAATATCCCCGAGTGCCCAAACGCCGTCCACCGGTGCGCCACATGACAGTACCCGAAGATATTCATCTCGTGCTATCACATCCCCGACAGTATCGATACCGGCAGCTGAGAGGCTAAGCCTGTCGGTATTGGGGATACGTCCGGTAGCTAACAACACAACGTCACCAAGGAAATGGTCTACGATCTCTTCCTGCCGTTGCCCGGTGGCACTAACGTTGACCCGCAACCGATCTCCGGCCTGCTCGATAGAATGCAAGGTTCGATTAGGCTCTACCTGCCACCGCCGACTGGCCGCACGGGTGAACGCATCAGAAATGGTGCTGTCATGGTTGGACAACAGCTGACCCGACCGATTGATATGGATAACCTCTGAGCCAAGCCCAGCAAATATCGCAGCGAATTCGGAGCCAATGTATTTGCCACCAACCACGATAATGCGTTTTGGTAGATTTGGCATCCGCATGACCGTATCCGAGGTGTGCACTCCCGGCAGATCTGTACCAGCGACATCAGGCAACTTCGGTCTAGAACCGGCCGCTATAACTATTTGGCTTGCCTCAATGACGCGACCAGTATCGGATGTGAGCTGTTTCGGCCCAGAAAAACGAACCTCTTCAGAAATGAGTGTGGTGTTGTCTAGTTCAACGTCGCGGTAATGCTCGCCGCCTTCTGAAATAGCATCGATACGGGAAAAGATGCGGTCGCGAATCGCTGGCCAATTTGCAGCAGCAAAATCTATTTCCACACCGAGACGTTTAGCATCCTCTGATGACGCAGCAAGTTGAGCTGGGTAGGCAAACATTTTAGTTGGTATGCAACCGACATTTAGGCAAGTGCCTCCGAAGGTGCCCGAATCAATAATGGCAACTTTTTTGTCGTCCCAGAACGGGGTGATTATAGAATTACCGGATCCGGAACCGATGATGGCCAGATCGTATGTCTCGATGTTCATGCCATCAGTGTAATAGTTCCGAATCCGGTAATCGGCTAGTACCTAATTTCCTACGTTATGTGGGATCAATCACAAGTATCAGGTCATTTCCTTCCACGGGAGTCGGCGCAGTTAACACGACCCGAGACACAGTTCCGGCAACCGGTGCAGTAATACCGGCTTCCATTTTCATGGCTTCGATAGTGGCTATAGTGTCACCAACTTCAACCGTGGTGCCTTCTTCAGTAGAGACCGTTACGGTACCAGAGAACGGGGCAGGGACGTGCCCCGGTTTGGAGGTATCAGCTTTCTCGGCCTCATGGACATTCGATTCCACTGAACGGTCGCGAACTTCCACTTGCCGCTGCTGACCGTTTAACGTCACCATAACGGTACGCATGCCCTTGTCATCAGCTTCTGACACTGCTTGAAGAGTGGCCAGCAACCGCACACCTTTGCCCAGTGAGATGACATGTTCGTGACCTTCTACCATGCCATACAGGAAATCGCGTGTGTGTAGCACCGAAGTATCTCCGTATGAACGGACGTGTTCTTGGTACTCCGCCGCTGGCCCAGGAAACAGTAGACGGTTGAGCGTCGTCCGACGGGTCTCGCCTGTTTCAGCAAGCTTTAGAGAGTCGTCTTCAGAAATATCCTCCACTTCGACTCCAGTGGCTTTCCGGCCCTCCAAGGCTTTGGTGCGGAATGGCTCTGGCCATCCACCGGGTGGATCTCCAAGTTGACCGGAAAGAAATGCGATCACAGAATCCGGAACATCATAGTCACGTGGATTCTGTTCAAAGTCGACGGGATCAGCATCAGCAGAAACCAAGGCTAAGGCAAGATCACCGACAACTTTAGACGATGGCGTTACTTTGACAATATCGCCCAAAATATTGTTGGCCGCCTCGTACATATTTTCGATATCTTCGAAGCGCTCCCCCAAACCAAGCGCTATAGCTTGTTGGCGAAGATTGGACAGCTGACCGCCGGGGATCTCATGCGCATAGATGCGTCCGGTTGGAGCAGGCAACCCGGATTCGAATGGGGCATAGATTTCCCGCACAGATTCCCAATATGGTTCCATTTCGGAGACGTGTGAAAGGTCCAGGCCGGTTTCGCGCGTCGTATTATCCGTGGCAGCTACCAGTGCGGACATGGAAACCTGCGATGTGGTGCCAGCCATAGCAGCGACCGCAGTATCGACCACGTCAACGCCAGCTTCGGAGGCTGCCATGAGCGTAGCAAGCTGCCCCCCGGAAGTGTCATGGGTATGAAGATGCACCGGAAGGTCAAAGTTCTTGCGTAAGGCGGTGACCAACTGGGATGCCGCAGCGGGCCGTAAAAGACCGGCCATGTCTTTTATGGCCAACACGTGAGCGCCTGCATTGACCATATCTTCAGCCAACTGCAGGTAATAGTCCAACGTGTACAACTTTTCGGCTGGGTCTAACAGATTACCTGTGTAGCACAGTGCTGCTTCAGCAACTGCTGATGTCTTGTCACGTACCGCAGTAATTGCAGGAATAATTTGGTTGACATCGTTGAGCGCATCAAAGATCCGAAAAATATCAACACCGGTGGCTGCGGCTTCTTCTACGAATGCTTCCGTTACCCGCTGCGGATATGGTGTGTAGCCCACGGTGTTGCGTCCCCGCAACAGCATCTGTAAAGGGATATTTGGCATTTCCTCGCGAAAACGAGCTAACCGATCCCATGGATCTTCTGCCAGGAAACGAAGTGCGACATCATAGGTGGCACCGCCCCACACTTCAGCCGACACTAGATTTGGTAGAAGATGAGATACTGCCGGTGCGGCAGCCAACATATCACGTGTACGCACCCGGGTCGCTAACAGCGACTGGTGGGCATCCCGGAACGTCGTATCCGTGACCCCTAAACCGTTATGTTCGCGTAGTGTCTGCGCGAATCCTTCGGGGCCTTTCTCTAACAGTACGTCGCGCCAGCCCGTCGGGGGTGCCACTTTGGAAGGCCCGTCAAATGGGCTACGGTCCGGTTCATCAGATTTATCACCTGGGAAATGGGGCAGCTTCTTCCGTGGATCCATTCCCTCAACCCGAGGCCCATACGGCTGGTTGACCGTCACATCAGCGAGATAAGCCAGGGCGCGTGACCCGCGATCCTTGGAACGGTTGATTTGGGCTAGGTACGGATTTTTATCTATAAAATCGGTGGCAACGTCACCTTCGATAAACTGTGGGTTATCGAATACGTTCATCAAAAACGGGATGTTCGTCGCCACGCCGCGAACTCGGAATTCCGCTAAGGCACGACTGGCACGACGTTGGGCTGTTGCAAAGTCGCGACCGCGTGCAGACATTTTGACCAACATAGAGTCAAAGTGCGGTGAAATCTCGGCCCCAGTATAAATAGTGCCACCGTCAAGCCGGATACCTGAGCCACCAGCCGATCGATAAGCCGTGATTTTGCCAGTATCTGGTCGAAAGTCATTGGCTGGATCTTCAGTAGTAATACGGCATTGAATAGCCGAACCACGAATCGAAAGTTCATCTTGCCGAATAGCTAGATCTTCTAGCGAGGATCCTGCGGCAATTCGTAGCTGCGTTGCCACCAGGTCCACATCAGTAATTTCTTCCGTGATCGTATGCTCGACCTGGATTCGAGGGTTCATTTCAATGAACACGTGTTCGCCGGCACGTTCCCCCTCAGTATCAACCAAAAACTCTACGGTCCCAGCGTTACGGTAATTCATTGCTTTAGCAAACTTCACCGCATCGGCGTAGAGCCGCTGGCGCAAGCCGTCATCTAAGTTCGGCGCAGGGGCAATTTCGATGACCTTCTGGTGGCGGCGTTGCAGCGAGCAGTCACGTTCAAACAGGTGTACGACGTCACCATTACTATCGGCCACCACTTGCACCTCAATGTGGCGCGGACGCAAAACGGCTTGTTCTAAGAACGCGGTAGGATCGCCAAATGCCGTATCCGCCTCATGCATCGCCGATTTAAGTAGCTCAGGCAGATCTTTAGCTTGTTCAACACGGCGCATGCCCCGACCGCCACCGCCAGCAACGGCCTTAACAAACAACGGAAATCCGATGTCCTCAGCCTGGGCGATTAGCTCGTCGGCATCAGCCGAAGGCTCCGTAGATTGCAGTACTGGCACACCGGCGGACTCAGCGGCACGCAATGATGCAACCTTATTACCCGTTTTTTCCAGAACTTCAGCTGGCGGTCCAACAAACGTCAAACCATTGGCTGCTGCTTTCCGTGCTAACTCAGCATTTTCAGCAAGGAAACCATAACCTGGATAGATGGCGTCAGCCCCTGCCTCCAAAGCAATATTAATGATGCTATCGACGTCAAGATATGCCCGGACAGGGTGACCTTCTTCCCCGATCCGATATGCTTCATCGGCCTTTTGGCGATGAATAGAGTTCCGATCTTCATACGGGAAGACAGCGACGGTTTTTGCTCCGAGCTCGTGGCATGCACGGAACGCACGGACAGCAATCTCGCCGCGATTGGCAACCAAAACTTTTTTAAACATTGGTGCATCTGCGTTGCTTTGAGCTGCGTTAACTTCAGAGTCAGCCAAGGTACCTCCATGGTGTTTATGCTGCTGTCACGTATGGCAACAGGCGCTCAGGTAGGTCCAAAGATACCAGTACTGTATACATTGAACATACGTGATACTACCCACGTTCTTAGCCTTTGCAAAAAATATGTACTTGAATGCGGCAGGGACAGAACTTACCTTTTTGCTTGTTAGAATGTGTTATCGACCAAAACTTCTATTTCATAAATAAGGTGTAATCGTAGTGCAGGTTATTTCTATTTCCAGCCTCAAGGGCGGCGTTGGTAAGACATCTATAACGCTGGGTTTGGCATCTGCTGCATGGGCGGCAGGTGTTTCTACGCTGGTCATTGATCTTGACCCGCACGCTGACACCACTACTGGTCTCGGAATTAAGCATGACCAGCCTGGTCTGGACATTGGCACCATGTTGCGCAAGCCAAAGCAATATAATGTTACCGATCATGTCGTACCAGCTGGTTGGGTTGAAACTAACCAAAACGAGGAACATCGTGCTGGGACGTTGCATGTGGCACGGGGGTCTGCCAAGACATCAATGTTTGAAAAAGTTTCGACTCGTCGTAGAGACTTGAACCGTTTGGCAACCCTATTGGGCGACCTAGATACGTATGACCTGATCCTGGTCGACTGTCCTCCGGCGCTTAATGGCATTACGCGGATGGCTTGGGCAGCGTCTACTGATGTGCTGCTTGTCGCTGAGCCGAGTCTGTTTTCCGTCGCTGGAACAGAACGTACATTTCGCGCATTAGACTTATTTCAACGTGAGTTTGCACCAGCGCTCAAAAGCTCGGCAGTCGTAGTTAATCGTGTCCGTGCCGCATCTACCGAACACAACTACCGCATGTCAGAGATGCGCCGGATGTTTGGTAACCGGCTGTTGGATACCCAGGTCGCCGAAACTACCAATTGGCAACAGATACAAGGCGCCGCCTGGCCTGTTCATGCCTGGCCAGGCGAAAGCGCTAAGAGTGCAGCCCGCACTTTTGACGAGCTGCTTGAAAAGCTCTACGACGTAAAACAACCGCTGCGCCGAGCTCGCCGCAGCTAATCGACGTCACCTCTTACTCACAGCCGACGCGAAAAACCCCGTTATGTATACATAACGGGGTTGTCATTAACAGTTTGCTTATCGAAAGCCTTAAGACGCTGTTTGACGTCGTGCCTGACGCCGCAGCGCTAGTTCATCACCCGGGAACTCTTCGTCTGTGGAGCTACCGTCTGCCAAACGTTCGGCAGGCAGTTCTGATAATGTTCCCTCAACCTCACGCCAGACGCGTCCTACAGCAATGCCATAAACCCCTTGGCCGCCCTGAACTAGATCTATTACTTCATCAGCAGAGGTACATTCATAAACGGATGCACCATCAGACATCAAAGTGATTTGTGCAAGGTCTTCAACTCCGCGCTCACGCAGGTGTTCTACGGCAGTTCGTATCTGTTGTAGCGAAACCCCAGTATCGAGTAAACGTTTTACAACTTTTAGCACGAGGACATCCCGAAATGAATATAACCGTTGGGTTCCTGACCCTTCTGCACCACGAAGTGAGGGCACGACAAGACCGGTACGGGCCCAATAGTCAAGCTGACGGTAGGTGATGCCTACAGCTTTGGAAGCTGTAGGACCACGGTAACCGTGATCATTGTCTAACCACGGTGCGTCATCGTTAAACAACATGCCCTGATTGTCAGAGTTAAAATACTGACTCTGCCCTGAATCACTGGTGTGAGACACTAGGGGTTCCTCCTGCTGATCTATTCCACGCGGGGAAGCTTGCTAAGCACATCACCCGTACCTGCATCGCATAACGGTTATGCAATAATGGTCTCATAGTTACTGTGGAACTTGTAGTCTTCCACGGTATTCCGGTTATGGGGCCGGGTCAAAGACCCAGGGACAAACGCCGGTTCGTGTCGGAACTATTTTTCAGCTGGCCCAGTCTCGTCGTCATCATCCCGACCCGTATCATCATCTTCGGCTGTATCATTTGGAGTGAGAAAGTCTTCGGGATTAAGATCTTTAAGAAATTCCCGAAATTCTTCGACGCTTTCTTCTGGGATCTCTGGTTCGACTTCGGGTGGCTCGATATTGAGTTCAGCTGCGACGTCACCTTCAGTCAAATCTATCCCGGCTGCTTCCAGTACGTCTTCTGTGGCGTAAACAGCGACGCCGGCAAACAGGGCTGCAGCTACGGCATCAGATGCCCGTGAATCAACGGTGGTGCCTGATTCCAGCATGAGTTCTGCATAAAAAACGTCGTCGTCTACTTTGGCAATACGCACAGCTTCAATGGGGTCGCCGGCTTGCTGTAAAGCCTCAACGAGTAGCTGGTGGGTTGTTGGTCGTGGAGTATCCACGCCCTGTTGTGCGAGTCCGATAGCGGTACCTTCTGAAGGTCCAATCCATAACCGGAGTATACGCTGGGTGTCCTGGTGCAATAACAGAAGAATGGGTTGGTTACCAGGCAGCACAATTCGAATTTCAAGGACCTTCATTACTATGTCGGCCATGGCGAAGCTCCTTTATTGTAATAGCCATTCAAGCTAGGCGTAATTAATTGTCCATATCTGCAATTTCAGCACTGACGACACCAGCATGCAAGCTTAAACAAGCCTGAGTGATTTCCCGTGCAGCTTCAGTGACTCGTTCTTGTGAAACCTCACCGTTGTGTTGCAACAGCCCAGAGGTGGCTTGTTCGACCATTCCTAGTTCCCGATCGACTGCGATCCGGAATGGGCGTAGGTGTCGGGCTTCAAACCCAAACTTGGTCAAGGTCACCGCTGCGCGTGCCACTTTGAGACAATGATCGTCATAGCGCCCCGTCTCATTCGGCCAGATCAGCCGATATGATTCAAGGGTTTTCATCAGATCATCGGATGCGCCAGACATACCTTGAAGCTCAGCACGCGACATAGGGCGAATATGTCCGCTGAGCTCTTGGGCAAGTTGTTGAGATACTGACCTCGGTTCAAGCCGTAAGCCTCCCGGCAACGACTCTGGACGTTTTCCAGCGTCGATAGCATCCAAGTAGTCCTTAATGACTTTTAGTGGCAAAAACTGGTCTCGTTGTAATGCCAAAATAAAGCGCAACCGGTCCACATCCGCGACAGTGTATTTGCGATAACCCGACGAGGTTCGAGCCGGTGTGATGAGACCGCGTTCTTCCAGAAAACGTATTTTGGATGCCCTGACGTCTGGGAACTCTGCGTTTATATGTTCTAGGACTTCTCCAATCGCCATAAGCGCTTGAGAACGGTGCGGTGTAGCTGGCGAAACTGGATGGGGTTTAGGGAAAGCGGACAATTAGCTCAGACCTTTTCGATATCTAGGACCGGTAAAGCTAGCTCCCGGCCTCTCGACCGACAACTAGGCTGCGATAGAACTAGTTGCTAGTTCGCTGTGTACCTGCATAGTACGACAACCGAAACTTACCAATCTGCAGTTCCATCCCGGTACGTAATTCAATCGAATCTACGCGGTCGTTGTTGATATAGGTTCCATTTAATGAACCGGCGTCTACTACTTTAAAACCATCTGCAAGACGCTGGAAAGTGGCATGTTGACGCGATACGGTCACGTCATCCAGAAAGATGTCAGCATCGGGGTGGCGTCCAACGGTTACGTTGTCCTGGTCGAGCAAAAAACGAGCACCTCGATTCGGGCCCTCGTGTGCAACTAGTAGAGCTGAGCCAACTGGCAAAGCTTCCACCGCTGCGCGCTCTTCGGCTCCTAGATGCAGGTTTTTCAGCGGTTCAAGCTTGGGCAACCCGACGGTTGTTGGCTCAATCTCAGAATTTTCTTCTGAGTTACCAGGAACGGGGTTATCTGTTGTCATGCTTGAGCGCTCCTTGTTGTACAAAATAACTGGCGACTCACACTCCCTGAGTCACCCTGGCTCATATAGTTTAGCTGATTGGCGTCATGAATTCACTGCTTGAACAAACAGTCACGGTAGCAAAATAGCCTGTCGCACCGTAGATTGGGTTGTTTCCAACTAAGATCCAAACATTATTGCAATAATCTTAGAGCACCATCGCACCCGGTACGATATTGCACTGCATTTTCGCAAGTCTGTAGATGATAAAACATCCTTAGTGCTAAACCAAGGATGTTTTGGTCGGGCTGACAGGATTTGAACCTGCGACCCCATCTCCCCCAGAGATGTGCGCTACCAAGCTGCGCCACAGCCCGTCCCAGTGCCCCTTGTGAGGCCCGGATCCTCGGGATACTCTACACTATAAAAATCGAATTCCCGAATCGATAGATAACATAGACAACCTTATTCACCGAGGAAACCTGACGGTTATCGACGGCGCCGCTCACGAACGCGCATGGTTATTTCTATCGGGCTACCCCTGAACCCAAAAAATCTGCGCAGTCGGTTGGTAATGAAGCGACGGTAGCCGGGGTCCAAGAAGCCCGTGGTAAATAGAATAAACTTTGGTGGTCTCGTTGACGATTGGGTCGCAAACAAAATCCGCGGTTGTTTACCACCTCGTACAGGGTGAGGATGGGCAGACACGAGTTCACCGATAAACGAGTTGAGTTTGCCCGTGGGGATACGAGTTTCCCAAGATTCTAGCGCCGTTTTTAGGGCAGGCACTAGACGGTTTTTATGCCATCCGGTCTTCGCCGAGAGGTTGATCCGTGGTGCCCAGTTGACGTGCTGTAAATCCAGATCAATTTCGCGTTCAAGATCGTGACGCCGGTCCTCGTCCATCAAGTCCCACTTATTAAACGCCAACACCATAGCGCGCCCAGAATCCAATACCATCTGAATGATGCGCACATCTTGTTCACTCAACGTTTGAGACGACTCTAGTATGACAACGGCCACTTCTGAACGGTCAAGTGCAGCTCGAGTACGCAGCGACGCGTAATAATCGGATCCCGAGGCCATGTGCTGGCGACGACGGATCCCGGCCGTATCAATAAACTCCCAGATCTCCCCGTCGATTTGTACCAGTTCATCCACTGGGTCGCGAGTGGTGCCTGCTATGTCATCGACTACCGCACGTGCCCCACCAGCAAGAGAATTTAGCAACGACGACTTACCGACATTCGGCCGTCCCACGATTGCCACACGGCGAGGCCCCTGTGCAGTCAGCACATCCTTATAAGCTGATTCATCGGGTAACTCTTCTACCAAAACATCCAGCAGATCGGCAGTACCACGGCCATGCAAACCGGACACTGGATGAGGATAACCAAATCCAAGCCCCCACAATGCCGCAGCATCGGACTCATGAGATTGACCATCGACTTTATTGGCAGCCAACACGATAGGTTTGCCAGCTTTGCGCAGCATATTCACGATGGCTTCATCCGTGGCAGTGATTCCCACTGTGGCATCCACGACGAAAAGTACCGCATCAGCAAGATCTACGGCACGTTCTGCCTGGTCAGCGACCTTCGCCGCCAGTCCCTTAACCCCGTATTCCCATCCGCCAGTATCCGCGACGGTGAATAGTTTGCCATTCCATTCGGCTTCGTAAAATACGCGGTCGCGGGTGACGCCCGGTACGTCTTCAACCACTGCTTGACGCCGTCCGATAATGCGATTGACCAGAGTGGATTTGCCGACGTTGGGACGACCCACAATAGCGACCACAGGCGGAACAAAGTCAGGCCCTTCAACCTTTTCATCGTCGTCGAAGCCTGCCAAGATTGCTTGGTCTTCTTCTTCGAGGTCATACTGCTGTAAGCCGGCAAGATATGCGTCGGTACGAGCCTGATGTTCTGTGTCGGTTAGCTGTGCTAGGTCTTCATCGACCGTGTCAGCTCCGGACGGGGTGTATTCTTCTTCAGTCATAATGCTTTCTTACGTACCAACGGCGTTAACCTGACGCTGAATTTCAGCCAGGACGACAGTTACGGTATCTTCCAAGGAAAGATCGGAGGAGTCGATTTCGGCGACACCTTCAGCAGGGGTCACAAAATCGACGAGGGTGGAGTCTTTTTTGTCCCGGCCAAGCACATCAGTTTCTACGTTTGACGGGTCCTGTTCGGTCTCACGCAGTTGCTGGCTGCGGCGTGCCATGCGAACGCTTGGTGAGGCGGTAAGTAAAATCCGTGCTTGGGCGTCAGGAGCCACCACCGTAGTGATATCTCTACCTTCAACCACGATGCGCGGTCGAGCATCAATAGCTTGGCGTTGTAATGTAGCTAGATGCTGGCGCACAGCCTTGCGGGTGGACAAAACCGAGACGTTGGCTGTCACTTCGTCGGAACGGATAGCTTCGGTAACGTCCCGGCCATCAAGCACGAGAGTAAAGTTGTTGGGGTTGAGATCCTGTGCCAGTGGCATACTTGTGATCAGATCGGTGAGCTGTGTTGTTTCGACGTTTTCTGGGTCGGCAAGGTTTAAGCCATTTTGCATACACCATAATGTAGCGGCACGGTAATTAGCACCGGTGTCCAGATAACCTAGACCAAGTTCTTGAGCAACCCAACGAGCAATCGTGGATTTCCCGGTACCTGAGGGACCGTCAATGGCAATAACAAATCGAGGCTGTGCTGACATTAAAGTACCTTCCATCCAAGACTGGTCAATGAATCGACGAGATGCTGTTTATGACCAGGAACCACAGCGATTTCTAGCATACCGACTTGGTAACCGGATGAGTGATCCATTCTCAAGTCTTCCACGTTCACCCCGGCGTCGGCCACCGCCTGCAGTGCGGAAACTATTGCTCCAGGCGTGTCGTCAACTAAAACAGTAACCATAGCAAATGCTTCGGCCGGTCCTCCGTGTTTACCCGGTATGCGGGCCTGGCCCCGGTTGCCTTCATGCATTAATTGGGCGACGTCAAGCCGAGAGCCTGAAGCAAACGGCTGACTCAAAGTTTGAATTAACCGGTCAAGGTCAGCTTTCATGCCGTGTAGTTCTGGCAGGATTTGTTCGGCATTGGCAGTCAATATTTGGACCCAGAGGCCACCATCCGATGCCGCAATTCGTGTGGTGTCTCGCAGACCGTTACCAGCCAATTGTAAGGCTTGGGCCGATGTATCTTGCAGCCGTGATGCCAGTAAGGACGCAGCAATTTGGGGCAGATGACTGATCTGGGCGACTGCAGCATCATGTTGCGCTGGAGTCATATGGTAGATGGTGGCACCCAATAGTCGCGCAACATCGGAGGCAGTATTAATGACGTATTGAGGCGTCAAGTCAGTCGTGCACAAAACCCAGGGTGCCGCAGTAAATAATTCGCCTCGTGCAGCAACCGGGCCTGAACGTTCTCTACCGGCCATCGGGTGTGTGCCGATGTACCGTTGGGAATCGTGTTGGCTAATTCGACCAGTTGTAACGCCAACGGATACGGCGTGGGCAATAGTGGTCTTGACCGAAGCGATATCCAGGACCACTGCATTGGGCCAATGCTGTAAGGCGGTAATAACTTCTTCAGCAGTTACATCCGGTGGTGCAGCCACAATAACCGTTCCCGGTTCGTCTCCATCGCCTAGGACACGTCCTGCTCCGATATCTTCTGCCACTCCTTGTGCAGACGGCGAGGGATCGCTCAGCAACACATCGATGCCTGCTGCACGCAGTCCTAACCCTATAGAGGCGCCCAACAGCCCTGTCCCAATAATCAAGGCAGGTTGACGAATTGTGTGATGCTTGGAAATCGATTCGGTTGCTGCAGCTAATGAAGCAGTATCGACGATCTCTGTGCGGGAGAATCGGGGCGTCGTCATAACCCCACCGTCGCCATCAAATGACCCACCTCTTGGGAGTTTAACTGACGAATTGAGCCCTGGCGCTGATCGCCTAAGATAATCGGACCATGGGCCACACGAACAAGCCGTTGCACAGGATATCCAACAGCTTTCATCAAACGGCGGACTACACGGTTTTGGCCGGTGTGGATAACCACCTCACAAAGCAGGTGTCCAGGTGTGGAGTCTACGACACGGAAGGAATCGACAGATATGAGTCCATCTTCTTCAAGTTCAATACCGGCACGCAATTCTTCACCAACACCACGGCGCATTGGCCCTTTAACTTGTACTAGATAAGTTTTAGGTACCTCGTAGCTAGGGTGTGATAACCGGTTTGCTAATTCACCGTCATTGGTCAGCAACAGGAGGCCTTCAGTTTCATTATCTAAACGCCCAATATGAAAGAGTCGAGTATCAGTGGTGTCTACGAAGTCTGCAATACAAGGCCGACCTTTGGGATCAGACATCGTGGAAATAACACCGCGGGGCTTGTTAAAAGCATAATAGACGCTTTCTGGTCTGGTATTTACCCGGATGCCGTCCACAAAAATTACATCATGCGATGGATCAACGCGCGTACCCAACGCGGTGACGACATCGTCGTTAACCTCAACTCGTCCCTCGGTAATTAAGTCTTCGGCAACGCGCCGGGAAGCGATACCGGCTGCGGCAATAACCTTTTGCAAGCGTTCACCTTCAGGCACATGTTGACGAGACTTTTTGCCTTGTCCTTTACCTTTTTTACGGTATTGGCTGCGGTCAACCGGCCCATAATTACGATCATATTCGGCACCGGAAAAAGGACCGCCTCGGCGACCCGATTTTGGTGTGCGATTACGGTGTCCGGAGCCTCTCGGCTTGCGGGATGTCATGGCTACTCCTGACTTTCTGCCAGTTCACTGGCTTCAGCTACCCCAGGCAACAGCGGGGATATCTTTGGTAATTCTTCGATAGAGTTTAGCCCAAGCAATTCTAAAAAATCATCCGTTGTCGTATAGCGTACCGCTCCAGTAAGTTCTTCCACCCCTGCCTCGGCAATGAGCCCCCTGGTCAAAAGAGTTTTAACAACAGAATCTGAGCTCACGCCCCGAATTTGGGCAACTTTTGATCGCGTAGCGGGCTGTAGGTAAGCAATTACAGCCAAGGCTTCCAGTCCTGCCTGGCTGAGTTTTTGCGTTGTGCCTTGCAGCATGAAGGATTGGATAACTTCTGCGTGCTCAGCACGAGTATATAGGCGCCATCCGCCGGCAACGTGACGAAGCTGAAAACCGCGACACATCCCGGAGGTTTCACCATCGTAGTCGCGTTGGATAGCCAATAAAGTGGCTTCCAGTTCTTCAGTTGACCGGTCAAGAGCGCTGCGCAACTGTTCGAGAGTAACGGGTTCGTCTGAAACCATTAAAATTGCTTCAAGCTGAGTAAACAATTCCGACTGATAGCGACTAATCATGCTGCGTTTAACCAATACACCGTGATTTCACTGAGTGGAGCCTCTTGACGCCAGTCAATGAGTTGATCCCGGTACATAATCAATAGCCCTAGGAGTCGTACAACGACAACCATAGTCGTTGTTGCATCGATGATTAGTTGGGTAAACGTCAGTTGGCCAGCTTCTTGGACCCTACGCGTCATGACCGCCACTTGTTCATTAACTGATACTACTGGAGCATGCAGATGTTGGGTAGCAACTTCGTCAGGTTCGCTAGCGTATCTTTCAAATACCCCTTGAGCCAATTCCGCGAAGTCTTTTGCACTTAGGTCGAAAATCAGCTCCGGCAACAGGTTGGCGTATTGCGGTTCCGGGCCTGCTTGCCGTGCGAACATCGCCTCTTGGTTTTTAATACGTTGCTGAAGCATACCAGCGGCTTGTTTAAATGCACGGTACTGCAATAAGCGTGCAAACAATAAGTCCCGCTCTTCTAGCAGCGCCATTTCTTCGGAAGTATCGCTGATGCCGGCAGGCAGTAAGCGCGCGGTTTTGAGTTCTAATAACGTAGCGGCAACAACCATAAATGATGTGGAGTGTTCTAATACCTGTTCCGTTGTGTCTAACGTGGCAACATATGCCAAGAACTCGTCGGTAACTTCTGCAAGGGCAATTTCAGTGACGTCCATTCGGCGTCGGGCAATCAGCGAAAGCAAGAGGTCGAATGGCCCTGAGAAATTGGTCAACGCAAGTTCAAAACCGGCATGTTCACTCGAATATTCCTCGCTGAGCTGCGATGTAGCTGTTCGGCTCACGGTGCTCCGCCGCGGCTGATAAGCTCGCAAGCAAGTTGACGATAATTTTTGGCACCGGCGTGTCGTGGAGCGAATGCGGTGATCGGTTCTGCCGCAACGGTGGCATCAGCAAATTTAATTGATCGGTTTATGACCGTTTCAAAAACTTTGTCCCCAAATGCCTCAACGAGTCGACCGATGACTTCTTTCGAGTGCAGTGTCCGCGCGTCGACCATGGTTGCTAACACACCGTCGATGACAAGGTCTGGGTTGATGCGGTCTTGGACCTTCTCGATAGTTTCGACTAGTAGGGCAACGGCGCGTAGCGCGAAGAATTCGGCGGTCAAAGGGATGATTACACCATGAGCAGCTGCTAAGGCATTGACTGTCAGTAACCCCAGTGATGGTTGGCAGTCGATAATAATGACGTCGTAGTCTTCGATGACAGGGCGTAAAGCTCGAGCTAAGACTTGTTCGCGAGCTACCTCGTTGACGAGTTGAACCTCAGCAGCAGACAAGTCAATATTGGCCGGTAGCAAGTCAACATTTTCATCTTCGGTTTTCAAAATGGCGTCGGTAACGTGAACGTCGCGTTCCATCAGCACGTTGTAAACGGTCAGGTCCATTTCGTGCGGGTTGGTTCCGAATCCTGCAGATAATGCACCTTGCGGATCGAAGTCGACCATAAGGACTTTGCGACCATAGTCGGCCAGCGCGGCTCCCAGATTGACCGATGAAGTGGTTTTTCCAACGCCACCTTTTTGGTTCACGAGTGCGATGATACGTGCGGGACCGTGGGATTCTAATGCCGATGGCACGGGAAATTCGTGTTTTGGCCGCCCGGTGGGTCCAATAACCGGATCTCCGGTAATCATCATCACAGGACGTGGTTGTTGGCTGGCGTCATTCACGATGTTTGAAACTCCTGACCGCTACGTAACTTGGGGCAATCCTCTTAGTGTGTAGAAAAACAACGTTTATCCGGTTGCATCTCTAGTGTATTGGTCGCTAGCAGACGAGCCAGACAAATTGGGTGTTTTCTCGGCGAGCCTTAAAGTTTAAAGTCAAACCTGAAAGTGTGGATTAACCACCCGCACGGGGATGTGCGTAGGCGAATACCTCTCGAAGTGTATCAGCTGTGACGTGGGTGTAAATTTGGGTCGTGGTCACTGATGCGTGCCCCAGCAATTCTTGAACGACCCTGACATCTGCCCCGCCTTGTAATAAATGTGTCGCAAAAGAATGCCGCAGCGTGTGTGGAGAAATATCTTCGGTGATCTTCGCGGTTTCCGCAGCCTGTTTAATAGCATTCCACCCTGTTTGACGAGAAATGCGCCCTCCGAAACGGTTCAAAAATAAGCCGGGTGAACCGCTGCCGCCAGTGGCTAACTGGGGCCGCCCCCGAACTAGATAGGCGTTCAGCGCGTCTACAGCGCAGGAGCCCAACGGCACGATACGTTCTTTTGATCCTTTGCCAAACAAACGCACAACAAAACTACCGGACTCATCTTCCAATCCGATGATATCGTCAACATCGAGCCCAACGGCTTCCGTGATGCGAGCGCCAGTAGCGTACAACAGTTCCATCAGTGCACGATCTCGAAGCCCCGAGGCGGTATCAGCTGGCGGGGTGCCCAAGAGTTGAGCGACTTGGTCGATGGTGAGACCATCTGGCAAGTACTGACCAGTTTTAGGGGGTTTAATATCGGCGGCGGGGTTAGTTTCAGTGAGGTTTTCTAAATGCATAAAACGGTGCCAACCTCGGGCAGCAATGAGGATCCGGTTGACTGAACTTTCAGCCAGTTGTCCCATATGGTGACTGCCCGAGCTGAGGGCCTGAAGGAATCCAGTGACATGATACGCAGTGATTTCTTTCGGGTCACGTACATGTTCCTGGGCGAGGTATGTCAGATACCGGTTGAGGTCACGGCGGTAGGCTGCCATTGTGTTATCAGCCAGGCCACGTTCTATCACCAAATGGTTCAGGTAGGCAGTGACTTGGATTTCAAGTTCTTCAGGAATGTCGATCTCGGGCGCAGACATCGATATCCTAGGATGCTTCAGTTGAGCGGGGCTGCTGTGCTGAGTTCAATACCAGGTGGGATGCCATCACACCAGCGACTGCATTACTGTTCCGAATCCGGCCGTCAAGGACTGCTTCGAGTACTTCATTGAGCGGGACTCGATGAATAGTCAAGTGAGCTTCCTCGTCGATTCGTTGATGTCGCTTTGCCTGTGGAACCGGGTAGAGATCTTGGGCTAAAAAGATTCGGATGGCTTCGGCTGATGAGCCACTGGAAGGATAATGATCGATGAGTATGGACCAATCCTGAGCGGCCAAGTCGGCTTCTTCAGCTAATTCGCGTTGTGCTGTGCGCAGTTGGGTCTCACCAGGGACGTCACATAGGCCCGCGGGGATTTCCCAGCAATCCTGACCAACCGGGTGCCGATATTGGTTAATCAGAATTATCCTTTGTTGCTGGTCAACGGCCACGATAGCTACCGCTCCCGGGTGTTGAATGTACTCCCGCGTCATGGGATCATCGGTGTCCCCGATCGTGAAGGTATCGCGCTGGACATCCCAGATGGCACCACGGAATACAGTCTGGTGTTGTTCTATGGTGACGGTTCGGTCAGTGTCTTTGATGGATTTGTGTGTCATGGCTGAGAGGTCTCCAGCAGTTCGCGAGCGTGTTCACGTGCCGAGCTTGAGTCTGCATGCCCCGCGAGCATACGTGCTAGCTCTGAGGTCCGGCTTTCCCCGGTCAGCTCAGTTACATCTGAGGTCGTGAAGCCGGCTTCGATATTTGGGGCTTTGTTAACTCGCACATGCTTATTTGCAAATGCGGCGACCTGGGGTAGATGGGTCACTACGATTACTTGGACTCGTGTAGCCAACCTAGCTAGCCGTTTTCCGATTTGCACGGCTGCTTCGCCTCCTACGCCGGCGTCGATTTCATCGAAAATAAATGTAGGAACCGGGTCGGTGTCGGCCAGAACAACTTCTAGCGCCAACATGATGCGGGAAAGTTCACCGCCTGATGCCCCTTTTCCTAGGGGCCTGGGATCAGAACCTGGGTGGGGTTGCAACAGTAATGCGATGTCGTCAGCACCGTTAGGGCCGGGTGCTTCTGCCGGATCGACAGCTACAGAGAATTGAGCCGTGGGCATCAGCAACCCATGAAGTTCTTTAGTAACTTGTTCCCCCAATTTTGCCCCAGCCTGTTGGCGTAACTTGTGCAATCGGGCACCTTGTTCACTGAGCGTAGTGGCTAAATTTTGTTTTTGTTCAGTAAGATATTCAATACGATCCGTATCCCCAGCCAACTCATCCAAACGTGGTCGCTGTTGTTCGGCCCATGCCACAACATCGGTGAGCTCGGGACCATAGAGTTTCTTAAGTCGGTTTAACTCAGCCAACCTTGATTGGGCTTGGTTGAGTGCATACGGTCCGTCTTCAGTTAGGCTTGCTGCGAATTGGGAGATCTCTGCGGTAATGTCGCCAAGTTCAATCGCCACTGAACCTAGGCGCTGACGAATTTCGGTTAGCTCCGCTAGGTCACCCGGAGCGTCACCAATCGCTTGACGGGCAATCTCGACCAGTGACTCGGCACTTGGTGCATTGAGGTCGTTATCGTCGCCTGATAGCGCCGTCGTGGATAGCTGTGCTGCACTGCGAAAATCTTCGGCAGATTCTAACCGTTTAATCTGTTCTTGCAGATCTTCATCTTCACGATATTCGATGCTGGCATTATCGATTTCTTCTAAACTACGTTGGAGGTTCTCGGCTTCGAGCGCGCGTTCTTGGGCTTGAGTTACTAAGGACTGCAGTTCTTTGGACACGTCCTGCAAGCTGAAGTAGGTTTCTTGATAATCTACTAACGCTTCGGCCAGAGGTTTGCCGCCGAAGGCATCTAAAGCCCGCCGCTGAGCGGTGGTAGATTTTAGTCGCAATTGATCGGACTGGCCATGGATGGCTACTGCGTGTTCACCAATCTCAGCTAACAATGCCACCGGTACCCCACGGCCCCCTGCCGTCGCCCGGGACCGTGCGCCACTACCCGATGCGGTGATCGAGCGTGTAACCACAAGATGTCGGTCATCGGCTTCTTCGTCTAGGACCGCACCAGCATTCTGGGCTGCTGTAATGGAACCATGCCCTGGGTCAAGTATGAAGCCGGCTTCGACAGTGGCTTTAGCATCGCCTGCCCGGATCGCCCCGGCATCAGCTCTGGCGCCTAGTAATAAGTTTAGAGCGGTAACCACCATGGTCTTGCCTGCACCGGTTTCACCTGTCACGACGGTGAAACCTGGATCAAACTCAACGGTGGTTTCCTCTATGACGCCCAAAGAATTGATCGACAGGTGTTCCAGCATTTAGTCGTGCCTCGGTTCCTCATAGTCGTGTTCACTGCGCTTATTCGGTAAGCGGATGATGTCCTCTTCATCTTCCTTAGTTACCACCGGTACTGGCGTGGTTACCGGTGGGACTACTTCAGGTCTTGGAGCCGCGTGATGTGGTTCTACGATACGTATACCGTGAGAATCGGCCAAAGTTTGGTGCCAGTGCTCTTCACTTCGTTGAGCCTGTTTGCGTCGTTGCATGGCTGCCCGATCTTGGTCTGTGATCGTGCCTCTCCAGCCGTCTGTAGGTAAATCGAATTTGCGGACCAAACGTTCGGAAAATGGAGTCATAGCCAACCGGGCAAGTTTCACAGGGCTAGCCGAACGGGTCACTTCAATACGTGCGCCGGCTGGCAAATCAACTGTGCGGCGGCCATCGCACCATAGCACTCCCGATTCATTGGTACGTTGCAAAACATCAACCGAGATTACTGATTCAGGCGATACCACCATCGGCCTGGCAAACAGAGCATGAGCCGATAGCGGTACCATGAGCATAGCTTGGACTTCAGGCCAAACGATAGGCCCGCCACCTGAAAAAGCGTAGGCCGTCGAACCGGTGGGAGTAGCCATGACGACACCATCGCATCCGAATGATGAAATAGGACGCTCATCTACTCCGATAACGACTTCAAGCATGCGTTCGCGGTTTGATTTTTCAACCGAAGCTTCGTTAAGTGCCCACGTATGAGCAACTAAATGTTTGCCAACGAGAACTTTGACATCGATAGCCATCCGTTCTTCTACTTTGTAGTCCTTATGAACAATGGAAGCTACAGCACGTTCCAAATCGGCTTGTTCAGCTTCAGCCAGAAAGCCCACATGGCCAAGGTTGACAGCCATTAGTGGCAGATCAGATTCTCGAACCATCTCGGCGGCTCGAAGCACAGAGCCGTCGCCGCCAAGGACCATGCCAAGTTCCACAGCATGCAAGGATGACTGAGTATCAATACTTTCGATTGTCAACCCATTTGCTGACAGCACACCGTTGTGGATAGCTTCATGCAGCAGGGCTGTATCGTGGGCAAGCATAACAGGAGTTAGTCCTGCTGCTCGCAGTAAATCAATGGCCCGCAGCGCAGATTGCATCGCTTCTTGGCGTCCAGTATGAGCCAATATCAATATTCGCCGGGTCATCGATCTCCTTCACTTATACGTTTGTCTAACAGACCAATCTAGTTGGTTTCTCAGATTTTGTTACTATATCGGCAGCGCTGTGCATAACTGAAGGGTCAGCTAATCAGACCACTGCACATACTGAGTTGCCAACCATTGGTCAATATCGAAGCTGTCTGAGTGGGCCTCTGCCATATTATGCGTAGCCCAGAAGAAGAATTCTTTATTGCCGTCTTGGCCCGGTAACGGGCTGGCTGCCACGCCTCTGGGCACCAGACCCTCATCCATGGCTGTTTGGATAACGTTTCTGACCGCCTCTTGACGTTGTTGAGGGTCTGTGACTACCCCGGTCTTGGATAGCCGCTCACGCCCAACTTCAAATTGAGGTTTTATCATTAAAATTAGTTGCGAGTTACCCGTGCAGACACGAGTTAAAGGGGCAAGCACAAGCCTCAGAGAGATAAACGACAAATCTGACACAACAATCTCTACCGGGTCGCCGATATCTGACAGCCGAAGGTGACGTATATTGAGGCCTTCATGGACCTCAACTCGTGGGTCGGTTCGAAGGCTCGGGACGATCTGGTCGTGACCTACGTCCACCGCAACCACGTACTTTGCGCCACGTTGAAGTAATACGTCAGTGAATCCTCCGGTTGATGCTCCTGCATCCAAGCATCGCCTACCGGCTACATCAATGGCGTCGAAATATTCCAGAGCTCCGGCCAATTTATGTCCGGCACGTGAAGCGTACTGCGGGCCAGAAACCTTGAGCTGTATGAGATCGTCTATTGCAATTTTAGCAGCGGGTTTTGTAACAAGCCTGTCGTTGACCAGTACGTTACCGGCCTGGATGTGGCGGGCAGCAACCGTACGTGAAGCCACCAGGCCGCGAGTCACCAGAATCTGATCCAAGCGTTTCATTCCTCACTCCCCCGGGCCATATTCGTCAGGGGCGTTGAGTAGTTCCGTGAGGTCTTCAAGCACGCCTTCGTAGGCCGCTAGCTCATCGTTCGGACGCAAGCTATCTACATCATCGAGCCGGGCAAGAATTTGGTCGACGCGGAGGTCAAAATGGCTCATCTCGACCTCGATAGGCATCTAGTGGTTCATCTAATAGTACTCCCAGATTAGGTAGTACCCATTCAGGAGTCACTAGTTCATGAAATTCCGAAACATCAGATCTGCTGTGAATTCCGGTTTCTACAAGCGCAGCATGATATCCGGCATTACTTGCACCTAGGATGTCCGTATCTAAACGATCCCCAACTACCAGCGGGTGTTGCATCGCAAAAAAATCGGCCATCGTTTGGAACATCACCGGGGCGGGTTTTCCGGCCGCAACTTCCGGTCGGGTTCCGGTCGCCTGACCGACCGCCTGAACCATGGAGCCGTTACCCGGTGCGATACCTCCGGCCAGTGGTATGGTCAGGTCGAGGTTTGAGGCGAGCCATCCTGCACCATTTTGGATGGCAAAACTGGCTTGTGCCAGGTCGTCCCATTGCAATTGGGGGTTAAAGCCTTGCACAACAACTTGGGGACGATCTGCCGCAGTTGCAGTTACAGTAAACCCAGCAGCTTGCACTTGTTTGTTCAGTTGCCTAGATCCTGTCACGAGCACCGGACCGGCATGACGGTCGTATTTAACCCTAAGCAATTCAACGACTGCCTGAGCCGAAGTCATGACATGTTCGGGGTTCGCATTAAGACCCATCGAACCTAGCCGCTCGGCGACGTCCTTGGCAGATTTCGATGCGTTATTAGTGATAAAGGCGACCGGCACACCTTGAGCCATCAGCGTGTTGAGCGTCGAGATAGCGGCATCGATGGGCTGCGAACCGGCATATACTACCCCGTCGAGATCGCACAGGACACCATCATAATCAGCAAAGAATGTAGCCACGCCCTATTCGTCGCCACCTTGCGCCACGGTCTGTTGATCAGGTTCTTCCGGCGGTACCACGTCACGGGCGCGAGCGGGACGCTCTGGATCAGTATCGTCACCCAGGTCAATAATTTCTGGATCTGGCTCTACAGTAATTCCTAGAGCTTGTTCAGCACGAGCCGCCAAGTTTGTCCATTTGCGCGCTTCGGCACTCTTACCTGCGGCATCGAGGGCTTGGGCGTAGGCTCGGAATAGGCGTGGTGAATAGGAAAAGCCCCGGCGTGGATTCAGCTGGGGAATTTTCAACACTTTCACCGCTGCTTCGGCGTCCCCATTCTCGAGGTGAATGTCAGCTACTACCATAGCTAGCTCAACACGTGAGATCACTGGTAGCTTGTCCACTTGTGCTTCGGCTACAAGATCTAGAGCTTTATCGGACCGTCCAAGTGCACGTTCCGCGTCTACCATTTCAGGTAAGTGCGCATTATCGCCTGATATGCGACGGTATGTACGAAATTCACGCAATGCCTCTGAAAACTTACCCGCTGCGTACGCGGTCATTCCAGCAGCTTCGCGCACCACACCGAGTCGCCCGCCGCGTCGAGAGGCAGCCAAAGCATGTTCAAAAGCTAATTCCGGGTCCTCATCGATCAGGCGGCTCGCCATCACAAGGTGTTTTTGGACCCAGACACGATTTTGTTCGTCAAGTGATCCAAGCTCACGCTGCACACTCTTATCTAATTCTCGACCGGTAACATCGTCGTCAATATTCGGCGACCTTCCGCGACTAGGACGATTGGAGGAACGCAGATCAGCAGGATTATGCTTGGGCTTCTGAGGATCATTAAACTCACGCGTATCGGCACGACCTTCGACAGAGCCAGTGCGACCGCGATTATTGCGTCCCTGGTGACCTTTCTTGTAACCGTGCCGATCTTGACCACGTCGAGACTTGGAACCACTTCGGTCATGGTTACGGCCTGCACGTGCACGGCCATCATCACGATCACGATGAGATGAGTCGTCGCGGTTCTTCGAGTGGTTTCCGTTAGTATCGGTCAAAGCTAATATGTCCTTGGGTCAATGGTTTGCCTGCTACGCAGCGAACAGGCCGTCAACTACACTGCCCTCTATTCTACCTTGCTCCCGGCCTTTATCAGCCGCTTAGTGACCTTTTTAGCTCTTGAGCTAGCTTAGTGTAGCGGCTACTGGCAACGACGGAACATACGTCCGAGAAAGGGAACAGCACAAATTGCAGGTTTAATGGCTTTCACTACTACGAAGTCCGGATCTGCGCCACCGACGGGGAAGTTGTCGAGAGCCTGCGGGATGTTATTAGCTATATTGGTGGGATGTGTAAAATTTCTGGATACAGAAGTCATGGTGTTCTCCTCAAAGACTTCAGGGGCACAATACGTGCAGAGGAAATGTTGGCGTTCTATGAGAACCCGCCAAGGGTGGCAGCGGGAGAAGGAACGAATCTGCAGATAGCAGATTCTTATGCTGCATCATCGGAGCATCGATAAGATTCCACTGTAACGCATTTGACCGCGAAAGCGCCAGGGTTTTTAGAAAATCGTCTCAATCCCACGCAACATGGTGCCATCATCGAAACAGCTTGCCAAGAGCATGGTAATCTAGCGTCTCCAAAATCATGTGGCCTTTGAGCCTTACCAGGCCAGTGCTGCTGCATGTACTGTCGTCATATACCCCATGATCACCAGGTAGCGCACACGAGCCGCTCATTCATTCATCGCGAGACGCAAGCCAACTTATGTGGCTGTTTCTTATTTTGCCAAGGAGTTCAAACAAACATGGCAACACCAAGCCCCGGGTATTCGATCATTGTTAAAGTTCAGGCCCCAGCAACTTTCACCGCTACAAGTGATTTGACCGCTGTCGTTGCGGAGGCCGGTGCAGCCATTACGGCACTGGACATTGCGGATGCTAGTCACGAAAGCAACATTATAAATCTGACTTGTAATACCCAAGGGAAAGTACATAGCCGAAAGGTAAAGGACGCGATTAATGGCGTTAGCGGTTTTGAAGTCCTTAACTTATCGGACCGGACATTTCATATGCACCAGGGCGGCAAATTACAGACTACGTCTAAAGTCAATGTGCGTAACCGGGATGATTTATCGCGTGCCTACACGCCTGGAGTGGCACGAGTATGCACCGCTATTGCTAAAGATGTGAACCGGGCCAGAGAGTTAACTATTAAGCGCAATACCATTGCTGTAGTCACAGATGGTACCGCTGTCTTAGGCCTGGGAGATATTGGTCCCGAAGCTTCTATGCCGGTAATGGAAGGTAAGGCCGTTTTATTCAAACAATTTGCCAATGTGGATGCTTGGCCTGTGGCATTAGGTACCACTGATACAGAAGAGCTCATCCGGGTTATCAAAGCCATTGCTCCGGCCTATGGCGGTATCAACCTTGAAGATATTTCGGCACCACGCTGTTTTGAAATTGAGGCCCGCCTACGCGATGAACTCGACATCCCAGTTTTTCATGACGACCAGCATGGTACGGCCATCGTCACACAAGCTGCTTTAAATAATGCGTTGAAAGTCGTGGGAAAGTCGTTGCAAGATGTTCGCATTGTTGTATCTGGGGTTGGCGCTGCAGGGCATGCCATCATCCGATTGTTAAAGGCTTCGGGTGCACAACACATCATGGCTGCCGGGCGTGATGGGGTGTTGGAACCAAATACTACTCAGCGCGATGCACATCGTCAGTGGTTAGCCGACAATACCAATACTGAGGGGTTTTCCGGCACGCTGAAAGAGGCGTTGGTAGATGCGGATGTGTTTATTGGTGTATCAGCGCCAAACCTTCTGGATGGAGCCGACATTGCCACGATGAACGACAACGCGATTGTATTTGCTATGGCAAATCCGGATCCAGAAATTCTACCTACCGATGCTTCCCAGCATGCAGCCGTTATTGCCACCGGCAGATCCGATTTTCCTAATCAGATTAACAACGTCCTGGCTTTCCCCGGCTTCTTTAGAGGTCTTCTCGATGCTGGTGCATCAGATATTACCGAAGATATGCTTGTTGCAGCCGCTGATGCTATTGCTAGATCGATTGCAGATGATGAGCTCAATCCAAGCTATGTCATCCCGTCAGTATTCAATACCAGCGTCTCAGGAGCGGTTGCTCAAGCGGTTGTTGACGTTGCCCAACAAAGCGAGACAACGTCTGAACTGACTGCTGCCAATTCAGACGATATCGATTTCTAGTTTCCTATAAGTAAAGTAAGGGTTAGTCCCGCGGGTGGGCCTAACCCTTACTTAGCTATTGATCACTTATGCGTTGTCGATAGCGTCCTTCAACGCAGCAAGGACTAGATTGGCATTCGCTTCGGTAGCGTTGTGGCCCATCATACCGATACGCCAGATTTTCGACGCGAATTCTCCCGTGCCTGCACCGATTTCGAGATTGTATTTTTCTAATAAGTAATTTCGAACCGCGCCAGAATCTACTCCCTCTGGAACCTCAACTGTGGTTAGCTGAGGTAACCGTGCCCCTTCTTGAGCAAAGAGTTTCAGGCCCATATCTTCCAGTCCTTGCTGGACAGCCGTGCCTGTTGCCTTGTGGCGTGCATAAACCTGGTCAAGGCCCTCAGTCAGAATGCGTTGTAGGCCAGCTTGCAGTGACACAACCATGCCGGTGGGCGCGGTGTGATGGTATGTGCGCTTGCCCCCGGGCTCTCCCGAAGCATAACCGCCTAATAAGCCGAGATCAAGATACCAGCTAGAAGGCGTTTCTACACGACGTTCAAATGCGCGATCCGAGATGGTAAATGGAGCGAGCCCCGGAGCAACTCCAAGGCATTTCTGAGAACCGGCATACGCTATATCTACGCCCCAGTCATCAAGGTTAATCTCCATACCACCAATAGAAGTCACACAGTCTGCCAACAACAGTGCGTCACCCTTATTTTCGCCCAATGCCTTAATATCCGAAACAACTCCTGTCGATGTTTCAGCGTGTACAGCAGCAATAATATTAGGATTGGGATGAGCTGTGATGACTCTCTCGACATCCACAGGGGTACCATACTCGTGTTCTACGACGACGACCTCCGCACCATGTCGGGAGGCAACCTCTGCCATTCGTTCTCCGAAAAGACCGTTGACTGCCACCACAACGACGTCACCTGGATGAACGGTGTTAACGAATGCAGCTTCCATTCCTGCCGAGCCCGTGGCAGATAAAGGAAGTGTCCGCTGATTCTGAGTTCCCCAAACTGTTCGTAACATGTCGTTGGTGGAGTCCATAGCAGCGATAAACGCAGGATCCAGGTGTCCTAATAACGGAAGGCTCAGAGCCAACTGGGCCTCCGGGTACGGATTACATGGGCCAGGCCCAAACAGTTGACGGCCTACAATTGGACTTGCGAATACTGAATTATCTGTCATAGTCCCACAGTCTAAACATAACCGGGCACACACGATATAGTCGGCAGATTATTACCAGCGGATATGCTCGTAAAGTATTATATTCCCTCTCCCACCTAAGCTAATGAGGATGCTGGGTGGCAGAACCCGCTAGCGAATAACAGGCCGACTAGGACGATCGAAGGAACCAATACCGTAATTCTCCCCTGACCAACGGTCCTCAGGTAGAGTGGCGAGCCAACAGCCATCTGAGGCCAAATATGACATAGTGAGTATTCGTGGAAAGGCAAGCATGTCTCACCCACCCGAAGAGTTAAAAATCGTTGACTTCAGTGCCGAACAGGATCGTTTGAAACAGGAGGCCCATGATGCACCGGCCAAGAGAGCAGGCAGCACGCTGTATAGAGGCGACGGCTTACGCCAAACGATGGTGGCTATAGTTGCCGGGGCTGAAATGACGGAGCACGACAGTCCAGCTGAAGCTTTTATACACGTATTAGAAGGGCAGGTAACCATACATGGTGACAATCGTCAGTGGCAAATTTCGACAGGCAATCTTTTGCCTATACCACCGGAAAAACATTCTGTCACAGCCGACCAGAATAGCGTTTTTACCCTGACTGTTTTGCGCAAATGATCACAGCCCAGGTGTGGCAAAACTTTCAAGCGAATGGACGGTTCCCCACTGCACGTGGTAGCGCAATTTATAATTGTCTGGTTTTGGGGTTGGGGTAAAAAAAAGGGGTGGGACCCCCGGCCAGTACCCGCAACACGGGCCACTCAACCAGGGATCCCACCCTCATAAACAAAGTCCGGCAGTGTCCTACTCTCCCACAACCTCCCGGTTGCAGTACCATCGGCGCTGTGAGTCTTAGCTTCCGGGTTCGGAATGGGACCGGGCGTTTCCCCCACGCTATAACCACCGTAACACTAGCACCCAAACCAACCATCACAGGCCAGCGGGTAAACCATATACACCAGGCCACTACCAGTGACCAGCACACACTCTGGACTTATGCCATATTTGTCTCCACCCACACCAATAAGAGGACAAACCCCTTCAGGGTGGGTGTTGTTCCGATAACCGTATAGTGGAACACGAACACATCACATCAACAGTGGACGCTTGCAACACTGACCTGTGTCACACTCAAAACATATTGCGACTCCCGGGCCCCTTTGCTGGCCCAGCACACACCACATCATGGTGTGGATAAGTCATCGGTGTATTAGTACCGGTCAGCTTCACACATCTGTAGTCTGTGCTTCCACATCCGGCCTATCAACCCAGTCATCTACTGGGCACCTCAAGGAGAACTCATCTTGAAGCCGGCTTCCCGCTTAGATGCTTTCAGCGGTTATCCATCCCGAACGTAGCCAATCAGCCATGCACCTGGCGGTA
>DEPX01000045.1 GCA_002358975.1 Micrococcaceae bacterium UBA3381 | reverse complement strand
CGAGACCATTCAGCAGCGCTACCGTCCCGAAGAACTCTACGTTTCATCACGTGCGGTTCACTGAACCCTCTAGTGTTTCACAAATGCTATTGGGGCTTGAACCGCACGCTTAACCCCACTGTTTCTGTATTTGTTAGCCCTCCACGGTGGGGACCCATGGCACATGATCTGCGTGACGACCGGCCGCATCGAGCAAATGTCCCATTCTTTTAAAGTGATGCATCAAAATTGCCCTATCAACAACCCTTATCCCCAGACCTTTGATAACTTGGTGCTCAACTTCAGCTGCTTCCTCTAATGAATGAAGCCACACGATCGCCAATAAGTTGCACTCCCCACCACCGAGTGCAGCGCACAACCGGGTCCGTTGGAAGCGACGTACATGCGTAGCGTTGGCCAATAGTTCGTCCGCAGGTGAGATCATCCATAGCGCCAGACCGTGAGGCCACGTCGAATCTTTAGTCGCCAGATCGACGCGCTGTGTCAATATCCGCTTTTGTATGAGGGAGGAGACAATACGTCGCGCATGGGCTTGACTGGTGCCAATTGCAGCAGCCACGTGTTTTACAGGAGCACGTCCCGACCTTTCCAAAATGCCTAACACAGCGCGAACTCTCGAATCGAAGACCTCTGCGCGAGGACCCAGGTCCTGGAGTTTTGCTTTCCCACTCCGTGCCGAAAGCGCACCCGTTTTCCAATTAGAACCCTCATGAAAAACGATAGTCATTAACGCGGAATGGACTTCCACAATCCCTGAAATAGCACCGATTCCTTTGTGAGCTACCGTCCGGAATTGAGACATCTCTTCGGCCATTACCACAAGCTGTAAATCAAAGGAACCAGTCATTTCTGAGACAGATAGAACCTCAGGAATCCGTGCGAGTTCCTCTGCAACAGACAGCGTCATACCGGGCCGACATTTCACCCTAAGACTGGCGTTTATGACTCCGGAATTCATATCAGCATATGTGGAAATCCATGCGCTACCAGTCGCTTCAAGTCGACCCCACCGCCGTCGAGCAGTCGGAGCGCTTATACCTAACCTTCGGGAAAGATCAGCCCATGACGCGCGTGGATTTTCTTGTAAGGCATCAAAAAGCTCCAGATCAGGTTCGGACAAAGACGCGTCATAGTTCCTACTCCTGTTACACATATCGAACAGATTAGCCCTTTAAATGTTCTTTTGCGCCGAATTTTAGCCCTCGTCAGAAGCCGAATGTAGCGTAAAGGCTAAGTATGATCCACATCACTACGAGTCGGGCTACGGTCTCGCCCAGTGACAGATCGTCATCCTGATAGGCCGCGGCTCCTAACAGCGAATGAGGTGCACAGTATTGAGGAAAGCTACAGACAAGCAAAAGCAGGTAAAAGCGCACGTTGAAGAACTAAAGCCGTTTCTTAAGGAGCACCTGCCTGTGTTGACTGACGTGGCAAGTGATCTCCATGCCCATCCTGAGATTCGGTTCACGGAGGTCTACGCTGCTCGTCGGTTGACCCTCGAACTAGAAAAACACGGCTTCGAGGTTCAACGAGGCTACGCTGGATTAGAAACGGCCTTCGTAGCTCGATGGAAAACTACCGACAGCTCGGGAACTGCACCTACAGTCGGCATCTTCTGTGAATATGATGCACTCGAGGAAATCGGTCACGCCTGCGGTCACAATATTATCGCCGCTTCTGGTTTAGGTGCCGGCCTCCTGCTAAAAAGTACCCTCGAACGCAACGGAAATACCGCTGCAAATCTGATTATCATCGGAAGCCCCGGAGAAGAAGGTGGGGCCGGGAAAGTACCAATGATTGAGGCAGGGGTTCTTGATGACGTCGATATAGCCATCATGATCCACCCGTATGGACAAGACGCAGTCGCCAGCGCATCCCTAGCCCGCGTGGCACTGGAAGTTGAATTCACAGGACGGGCCAGCCACGCTGCAGCCGCCCCGGAACTCGGTCGCAACGCTCTAGATGCAGCGACTCTCACGTTGAATGCAATCGGCTTGCTCCGACAACAGCTCAGAGACGACGTTAGAATCCACGCCATCATCACCAATGGCGGACAAGCCCCGAACATCATCCCGGAGCATGCAGCAATCCATGCCTTTGTACGGTGCCGAGACACCCAGCACCTGCATCAGGAAGTCATCCCCCGTGTCCGCAAATGTATTGAGGGTGCTGCATACGCGACAGAATGCCAGGCCGAAGTGAATACGCCGACTCCTCCGTATGATGCCCTTATATCTAACCCTGTGTTGGTAGAACTGGCCGATGCTGCATACCAGACGCTAGGTCGCACTCCAGCAGTAACTGACGACGTGTTTGGATCCACCGATATGGGAAATGTCAGCCAAATAGTTCCCGCTATCCACCCGATGATCAGACTGAGCGAAGCATTAACACCCCACACCCGCGAATTCGCTACCGCAGCTGATGGACCTTCCGCCCAGCAGACAATTTCAGATGGTGCCATTATTCTCGCGGCCACAGCACTAGGCGTGTTCCGTGACCCCCAAATCGTCGCTGATGCGCAAGAAGTGTTTACCCAAACAAAACCTCTGTGAGTTCAGCACAAAACGTCCTCAATTGACATTCGACAGCACGTTTCATAGCTCACCCCTCGTTGCCAACAGACAAGAGAGGCCCCAAAGTGACTATAGCGAAATCCCGCAAAGACAAGTTTTCCACCCGGATATTTTCAATCATCGAGCGACTGGGTAATAGACTTCCGGACCCGCTCGTACTCTTTTTCAGCCTTGCCATAGTAGTGATCGGCCTCTCCGCACTCGCGAGTTCCTTAGGCGCAAGCGTAAAGCATCCTCAAACGGGGGAAATAGAGCAAGTAAACAACCTTCTGTCGGCAGATGGCATCCAGTTCATTCTGACATCAATGCTGGACAACTTTACCGGCTTTGCACCGCTAGGGCTTGTCCTTGTGCTGATGCTTGGAATTGGACTTGTAGAACAAGTCGGCTATTTGGACTATGCCGTACGAATAAGCGTGAGCCGAGTTCCTTCCGGGCTTATTCCGTACATGGCTGTTTTTATCGGGATCATGGGAAATATTGCCTCGGATGCTGCAATGGTTCTAATCCCTCCCCTCATGGCGTTAACGTTCTATAAACTGGGCCGACACCCAATTGCTGGTATCGTGGCAGGATTTGCTGGAGCAGGTGCAGGATTCACCGCAAATTTGCTGGTTGTGGGGACTGACTCGCTACTCGCAGGTATCACCACAGAAGCTGCACATATTGTTGATGACTCAGTCAATGTAGCTCCGGTGGCTAACTGGTATTTCAATATCGTGTGTGTATTTGCACTTACTCTCGTTGGTGGACTGATCACTTCACGTGTCACGGAACGGCGCCTGGGCATCTACGAAGGTGAGGCTGTCGTTGACGAGCACCAAAAAGAGCCGACCAAACGCGAATGGCGAGCGTTTCTTCTCGCTTCAGGCGCGGGGCTAGTTTATGCAGCGCTCATTGCTATCGCAGTAATCATCCCTACGAGTCCTTTACGTGGTGAAGACGGCGGAGTTATCGAATCACCCTTCATGGATGGGATTATCCCACTGCTCCTTGGGTTCTTTGTCACGGTAGGTCTGACGTATGGAATTTATGTCGGAAATATTAAACAAACTAGCGACATTTCCAAACACATGTCAGCTGCGATAGCTAGTATGGGAACCTATATTGTGATGGTCTTTGCCATCGCACAGTTTATTGAGTATTTCAACTGGTCCAACCTGGGATTGTGGGTTGCTGTCTCAGGTTCGGAAGCCCTTAAAAGTATTGGCTTTACCGGGCTTCTCCTAATTCTCACGTTCACGCTATTTACCGTTGCCCTCAACCTGCTCATTACGTCCGGAAGCGCTCAATGGGCTCTGCAAGCTCCAGTTATGGTCCCCATGCTAATGCAGCTCGGTTACCACCCTGGTTTCATTCAGGCGGCATACCGCATAGGTGACTCATCAACCAATATCGTCACGCCCTTGTTTCCCTACATGCCGATCGTATTGGCATACATGAAGCGTTACGACAAAAACGCAGGAATTGGAACATACGTTGCCTTGATGCTCCCGTATTCGATTGCGTTCTTTATAACCTTCAATCTTCTCTTGTACATCTTTGTACTCTTTGGAATTCCATTTGGGCCCGGTATACCAGTATATTTATGATGCCTGGCTTGTATCTATATGGTTCAGAACTTTCACACTCAGTCACTTACCAGTTCAGGCCAGCCACTTCCAGCTTCACAGGCCGAAGAGCTATAAGATATAGTCCATCAGCCCGGAAATATCAGCCGCTGATGCGGACCTTCCAGCCGAGCCACGGCAACTTTTACGTCATTCAACTCGGTCTGTAATTGACCAATCCGCTC
>DEPX01000215.1:3098-3323 GCA_002358975.1 Micrococcaceae bacterium UBA3381 | reverse complement strand
GATGCTGCGAGCGCTTTAGACAATGCGGATGATCAAGCCGGGTGGGCAGCATTGACTGACCTGCGGCGGGCTCGAGATAAGCAGGGCGATATGTATGATGTACGGCAGCGTAGTCGCAGGGTGACCCGACATACGCTGACTCGCCGGGGTAGTTCGCGGCCGGTGGTTGCCGAAAACGAAAACGCAGCCTTACTCGACCTGGTATGCGATGGATGCATCATGACA
>DEPX01000215.1:0-3039 GCA_002358975.1 Micrococcaceae bacterium UBA3381 | reverse complement strand
CATCAGTTGGCACAGCTGCTACAAGGCCTGGCAGCGGCCCCGGCCGAACGGGGCAACCGGCAGCAAGTGGTCAATGAAATCCCAGGCCTTCTGACGCAATTGCGGGACCAAGACATTGCTAGCCAGCCGGGAACTGATACTGCGGTTGATGTGTTTCGCCTGCTGGCCTATGACCTCATGCGGTATGCAGGCGTCCATGCTGACAGCGCTCGTGAGGTGATGGAACGGGATGCACTTCCAGCTCAGGTGTCTGACCAGGCTGCGCAAAACTCGCTGATGAGTAATATAAGAATGCGGCTGAAGTCTGCAACGGCTCGGTTATCCCGGTTCTGGCGCCCAGCCGACAAGCGCTGAATACATCAGAAGAAGAATCTGACCAGTGTAATTCGTTGTCATACGATCATCGGCAGTAGAGTAAATACGATCATCTAACGCCACTCGGCGAACAAAAATCCTGTGCGAATGTGTGAGGACACTCTTGGGAAAAACAAGACAGATCGTAGGACCAGTATTGATCTGGTTGCTGGTAGCAGCAGTTGTTGGTGCGCTCATCGATGTCCCAGCATGGAGCATCAAGTTATCCCAGGCTGTTGCGGTCGAACCCTGGGTTGATATCGGCTACATCGTGTCCCAAGTCGTGATGCTGATCTTGGTTGTTGTCTATGTGCTCATGATGTTGCGAACGCTGCTTAAAAAGGAGCACCTGGCTTTTATGAGGCTGATATTTGGTGCTGTTGCCACGATAGTTGTCTATGCCATCAATAAACTGTTCCTCAAAGAGACCTACGGCAAAGTTCGGCCCTGCAACTTGTTTGAGACCGCTGGCAACTGTCCGGATGTTGGCAACTTTTCATACCCATCAAACCACACAGTTATTGCCTTTGGTTTAGCGATGGGGCTGGCTTTTGCTATCCCATGGTTGGCCTATCTGACCTTCCCACTAGCGATCATTGAAGCCGTTGCACGCGTACTTGCCGGTCACCATTTCCCGCATGATGTTATTGCAGGTGCTGTTTTGGGTGCCCTTGCAGTGCTTGGTCTCTTGTTGATGTTTGTGCATATTGAAGCACGAACGGCGGAAAAACTCACTGCGGCCAGAGCTAAGCTCCGGGCCGGTAGATAAGGAGTACCGACACCGGAGCATAGATATTAGCGACTGGTCTTAGCCGTGATCTCTCGAGGCATCAGGCGGGTCATTTGCGTGACATGCTCGGGACCAAGTTCATCAACGCTGCTGGTACCAAGCAGCCCCATCGTGCGACGAATATCCGAGTCAAGGATTTCGATCATCCTGTCGACACCAGCACGGCCGCCAGCCATCAAACCGTAGAGCCAGGCGCGTCCGACCAACACGAAATCGGCGCCTAGTGCATGAGCGGCAACCACGTCTGCACCATTCATCACCCCGGTATCCATCAGGATTGTGGTGTCATCGCCAACCTCTCGCACCACTTCGGGAAGTAGATGGAATGGTACAGGTGCCCTATCCAACTGGCGGCCACCATGATTAGATAACACAATGCCATCAACGCCGGCATCAACCATATTTTTGGCATCGGATAGCGTCTGGATACCCTTGACTACAATATTGCCCGGCCACATCTCACGAATCGTATTCAAATCATGTCGAGCAATCGTGGGATCAAAGACCTGGCTAATCAGATCGGAAACCGTACCGCCAGTCTCCGATAAGGAAGCAAATTCCAACTTGCGGGTAGTTAAGAAATTGAGCCACCACTGTGGTCGAGGAATAGCATTCACAATCGTCTTAGCAGTCAACTGAGGTGGGATCGAAAAACCATTGCGGGTATCGCGCATTCGGTTCCCTGCGATCGGGGTATCAACAGTAAAGAACAACGTATCGAAACCGGCGGAAGCCGCACGCTTTACCAGATCATAAGACTTATCACGGTCCTCCATCACATACAACTGGAACCAGTTCCTGCCCTGCGGGTTTACCGACTTTACTTCCTCAATGGACACCGTCCCCAAGGTAGACAAGCTAAACGGAATACCCGCGGCACCAGCAGCACTGGCACCAGCAATTTCACCTTCGGTCTGCATCATGCGAGAAAACCCGGTCGGCGCAATACCAAAAGGCAGATCACTAGGCCCACCCAGAACCTCTACCGACGTATCAATCTCGGAAGTGCCACGCAGAATGTCCGGATGAAATTCAATATCTTCAAAAGCCTGACGAGCCCTAGCAATCGAAATCTCAGCCTCAGCAGCACCCTCCGTGTAATCAAACGGCGCCTTCGGTGTGCGCCGCTTAGCAATGGCCCGCAAATCATCAATGGTCAAAGCCTTCTGCAACCGACGTTTAACCGGATTTAGCTCCGGCTTCTTAAATTGCATCAGCTCGCGAAGTTCGCTTGGGTGGGGCAGTTGTCGTTTGAAATACATCGTGCTGCACTCCTTAACTCTGTGATTATGCATCAGCCTAGGTTCGGCACACCATTTTGAGAACCGGTGAACAACGCCATATACGACGATGCGGCCACCGGCTACCCTGGATAAAGACCAGTACTCCTAGGAAAGGATTTCCATGGCTGATAAACAACTCATCAACCCGGATCTACCACTAGCTCTCGGCGGCAATACATTCGGCTGGACTTCAAACGAAGACGAATCCTTTGCCGTACTCGACGCATTCCTCGAGGCCGGGGGAGCCCACGTGGATAGCGCGGATGGCTACTCAGCATGGGCGCCCGGTAATAGCGGTGGTGAATCCGAAACTGTGCTGGGTAACTACTTCCATGCTCGTCGCAATCGCGACGAGTTTTTTCTTGCCACAAAAGTTGGCGGCTGGGACCAGCAGCCCGGTTTATCAGAAGAAAACGTGCGAGAAGCAGTCGAGGCCTCACTGCGTCGCCTACAAACCGATCGCATTGATCTCTACTACGCGCACTACGACGACGAAACACAATCGGCACAACAGCTTGCACGAACCTTCGACCAGCTGGTGCAAGACGGCAAAATCCGTCACATCGGTATATCAAATCTTAGCCCGCAGCGGCAGCAAGCCTGGATCGCAGC
>DEPX01000162.1:954-4461 GCA_002358975.1 Micrococcaceae bacterium UBA3381 | reverse complement strand
GGCGGCAGCTGCAGCGCTGACCGGCAGCATCACCGACCCGCGCGATTTGGAGATGGACTATCCGCAGGTCAGACTCCCAGAAACCTACAGTGTCAATACTGATATGTTGTTACCCCCGCTGGATGAGGCCGAAGCGCTCGAGGTCGAACTGGTCAAAGGTACCAACATCAAATCTCTGCCCGAATTCGATGAGCTGCCCGACGAGCTGGAAGTGCCAGTGCTACTTCAAGTCGGCGACGACATCTCGACCGATGAGATTATGCCGGCCGGCTCACGGGTGCTGCCATACCGCAGTAATATTCCCAAGATCGCCGAATTTGTCTACATCCAAGTCGATGACACGTACCACACCAGAGCTGCCGAGATTCCTGACGGTCACGCCATCGTTGGTGGGGAAAACTACGGTCAGGGTTCATCCCGAGAACACGCCGTCATTGCACCCCGGCACTTGGGGCTACGAGTAGTAATCGCCAAGTCGTTTGCCCGGATTCACTGGCAGAACCTGGCTAACTTTGGTGTCCTGCCATTGGAATTCACCGCACCCACGGACTACGACCGGATTACTCAGGGCGATGTCCTCAAATTTTCTGGGTTGCGTGAGGCACTGCAAAAGGGTCGAGCCGTCACCGCCACACTGCAAGGTGAGTCTCTTGAATTGCAACATACATTATCCGACCGTCAAGTGGAAATGGTATTAGCTGGTGGTCGTATACCGCAGCGAGCTGCTCAAGACGACGGCGAGACACCACGAGAAGAAGCCAAACCAGCCCCACCTGAAGGCTAACTTCAACTCATCGAGCAAGGCCCGATCCGTTAACAATAACGGATTGGGCCTTTTGCGTTCGCTGTCAATACCTTGTCATCAAGCACAAAACAGCGCTTGACGCATACCCCTATGGGGTATATAAATGAGAGCGGAAGAACCCTTCGGAAATCAGTGAGATCAATGACAGAACACGAAACAGGCCACGAACCGGTTGGCTACTCATCAGATAAAGAAAACTACGCCAGAAGACTGGCCCGCATTGAAGGTCAAGTACGCGGCATCAAACGCATGGTCGAAACAGATACCTATTGTATCGACGTACTAACCCAAATTGCCGCAGTCAATAAAGCCCTTCACTCTCTGAGTTTGGGCTTGGTGACCGATCATATGAACCACTGCGTCATCGACGCCGCTGCCTCGGGCGATGAAGCAGAAATCGCAGAGAAAGTCACAGAAGTATCGGCCACTATCGGCCGACTGCTCCGTTAGAAAGGAAAATATCTTGGCTCAATCAACTTTGAAACTCGAAGGTCTCACCTGCCAGCATTGCGTTGGCTCGGTAACCGAACAACTGCAGGCCCTGCCGGGTGTTACCGACGTCAACGTCGATCTGGTAAGCAACGGAACCTCAACGGCCACAATCACGTCGAATCCGACCCCTTCAGCTCAACAATTTGCCGATGCAGTGGCCGAAGCAGGCTACAGCGTGGTCAACTAATTATTTCTAAGGATTTTCATGTCTACCGAAACCACTGAAACCCGCGAAGTGCAACTGGATATTAGTGGCATGTCTTGTGCTTCATGCGTGGGCCGGGTGGAACGTCAGTTAGAAAAAATCGATGGGGTCGAAGCTTCCGTCAACCTGCCACTGAACCAGGCCTTTGTGAAAGTGCCCCTCGGACTTGAAGATAGCCTACTTGTAGATGCAGTCTCCTCTGCGGGCTACGACGCAAAAATTCATGGTGATGAACAAACTCCATCTTCCGACGAACCCGAGGCCGCCGAGCACTCGGAGCCGGAAGTTGATGATGCCCCAGACGCTAGTGAACTGAAAAGTAGACTTATCGGGTCAGCGATTCTGACCGTCCCGCTGTTTTTTATCTCCATGTTCACCATCTTCCAGTTCCCGCACTGGGGTTGGGTGGCCATGGGGTTATCACTACCAGTTACCTTATGGGGTGGCTGGCCATTTCATCGCGGTGCGGTCAAAGCTGCCCGTCACGGCGGGTCAACGATGGACACCTTGGTTTCAATCGGCGTGACCGCTGCCTGGGTGTATTCCACCGTCGAGCTCATCTTGGACCCGACGATGACGCTGACGGCCGGTAGTCATGACCATTCGTTGTATTACGAAACTGCCGGTGTCGTAACCACCTTTCTACTGTTGGGGCGCTATCTTGAAGCACGTGCTAAAAATCGTGCCGGTAAGGCCCTACGTTCCCTGTTGAATCTGGCGGCTGCGAAAGCCACGGTGCTCCGTGATGGACAAGAAGTTGTCATTGACGCCGCAGACTTGGCGGTCGGCGATGAATTCGTGGTCCGGCCCGGTGAAAAGATCGCAACCGATGGGTTAGTGGTGTCGGGGCATTCCGCCATCGATACATCGTTGATTACCGGGGAATCTGTACCCATCGAGGTTTCGGAAAGCGATACGGTCACCGGGGCGACCATCAATACTTCTGGTCGGCTTATCATTCGGGCGACCCGTGTCGGTTCGGAGACAACACTTGCCCAGATGGGCCAACTTGTTTCCCGAGCCCAGTCTGAAAAGGCGCCCATTGCTCGGTTGGCTGACCGTATCTCGGCGGTGTTTGTACCGATTGTGCTCATTATTGCCTTGATTACTTTGGCAGCATGGCTACTCTTCGGGGATCCAGCCACTGCGTTTCGTGCAGCGGTTACCGTGCTGATCATTGCTTGCCCGTGTGCGCTGGGTCTAGCCACTCCAATCGGGCTACTTGCCGGTACTGGTCGCGCCTCACAGATGGGGATTTTGATCAGTGGGCCGCAGGTGTTGGAAGACTCACGCGGCGTGGATACCATCGTGTTAGATAAAACCGGGACGGTCACCGAAGGTGAAATGACCGTTGCCGATGTTCAGGCCTTTGATGCTCGGGATGCCGAGGATGTGCTGGTGGCTGCTGCGGCGGTAGAACTCGGTTCGGAACACCCCATCGCCCAGGCCATCGTCACCGCTGGTAACCAAGTATCCGAGCTTCCCGAAGTCACTGAATTTGCTTCCACAGCAGGCGGTGGTGTGATTGGAACAGTGGACATCGAAGGCACCCAGCAACGCGTTGCCGCTGGCCGGTCTACCTTCATTATTGAACACACCGGTGCACTGACCAGCGAACAAGAGCTTGCCCTGGCTGAAGCGGAAGCTGCCGGCGCCACCGCCATCTGGGTCGCCATCGACGGTGGGCTAGCCGGGATTATTTCTCTGCAGGACCGGATCAAAGCAACCTCCGCCCAAGCGATAGCCGAGTTAAAGCAGCTTGGTATTACGCCAATGCTGTTGACCGGTGATAATGCTTCGGTTGCCCGTCAGGTTGCCTCCGAAGTTGGTATCGACCCCGAACATGTCTTTGCCGGTGTGCGCCCGGAAGACAAGGTAACCAAGGTCAAGGAACTCCAGGCAGCCAACAGGATGGTTGCGATGGCCGGTGATGGCGTCAATGACGCTCCGGCACTGGCTCAAGCCGATCTGGGTATTGCCATGGGTACGGGTACGGATGTGGCTC
>DEPX01000162.1:0-940 GCA_002358975.1 Micrococcaceae bacterium UBA3381 | reverse complement strand
CCGCCGATATTACGGTAATGGGTTCATCACTGACTCAAGTGTCCGAGTCGCTGCAGTTATCCCGGAAGACCTTGGGCATTATCCGCACCAACCTCTTCTGGGCATTTGCCTACAATACTTTAGGCATCCCGGTGGCAGCCTTCGGCTTACTCAATCCAATGTTTGCCGGGGTCGCCATGGCGGCATCATCTGTTCTGGTGGTCTTGAACTCGCTACGCTTAACACGTTTCGGGCGCTAAGACCCAGGTACGGTAGTTAATGTTCTACCCCGCGCGGCGGTGGTGAGACGGTCCACAAAACGGGCTGCCACCGCCGCCGTTGCGTTATCCCGGTCAAAGCTCGGGTTCAGCTCTGCAATGTCAGCGTGCACGAGTTTGCCAGAAGCAGCGACATGATCAATGACCGCCGAAACTAATGGCAATGGCACACCGTAGGCTGCCGGTGAGCTCACCCCCGGAGCGGTTGCGGCAGGCAGTACATCCAGATCAATGGTCAGGTACACCAGGTCGACCTGGTCAAGTAGTTGCGCCACCGCGCTTCCTACCTCAGACGGGTAGGTGACCCACCGGTCATCGGTAATCCACTGGATGCGTGCCTGTCGGGCGCGATCAAATAAATCTGTGGTGTTCGCCGCTTCGGCCACCCCCAATGTCAAAATATTCGATTGCCGATTCTGTTGGGTTTCGGCAGCATCAATCTGTGCAAACCCGGTCCCCGAGGTTGCCTGATCTGTTGGCCTGTTATCAAAATGTGCATCCAAGTTGATAATGCCTAATCGAGCATCTGGAAACGCCCCGCGCACGCCAAGATACGAAGCCCATGTGATTTCATGGCCACCACCCAGACCCACCGTCAGCTTCCGTTGCCGTAATAATTGGGTCAGAGCCTGACCGTAACGTTGTTGGGCCACCTCCAGTTCATCGCCCACCACCACCGCATC
>DEPX01000108.1:38157-38347 GCA_002358975.1 Micrococcaceae bacterium UBA3381 | reverse complement strand
GGCACAACCGCGGTACTGACGGTCACTAACCCGTCGGCGACCAACTCCACGGTCAACCTCGATGTCTTTGACGAAGACGGTCCGGTCGAAACATCTGGTGCAACCGGTATAGCACTGGCACCGGGCCAAACGCGATCGATGCTCGTCGCCGGGCTTGCCCCACGCCAAGAGTCCGTTGCCGTACAAGTTT
>DEPX01000108.1:37030-38135 GCA_002358975.1 Micrococcaceae bacterium UBA3381 | reverse complement strand
CCGATATCCAGCAAAATAGGCTGGACGGTATCGTGCCGGCCGGAGTCGATACACTACAGTCGGCCGCTACCGGAACCGACATTGTGCTACCCGGGGTAGAAATATCAGACGACGCTGAAGATATCGCCGACAGCTCCGGTTTAGACGGCCAGACTCCGGCACTACATGTCGCTTCTACCGGCTCTGGCGCCTCAGCCACCATTACCCTGCGTGGCCCCGACGGGCCTATCGAATTGCCCAGTAAAGCCTCGGCCATTGACGTGGCGCCCGGAGCCACCACAACCGTAGATCTGGCTGATGTAAAACCTGGAACCTACGCGGTAGAAATCGAATCTGATGCTAACGTGGTTGCCTCCGCTACAACGGTAGCGCTCAACACAGCCGCCGATAACGAAGACGCAACCGGCAATACCTCTGCTGTTGACACTGCCTATATGCCTTCCACCAAACCAATTCGCGGCGAAACCATGGTCGCTCTGCCAGCATTGGCTGACCCCGAAGCCGAATTGGTCCTCACCTCCGCCCAAGATGCCGACGTAACCCTTACCCCGGTGGATTCCAAAGGTAAACGCGGAGAACCATTCACCCAAGAGCTCGCGGCTGATACCGCTGTCACCGTAGACAAAAAGGCTGACAGCTACCTGCTAGAAACCGCTTCCAATGACGTTCACGCCGGCGTGCTGATCGATTCCTCAGCAGGCATCTCGACGGTGCCCGTCAATACAGTCAATGAAACAGGTTCGGGTTTACCTGTACGAGTAGGCTATTAAAACATCTAGCCACGCCCAAATCTTCAGGACGCTAGTTCGGTACGTACGGTAGACTGACCTGCTGTGGGAACTCAACGACTATGCACCAAAACCGCTTGCTCAAAATCGGCTGCAGCGACACTGACATTTAACTACGCCGATTCGACCGTAGTATTGGGTCCCATGTCGCAACGAGCCGAACCGCATGCCCACGATCTGTGTGCCCAACATGCCCAGCAGTTCACCGTACCGGTGGGCTGGGAACTACTACAGCTCACCGATGATCTCAATGAGGACCCCAACGATTTGCTGGCCGTCGCCAACGCCGTTAATGCTCCCGAAACTGTCGAAGAACC
>DEPX01000108.1:27977-36929 GCA_002358975.1 Micrococcaceae bacterium UBA3381 | reverse complement strand
CCGGGTTACGTGTTATTCGGCCCGAATAGCCCTGCGAATAGTGTGACCTGGGGTTGCGCTTTGCAATCAAGGTTGCAGCTAACCAAGTAGGCTTTACCCTATGACTATTTCGCCTAGCATAGACCCGGCTTTTTCAAATCAAACTACCGTCCCAGGTGCAGATTTCGCATTCGCGATCCGCGACATTAGCCTGCATGAAGCTGGCCGCCACCAAATACGGCTCGCTGAGCACGAAATGCCAGGCCTGATGGCACTGCGCGAAGAATACGGTGCATCACAGCCACTCAAAGGCGCCCGTATTGCCGGTTCCTTACACATGACGGTTCAAACCGCTGTGCTTATCGAAACCTTAACGGCATTGGGTGCCGAAGTGCGGTGGGCATCATGCAATATTTTCTCCACCCAGGATGAAGCCGCCGCAGCAATTGTGGTCGGTAATGGTACCGCAGAAAAACCGGCAGGCGTGCCAGTATTTGCCTGGAAAAATGAAACCCTGGAACAGTACTGGTGGGCTGCCGAGCAAATTTTCATGTGGCCAGGCGCGGACCAAGATCCCGCTGTTGGTGCAAATATGATTCTCGATGACGGCGGCGATGCCACCCTGCTGGTGCATAAAGGGGTGGAATTTGAAGGCGTCGGTATGGTTCCAGCAGCTAGTGAAGACGACCCGGATGAATACAAAGTTATTTTGCACACTCTGCGGGAGTCCCTCGAAACCGATGGCCAGCGTTGGACCCGCATTGCCAGGAATCTGCGCGGTGTTACCGAAGAAACGACAACAGGTGTGCTGCGCCTGCATCAAATGTTTGAGACCGGAGAACTGCTCTTTCCTGCCATTAACGTCAATGATTCTGTGACCAAGTCGAAATTCGACAATAAATATGGGATACGCCACTCACTACCGGATGGCATAATGCGTGGAACCGATGTGCTCATTGGCGGAAAAACCGCCGTTATCGCCGGTTATGGTGATGTCGGTAAGGGCGCAGCAGATGCGCTTGCCGGTCAAGGCGCACGCGTGATCATCGCTGAAATTGACCCGATTATTGCGCTGCAGGCCGCCATGGATGGTTATCAAGTCGCACGACTGGAAGACGTCGTAGACACTGGCGATATCTTTATCACAACCACCGGGGGCCGCGATATTATCATGGCTGATCACATGCTGTCGATGAAGGATAAAGCCATCGTTGGCAATGTGGGCCACTTTGACAACGAAATCGATATGGCCGGTTTGGCACAAATATCCGGTGTGGAAAAAATTGAGATCAAGCCGCAGGTACACGAATGGGTCTTTGACAAAGGTACCGCTACACAGCGTTCTATCATTGTGCTTTCCGAAGGTCGCCTACTCAACCTGGGCAATGCCACCGGACACCCCTCGTTTGTCATGTCCGCTTCGTTCACCAATCAGGTCATTGCTCAGATTGAGCTATTCAACGCCAAAGGTGGTGCCGGTTCGATCACCGGTAAAACATATGACATCGGCGTACATGTCTTACCTAAATTGCTTGACGAACAGGTAGCGCGGTTACATTTGGACGCACTGGGCGTGCATTTGACTGAACTGACAAAGACGCAGGCCGAATATCTTGGTGTTGATATAGCTGGTCCGTATAAACCAGAGCATTACCGCTACTAGCACACCAGATTGTTCATGCCGACCTGGCAGCAGGGATTGGCCCTGTTGCCAGGGCTCTTTTGGGTGACACGGGCTGATGTTAGCGTGTTAGACACTTGGACGAGTTGTGCAAGCGTTTGGGATTCAAGGAGCTTCTCATGCTAACCAAAGACGTCGCCGAAGGTATCCACCGCGTAGAAGATTCTCACGTCAATTGGTACATTGTCGAAGGAGACACTGGCCTAACCATTGTAGATGCAGGCTTGCCAACATCGTGGCGATCACTGCATACAGCATTGGCACAACTGGGCAAAAACTTTGCCGATATAAAAGCGCTTGTGCTCACTCACGGCCACTTTGATCACATTGGGTTCGCCGAGAAATTACGCTCCGAGATGGGGGTGCCGGTGTATGTCCACGATAATGATGTGCCGCTGACACGCCATCCGCGCCAATATGGTCGGGCTCGGCCTGTTAGCTGGTACCTGTTGACCCAGTTCAAGGCTATGCCGATTGTCGCAGGATTCTTAAAAAATCGGGCTTGGTGGCCTAAACCAATCAAAGAGGTTTACCGGATCCGTTCCAGCAGTCTAGCTGTGCCCGGTGAACCTCAAGTGTTGTTTACCCCGGGTCATACCTTAGGACACTGTTCGTTGTATTTTCCGGATCGTGATGTTGTGATAGCTGGAGATGCCGTTGTGACAATGAACCCCTATCGGGGCACCCAGGGAGCACAGATTGTCTCGAATGCAGCTACGGCAGATCCGGTACGGGCTATCGAATCGCTGGGGGTAATAGCACAAACCCAAGCTCGGACTGTTTTGGTGGGCCACGGTGAGCCATGGACTGATGGTGCCGAACGGTTAGTTGAACGCGCCCGGGAACACGGGCCGTCTTAAGCAGCTATCTGCAGGCCGAAGCCGGTAAGAACAGTGGTGCGGTATCCATTGCACAACATAGCTCACCGGTGGAGCCATTTTTGGCACTGATAGTAGAGACGGGTGTAACCGCAAGCGTTCAGCGTACACCGTCGTGGGTGTTGGCCACAACAGCGGCTACAACATCGTACATATTGTGATTTTTTTCGTAGGCGCGTCGCTGTGTCCGGGCACCAGAACCATTTTCAAGGATGTCCTCGACCACCTTGTGAACAAACTCAGTTTCGTTATATTCGGATAAAACTGGTTCAACTTCGTCAAGTAGCTGGTTGATGGCGGCACTGGCTGGAGCTAGGGTACCGGTGCGTGGTTGGACGAGTTCTGTATCGACACCATAGCGACTAGCTTGCCAGTTCCAGGTCCGCAAAACGGTAGCTGGTATCTTCAGAGGCTCTTCGTTGCGTTTTCGAATAGCCGTTTCCACCAACGCTCGAGTGAGAACGGCAATAATACTTGCATGTTCAGGCTTTAGACAGATATCTGCGACCCGGACTTCCAAGGTGGGCTGATGTTCGCTGAGTCTAGCATCGAAATACAACATACCTGCATCTAATGGAACCTGGGTATTGAGCTGTGCTTGTCGTTGGGCTGCATAGTTTTTGGCAGACCCGAAGATTTCTGTCGGCCCCGAGGTAGGCCAACGTGACCAGACTTGGTAGCGATACGAAGAGAACGCGGTTTCCAGGCCGTTCCAATATGGGGAGTTACTACTCAGTGCCAATAGAAGGTGCAACCAAATTCGAATTCGGTCCAAGGCTATAACGCCTTCTTCGATAGATTCGATAGCGACATGAACGTGAAAACCGTTGGTGAGTTGCTCTGCCGCGGTCAGGCCAAAACGCTGTGCCATGTCACTATTGCGTTGCCCGGCGACCCGATGCGGACTGCTGGTTCCAGGAGCAGTAGACATCGCAGCTACTTGGCCATTTAAAGTCGACGCGGCGGCTTCGGCCAATTTACGTCCAGTGCAGATGGCCTGGAGTTGTTCGGCCAGGGTGTGTTGCGGAGGAGAAACAATTTCTAGCTGCTCTTGTTTAAATTCTCTGGCCAGTTCGTGACCTGATGAAGCGATTTCACGTTCTAGAGCCACGGCCAAGCCCCCAGCCGGTAGCGGCTCCAGAGAAGACTTATCTACAAATAACAGTTCTTCTTCAATACCAAATTTGCGCATTAACCCTCCTTATGAGCTAACCAGGTCACCCCAGGTCATGGTGCTGTAGCCAAAGTTCAAGTACGCCAAGTTTCCAGAGCGTGTTGCCTCCCGTAGGCACGTAGTGATCATTGGGATTAGTCAGGAGAGTATCGAGATAACCGGCGCGAAATAATCCGCGTTCTCGTGCCTCAGGAGCAAGTAGCGCTTCACGAACTTTGGCTAATATTGAGCCCTCAAGGTGGCCAAGAGCTGGTACGGGAAAATAGCCCTTAGGCCGGTCAATAACATCGTGTGGTAATAGATTGCGGCCAATGTCTTTGAGTATGCCCTTGCCACCCTGAGCTGTCTTCAGCTCATTCGGACAAGCAAGCACAAGTTCGACTAGTTCGTGGTCAAGAAACGGTAAGCATGCTTCCAGTCCGGTTGCCATCGACATGTTGGTGACACGTTTGACGGGATCATCTGCTAAGAAGAGTTGGGTTTCTAAACGCAGTACTGCATCCAGGGCGGTATCGGCTCCGGGAGCATCCAGCGCTTCAGCCAGCAATTCATTACTGACATCAGTACGCACGAGCCATTGTGGGTTGAGGATTTCGGCAAGATCTTGGTGGTCATTGTCGACAAAGGAGTTGGCAAACGTAGCTAACGCTGCTTCCCGGGGAATAGATGCAGCCGCGCCATGGTAAGTGTAGCCAGCAAAAATCTCATCGGCACCTTGTCCACATTGTATGGTCTTAGCTTGTTTAGCTACCGACTGAGCGTGTAGGAAAAAGGCAGGAACGTCATGACTGGCCATGGGTTCTGTCATGGCCAGCACAGCATCATCTAACGCTTCGGCAACATCAGAGGCGCCTAGGCGAAGAACGTGATGGTTAGTTCCGAACACATCGGCAACCTTTTCAGAATACTTAAACTCATTACCTTGTTGTTCGCCAGCGTCATCAAAACCAATACTGAACGTAGAAAGCTGCTGTTGACCTGATTCGGCCAGCAAGGCAACTAGCAAACTAGAATCCAACCCACCAGAAAGTTGTACACCGGGTGGCTCATTTGGTGCCTGAGAACGAGTAACTGCGGTTTGTAAGGCTTGATGGATTGCTTGCTGCCAATCGTCATGGTGCCAATCAGCGTACTGGTTACTTCGTTGATAGTTGGGCTGCCAGTAGACTCGTTCACGGATTTGGCCGTCAGCCTCGATGGTTTGCATCGTTGCTGGTGGTAGCTTTTTGATCCCGGTAAGGATGGTTCGCGGTGCAGGGACAATAGAGTGCCAGCTCATGTAATGGTGTAAGGCCACTGGATCGATGGTTGTGGGAATGCCACCGCTAGCTGCCAGCGCGGGTAATGTCGAGGCAAAACGTAGCGTTCCGTTTAGCCGGGCAGTATATAACGGTTGGATACCCAGTCGGTCGCGGACTAACAGCACACGTTGTCGACGACGATCTGTTATGGCTATTGCAAAGCTTCCCAACAAACGTTCTACAAAGCCGTCACCCCACCGGTCATAGGCGGCTAAGACAATGTCAGCATCCGTGGTGGAATGCAAGGAATAATCGATGGACAACTGTGCCAGTAGCTCATCTTGGTTAAAAAGCCTGCCACTAAAAACGATTGCAAGTCTACGCTCGGCATCGATTGTTGGTTGCAGGGCAGTATCGGAAGCATAGTTTTGTAGCGGGACTTGGCTTAGTGCAAGCCACGAGTCGTGCCAGACAGTGTTGTTCTGGTTTGGGACCCCTAGGGACCGGGCCATTCGGTTCACCGATGCTCGATCTGCTCGGGCTCCCTGGAAGGCGATTTCACCCGCGATACCACACAGCATTGTCGTGCTCCTCTGTTATTGGACAGTGGAATTTTCTGCTCGTTGTTTCTGTATTGGCTGTTCAAGCATTAAAAGTGCGTTAAGTTTTTGACTCTAACACCATAAAAACAGGGGAGATAGGGTGCGTTGATATACACGTAATCGCGGTCTGACTTATGGAATCGATTATCGAGACAGATAATGTACATCGCGTTCACGTCGTTGACGTTGTCGTTCCAGAACGGCTGCATCGCGGTTGCGTCGTTCGGCCATGACCCCCACCATGAACGTCATGTGATCGATGCCTGCTGGTGGGCCTGGGGTCACATAGTGGAGTAGCTGGTGGTACATGCCTTGCGACACGTTAGCCAGGGCCTGTGGGTGCATGGTAGCTGAATTACGAATTAATGTATTGATCTGTGTCGTCAAACCAGAGGGGATACGCCCTACATCAGCGATCTGCGCCCACTGGCGCATACTCGGTGGCACCTCGGGCATTGGGGCGGGCATCTTGGGTGCACGTGCCATGATCACATAGGTACCAGCCAGCATGTCACCTAAACGTTTGGAATGCCTGTTAAATAGTGATGCAATAATGGCCACCGAACCTACCGTCATCCACAGTTCGAATACGCCGGTCAAAGCTCTTGTAAAAGCTTGTCGCCACCGGATCGTCCCGCCGTCATCACGTACAACTCGCAATCCAAAAATTAGTTTGCCTAAAGACCTACCGCGTGAGATTCCTTCCACAAGCAAGGGCGCAATAAACATCAGTAACACCACGGACAACAGCATCAAGGCTTCGGTTGCAGCTGAGTCTAAAGCGAATTTTGTGCTGAATTGGACGATTCCAAGGATGAAGCCTATCCAACCCGCCACGTATACTACAGCGTCCAGCAGTGCTGCCCCCAGACGGGGCATGAAGTTCACCGCGCGTAGATTTAAGACAACGGCTTCACCCGTTATCGTATGTTCTTGCATCTCTGACCTTTCGCCCCGTCGCAGTCCAGTGTAGACGCCTGGCGTGCCTCAATAATAGGTGTGTACCGGCCAATCCTAGTAGGGTTAGCTTCGTGGACCTGGAAGCATACGCAAAAATTCATCGCTCGGATTGGCAACGGCTTGATGACTTAGCCAGCCACCGTAAGTTGCATCCCGATGAGGTTGATGAACTCGTTGAGTTATATGGTCGGGCTTCGACTCATCTATCGATCGTCCAAGTACAAGATCCTGACGGCCCGTACGCTAATCGGCTATCCCTGATTATCGCTCGGGCTCGATCCCGGCTCACCTCGGCAACGAGCTCACCGGTAGCCGGGTTGAAACAATTTTTTGCTGTTCGGTTGCCGTATGCGCTGTACCAGATCCGTTGGTTGACGATCATTTTGGGCGGGGCATTTTTAGGTATAGCCCTGGCTTATGGTGTGTGGTACGGCAATAACCCACAAATGTTTGATGCGATGATGGAAGAATCAGCCCAGGCTGCTTATGTTCAAGATGACTTCGTTGATTATTATTCAGAGAACCCAGCGGCGTCGTTCACCACATTGGTTTGGGTTAACAACGCCTGGATTGCCTTACAAGAAGTTGCCTTTGGTATTACCGGGTTCTTTGTACCCTATGTACTATTTGCTAACGCCCAAGGGCTAGGCATTTCGGCGTCTCTGATGCATAAGCATGGCGAACTAGACACATTTTTTGCTTTCATCGTGCCGCACGGGCTGATGGAACTCACCGCTGTATTTATTGCCGGGGCAGCTGGTTTGCGCGTTTTCTGGGCTTGGATAGCTCCGGGACGAAAAACACGTTTGCAGTCCCTGGCGTACTGGGGTCGCCAATTGATGCTGGTGGGGATCGGGCTAGTTGGTGTGTTGCTGGTCTCCGGGCTGGTCGAAGGGTTTGTTACGCCCTCTGGACTACCAACCTGGGCAAAAATTACTATCGGCGCCTTAGTACTTGCCGGGTACTGGACTTACACTTGGGTTTTCGGTTCCCGGGCGGTCAAAGCCGGTCTTGATGCTGATCTCGGAGAGTATGACGGCGGACGTCAGACCATCACCAGCTAGTTCAGGTGTGGCCGGTGTGCCCAGTTTATTGACGGTGTCCCGCGACGTAGGCTGACACGACAACGTGTTTGAAAGGTGGGCCCATGTCTGCGCGATTGCCGGAGCATAACGATCCAGAATCTGCCGATTCACAAGCTGAGGCCCAGGCCGGCCAACATGCTGCACCAGCTGCCGAAATCACCGCAGTGCTGACCGAACCGTTGGGCGATTCATTTGAGGACGAGGCATCGGCTCGGGCTAGGGCGCGTGATCGTGCTGTCCTTGGCTCACCGGTCCTGGCTGTCATCCTGCAGGCGACATTAGCCATTTTGGCGCCGTTGGTGGTCTTGGTTGGCGTAGTCCGGTTAGTGGCGTCACCGGCATTTTTATGGTTGGAATATCACCGTCCGGGGTTTCCTGTTGACCAGTTCGGCATGGCCACCGACCAACGACTGAGTTATGGTTCCTATGGGCTGGACTACCTGTTTAATCTGGCACCCCAAAGTTATTTAGCTGAGCTCACCTTTGCCAATGGCAACCCGGTGTTCACCCAAGCCGAAGTCGGACACATGACCGATGTAAAACAGGTCATGATGATCACCACTATTGCGGGCCTTGTTGCTGCGCTGGTGTGCATCATATTGATGATTGTGCTTTACCGAATGCGTAAAGGTGCAATCGGTCGCGCCTTCTTCTTTGGTGCTGTGTGGCTCACCGTGGCTATGATAGTTATCGCAATTGTGGCGGCCTTGGGCTGGGAAACGTTCTTTGCGGCTTTCCATCAGGCATTCTTCGCTGAGGGCACTTGGACCTTTTATGCCAGTGATACGCTGATACGGCTGTATCCTGGACAATTCTGGATCGATGCAGCCATTTGCATTGCCGGGCTCACCCTGGTCGTGATGGTCGTGACCATCCTGTGCACCATCCCGACCAGACGTCGGAGATACCGTAATGAACAAGCTCAGCGATTCATGGCATCTCAGAGAATGGGTGACACCCGGCAAATGGAAGGCTAACCATAAAGCTCATGCATGGCATCGGTGAAGTCTTCAATAACCGAGCTGCGGCGCAGTTTTTCTGAGGGTGTCACATGTCCTGACTCTTGAGATAATTCAGTTGGCAGAATCACCATCTTGCGTATTGATTCCGCCTGAGAAACACTCTGGTTGGCTAAATCAATATAGCTTTGAATTTCAGCATGCACATCCTCATCGGTACGGGCCTCATCTAAGCTAAGACCTGCCTTACCGCGCCGTTCAGCCCAGGCTGCCAGCTCGTCGGTATCCAAGGAGATCAGCACCCCAACAAATGGTTTATTTTCTCCCACGACAATCGCGTGCCCCACAATTGGTGCCGAAGAGATAGTTTCTTCCAGCGGGGCCGGCGAGACG
>DEPX01000108.1:26149-27971 GCA_002358975.1 Micrococcaceae bacterium UBA3381 | reverse complement strand
TTCTTGCCACCAGCGGTAACCAGTAGATCTTTGGTACGTCCCGTAATGTATATAAACCCGTCATTATCAATTTCGGCCAGATCCCCGGTGGCAAACCAGCCGTCATCATCAAATGATTCGGAAGTGTCTTCTGCACCAAGGTAGCCAGGTGAGATGACTACACCTCGTAGCAACAGTTCACCGGACTCGGCAAGTTTGGCTTCCATGCCCGGTACCAGTTTGCCCACGGAGCCTACCCGGACATGCTGTGGCACATTTACTGCCGCTGGGGCAGTGGATTCTGTTAACCCGTAGCCTTCAAAAATAGGTAGCCCGATACCGGTAAATAAGTGGGCGAGTTTTTCATTCAGCGGGCTTGCCCCCGAAATAGCGGCCTGTGCTTCGCCACCAAAAACCTGGCGTATTTTCGTGTAGACGAGCCGATCATATATGGCGTGTTTAAATCCCAACTGAATCGGCATCGAGTCGGACTGTCGTGCACGCGACCATTGTTCAGCGACCTCTAGAGCATCGGACATTATGTTTTTGCGCAATCCGGTGGCCTCTTCTGTTTGCGCAATGATGGCGTTATAAGCTTTTTCTAATACCCGCGGGACCACCAGTAGCCAGGTTGGCCGATAGGATTGCATAATTTTGGTGACATTACTGGTATCTGAGGTATGGGCAACCTGGATACCGGCGACCAAACAGAAATACTGTACTGCGCGGGCCAAAATATGAGCCAGCGGAAGAAACATTAACAACCGCGGGTTTGCAGTATTCAATACGATTTCCTGAGCCCACGGAATAATATTTACTGCACCATCAGCTAGGTTGCCGTGCGATATTAAAGCCCCCTTCGGGGTACCTGTGGTCCCAGAAGTGTAGACCACGGTTGCGGGTGAATCCATCGTCGCCTGAGATCTTGCGGTTTCAACCGCGTCGTCAGGCACTGAGTTGCCGGCGGTACTTAGCTCAGCTAAACCTGCTTCAGTTAGATCGAATTGTTCAATGTCAGCGAGCTGATGTTGCTCAATAGCCCGGGAAACGGCACGGGCCTGTGACGTACCGGCGACAAAAATTTTCTTCGCGCCACTGTCTTCTAGAATATGGGCAATTTGTGACGGCGAAGAGGTTTCGTAAATCGGCACCGAAATTGCCCCGGCAAACCAGATCGCTTGGTCTACCAACGCCCATTGGTAACTGGTGCGCGATATGACCGCGACCATATCTCCGGGCTGTATTCCGGAGGCGATCAGGCCCTTGGCAAGGCTGCGTACCCGGGCCAAAAAGTTAAAAGCAGTGACCTCGTCCCAAGACAGGTCGTTGTAGTCGTCTCCGCGTTGTACCGCATACACTACGCGTGCCGGATCCGCACCGAGCTGTTCAACCACTAAATCTGTCAGATTAGAAGCTGGATCAAGCCGGTTGATTTCTGGAGTCGCAACGTGCACAGGGCCTCTTTTCATGGTGGTTCAAATTCCCGCGTACTAGTCTAACCTCACAGCCGTTACAAGGTTATGGTTTGCGTCATTATATCCACGACTGGAACCACATGCGGTGCTGCCATTGTTGCCACGTCATTGGATCACCGGTCCAAAGTGGTAAGAAATAGGCACTAAGCGCCAACGCAGCGAGCACGAAAAACCCGATGCCCAGCATGGCGATCTTTGGAGAATGTGGTTGCCACCCGGCGCCGTTTGCTTTAGCCAGCCAGAGCCCAGCCACATAGACAATGGCCATAACCAGAAACGGCGTATAGGCCACCGTATAGAAAAAGAACATAGTCCGTGCCGGCCACAGTGTCCAGATCAGCTGCCCTGCGGCATAGACGGCTAGGATG
>DEPX01000108.1:25937-26133 GCA_002358975.1 Micrococcaceae bacterium UBA3381 | reverse complement strand
GATGGCACCGGCCCGCCAGTCTCGCACGATCAGCCAGCGTAAAAATATTGCGACGACGGCGAGCAGTCCAGCCCACCAAATTAGCGGATTCGGCAGGTCTAGAATGGCAGCGGAACACCGTTCGGCTGCGCAGCTAATACCGTCGTCTTCGGTCCGGTAGAAAAACGATACCGGACGGCCGGCAAATGGCCAGATC
>DEPX01000108.1:20813-25926 GCA_002358975.1 Micrococcaceae bacterium UBA3381 | reverse complement strand
AAGCCGATGAAGCATAGTTATGTGCGCTTTCAAGCTCGGTATGAAACGTAGTGGACTGCACGTGATAATATACTAACGAAGTCAGCCAATCAGGCAGTACAGTCGGATGGTCGGCGCCCCAGTTGCGGTAGTATCCGCCAGCGGTAAGCAGCCAGCCAGCCCAAGTACCTACGTAGGTTATAGCACCTACGACCACGATCGAAACGAAGGCCCATAGCCCGTCCAAGAACGTGGCACCGGGAAGCCAACGGTGGATACCAGCAGTTCTGCGAGCATTAGCATCCCACCAGACGGTGAGTAGCCCAAAAACCGCAACAAAAGCAAGCCCCGAGAGTTTTACCGAAACCGCGATACCCAACAGTATGCCGGCAACGATACGCCAGGGTCGTAAACCTAACCAGGGCCCATAGGTCAGTGTCTTGTGCCAGTCTGTACGGTCTGTGGCCGTGGCTGAAGATGCGTTGAACCGTGTGTACCGGGTAGCCAGCTCGGTGGCTAGGCGTCTTCGTCCCCAAGTTCTATCGGCAACCAGGGCGCAGAAGGCTGCCAACACAAACAGTGTCAAAAAAATATCCAAGAGCCCGACTCGGGACATGACAATGTGGTGGCCTTCAACGGTGAGCAGGATACCGGCGGTGGAAGCTAAGAATAAGGAGCGAAACAGTTTTGCCGTCAACACGAAAGTCAGCAAGACGGTTAGGGTTCCGGCTAATGCGGCAGCTGCGCGCCAACCGAAAGCATTATCGAAACCAAATAGCGCCATGCCGGTGGCAATAAGCCATTTGCCGGCTGGTGGGTGAACAACATACGAAGCGTCAGTGCCCGGTGTGAGTTGGCCTGCGGCGAATGCGTCGTCGGCGTCGTCGGCCCAAGACCGCTCGTAGCCAAAATGCCAAAGTGAATAGGCATCTTTGACATAATACGTTTCATCAAAAATGAGTTCTTGTGGATGACCCAGGTGCCAAAATCGCAGCATGGCTGCGGCAATGGTGATCAACCCGGCAAGAATCCAGCCGATGCGGCCCAATGCGAATTTTGGGTAGACCAAGCGAGCTGATAATCCGGATAGGGAGAACGCGGTGTTGGGCGAACGTAACCAATCCGGAGTGTGGTGCACGTGTTTATTTGACACACAGGCCATGATACCGGTGGTCGGGTCCGATAATGGGAAGATGGACGATGGCACTGGTTATGAAGAGACTGCACACAGGACACCGGCCCCGCTAACCCTAGCCGCCACCCCAATTGGGAATCTGGCGGATCTCACCGACCGGGTTAAACGGGTTCTGGAGCAAGCCGATATTATTGCCGCCGAAGATACCCGCTCGTTGCACAAGCTGCTGCGTGCCGCGAGCGTGGAAACAACGGCGACGGTGGTTTCACACCACGAACATAACGAGACCGAATCGGCACAAGGTCTCATTGATGCGATACGTGCTGGTCAAAATGTGGTGTTTGTGCCGGAGGCTGGGATGCCGGCCATTTCTGATCCTGGCTTCCGGTTAACGCAACATGCCATTGCCGCGGATATTGCGGTGACAGTTGCCCCGGGAGCATCAGCGGCCCTGGCAGCATTGGTCGTTTCTGGGTTGCCAACTGACCGGTTTGCTTTTGAAGGTTTCTTGCCCCGAAAAGCCGGTGAAAAAACCAAAACGCTGACGGCGTTAGCCGATGAAACGCGGAGTCTGATTTTTTATGAGTCTCCGCATCGTACAGCTGCGACGTTGCAAGCCATGGCTGAGGTTTTTGGTCCGGATCGGCCAGCAGCCGTGTGTCGGGAGATGACGAAATTACACGAAGAGATTGCTCGGGGTAGTTTGACAGAACTGGTGGACTGGTCGGAATCCAAAACGCTCAAAGGCGAGATTGTCATTGTGGTTGGCCCGGCACCTGAAGATGCACCGGTGAGTTTTTCTGCAGCAGTGGAACAAGTGCATGTCCTACAGCGCAGTGGGGAGCGGCTGAAAGCTGCAACCAGACAGATCGCCCAGGCCACAGGCCACTCAGCAAGAGAACTCTATAATGCCGTACTAACGGAGCGATAAAAATGAATCGGTGGCACAGACGTACCACCGATTCATTGCAAACTTGGTTACGGAAGGATGCCACCGATTGCCGCGCGAATCTTACCGGAACCTTGGCAGCAGCCGGCACGGCAGACATCATAGCCGGGACCATATGTTGTTAGTGCCTTGCGTTCGGACGCAGGGGTGCCCTTGAGGCGTTCTTCAACCAGATCGACCATGGCGGCCACAAATTCTGGGTGGACCCCCGGCGTGGCAACGCGTTTATATCCCAGGCCCTGTTCATCTGCGGTTTCTTTGGCCTCGATATCCAGGTCCCACCAGACTTCCATGTGATCCGATAGAAACGTTGCGGGCACAACGACTACGGCCTTGCGTTTGCCAGGGAGTTCTTCTAGATAATCATTGATATCTGGTTGCAACCATGGGATGTGTGCTGGTCCGGATTCGGACTGATAGACGAGTTTCCACGGCATCTCGGTGTCAAAGCGTTGCTTGACGGCATCCATAACTAATTGGCCAACAGCCAAGTGTTGGGCCTGGTACGCGCCAAGCTCCGAGTAGTCGTGCTCATCGGGTTCGCCGGAGCGTTCGTTATCTTTGATCGGGATCGAGTGGGCAGAAAATAGTACTTCGACGTCCTGGCTAAGATCGAGCTGATCATTTTCGGCGACCAGCTCGTCCAGGGCTTTTAGGGTGCCTTCGATAAACGGATTAATGAAACCCGGGTGATCAAAAAAGGTCCGGGATGCATCGATTTGCACGTCGTCCCATAAATTTAGGGCTTCTAGGGCATCAGCGAAGTCTTCGCGGTACTGCCGGCACGACGAGTAGGCAGAATAGGCGGAAGTAACCAACGCGAAAATCCGCGTGGGACGACCTTCAACCTGATTGTCTGTATGCGCCTTGGAAATCGCCTCGGTGAAATACGGATCCCAGTTGCGGTTGCCAAAATACACCGGCAAATCAATTTCGCGACGCTTGAGTTCGTCTTCGATGGCTGCTTTGAGCGCAAGATTTTGTTCGTTGATCGGACTAATGCCACCGGCTTGCCGATAATGGACCGCTACTTCTTCTAACCTCTCATCTGGGATATTTCGTCCCATGGTGACATTGCGAAGAAACGGCAGAACATCATCCTGGCCGTTAGGGCCACCATAGGATGACAACATGATGGCATCGAATTCGGTAGGAACATCAATCCATTTATCACCGGATTGTGCTGCCGGGGTTGCGGCTGGCACTCGAGCGCCAGCCTGTACAACAACGCGAGGTGACGGTTGAGGTTTGGACCATTCGGTCACGCGTGCCTCCTGAGAGTTGGGCATCACAACGATCTGGGCAGACCGTTAGCCATGGTTATTTCAAAGTCTTCAAGGTGTCAGGTGTGGTTGGACAAAACGTTGTCCTCGTTGAGCTTTATTGTAGTCACCATGACACCGCTTGGTTGCTTTAGGTCGAACCAAGCCAGGTGGTCCGCTGCGAAGGGCGAAGAACGTCACCGCTAGCGACAATTTTGGTGGTCTCAGCAAAATGAATACGACTGGGCCATACCGGATGCGAATGGCCTGCATAACCTCTGCACATACCCCGAGGGGTATTATATGCTGGTTGAAATTCGCTAGCTTCTCAACTGTGATGGAGGTAGCGGCACCAAAGCACTCTGCGTGTTAGATTTATTGGCAAGTTGAACTGTACGAGCCTGACGCAACGATACGTGTCAGTGCCTGCCCGACAGATCGAAAGAAGGTACCCGTGACTGTCAGCGCACAACATGAAAAAGAACTCCTTGAACGCGTGCCAACCGGCCTGCTCATAAACGGTGAATGGGTTGAAGCTTCATCTGGCAAAACCCTACCGGTCTATGACCCTGCCACCGGCAAAGAACTATTGCAGATTCAAGACGGTAACAGCGATGACGCGCTCAAAGCTTTAACGGCTGCCGATGAGGCACAGGCCGAGTGGGCCCGGACTGCTCCGCGTGAGCGCGCCGAGATTTTGCGTCGTGCCTTTGACCTCGTGCATGAACGTGCTGAAGATTTCGCGTTGCTGATGACCCTGGAAATGGGCAAACCGCTGGCAGAATCGCGCGGTGAAGTTACCTATGGTGGCGAATTCTTGCGCTGGTTCTCTGAGGAGACCGTGCGGCACTATGGCCGCTTTGCTGACACCCCAGAAGGCAAGCTCACCATGATTGTGCGTCACAAACCGGTGGGCCCATCACTGCTGATCACTCCATGGAACTTCCCATTGGCTATGGCAACTCGCAAGGTCGCCCCGGCAGTTGCAGCAGGTGCCACCATGGTGCTGAAGCCCGCCCAGCTAACTCCGTTAACATCGCAGTACTTCGCCCAAACCATGCTGGATGCCGGGCTGCCAGCCGGTGTGCTCAACGTCGTCTCAGGTTCCTCGGCCTCGGCAATTTCTGGTCCATTGATGAAAGACCGCCGCCTGCGCAAGATTTCCTTTACCGGTTCAACTTCGGTAGGTCGTCGACTGCTGGCCGATGCCAGTGAAAATGTACTGCGCACCTCGATGGAGCTCGGCGGTAATGCCCCCTTTATCGTCTTCGACGACGCAGACCTGGATGCCGCGGTCGAAGGTGCCATGGCTGCAAAACTGCGCAATATGGGTGAAGCCTGCACTGCGGCAAACCGCATCCTCGTGCAAGAAAGCGTTGCCGATGAATTCAACAAAAAATTTGCTGAAGTGATGCGTGCACGCAAGATCGGTCGAGGCACCCAATCCGATGCCGATGTGGGTCCAATTATTGATGAAGGCGCCCGTGAAAATGTGCACGGCTTGGTCACCGAAGCCGTAGATGCAGGCGCCAAAGTGCTCACCGGTGGCAACAAAGTCGAAGGTGAAGGCTACTTTTACGAGCCAACCGTATTATCGGTCCTGGAAAACTCGCCAATACTGACCCAAGAAATTTTTGGCCCAGTAGCCCCGATCGTGCAGTTCAAGGACGAGGCACATGCCATTCGTCTAGCAAACGCCTCCGAATATGGTTTGGCAGCATACATGTATACGCAGGACCACAATCGTGCCTTGCGTGTTGCTGACCAAATCGAATTTGGCCTTGTCGG
>DEPX01000108.1:18329-20740 GCA_002358975.1 Micrococcaceae bacterium UBA3381 | reverse complement strand
GAAGGTGGTGCCGAAGGAATTGACGAGTATACCTCGGTGCAATACATCGGTATGCCAAATCCTTATACCGTTGACTAACTGACCTATCATACTGCCCCACCGAGACGTTGAATCCGGTGGGGCAGTACTGGTTAAGCTAGGTGTATGGCCACCGAAAAAGATCAGCAAGACCAGCCACCCAAACAGTACCGACCGATATCCACGAGCCGCCCCGGCGATGGCGGTCCTACCCGTTCGACCATCGATGAGTACACGGGACGCAAACGGAAGCTTATTTACCCTCCGGCTCCACAGCCGTCTCCGGTCCCGGTGGTAGATAATCATGCTCACCTTGATTTCCGGGATGGTCTAGTTCAGGTCACACCAACCCAGGCGATGGATGCTGCCGGCGCCGTTAACGTCGTCGGGGCCATCCAGGTGGCAACGGATCTTGAATCTGCCAAATATACTATCGACGCTATCGAGCACGAGCCCCGCTTGCGCGGAGCACTGGCAATCCATCCGAACGATACGGTGCCGTTGCACAAGGTCGGCGAACTCGACGCCGCTATCGACACCATAAGACAGCTTGCTGAACACCCAAAGGTCGTATCTATCGGGGAAACAGGGCTGGATTACTATCGCACCGAAGGCCAAGCGAATTGGCAGATCCAGCAATACGCTTTTAGACGTCATATTGAGCTAGCCGTAGAACTTGGACTGGCGCTTCAGATTCATGACAGACAGGCTCATGAGGATGTTGTGACAACATTGTTATCCGCGGATGAGCTGCCCCAGCACGTGGTGTTTCACTCATTTTCTGGCGATGCGGAGCTGGCGAAGATACTCAATCAGCATGGGTGGTATGCCTCGTTTTCCGGGGTTGTGACTTTTAAAAACAATCACACATCTCGGGCAGCAGCACAGCAGATGCACCAGGAATTGCTGCTAGTTGAAACAGACTCGCCATTTCTAACCCCGCATCCGCACCGTGGTCGTCCTAATGCCCCGTATTCGGTGCCCCACACGTTATATCAGCTGGCAGAAACCCGTGGACAAACTGTAGAAGATCTCGGCGCTGTTATCTTTGAAAACACCGAACGGGTATACGGCAGATTTGGTGCGTGACTTGGCTTAAGGCATCACACGACGATGCTCGGAAGCTTTTGTCCACAAAGGCGCGTTACTGATTTGTAACCATTGTTATCTTTCCGTTATAGTCGTGCGTATTGTCCTTGACGGGCCGGCAACAGTGTCCTGCTCTGTCGAAACTACAACCCTTTGGATTTTTCTAATATGTCAAGCATTTTCAGCGGCACTGTGACGAAAATTGTTGCTCAAATCGCAGCGCTTGTGATGGTTGTTGGCGGTCTGGCGGCTTTCGTCGTCACACAGGCTAATGCCGACAAACCCGTTACCGCCGAATCCGAAAACGTAGAACAGCCAAGCGACCAGCCACTCGACATTGAGCGTGTTTCATCCATTACGCCACTGAGTGCAGAGCAGATTCAGCTGCCCCAGTTGGTCGATATCACGGTAGCCAATGACAGCAAAGAAGTTCTCACCACTGCCACCACAGTTCAGGAAGTTCTGGATAATGCCGGTGTCTCAGTCGGGGACGACGATAAAGTTTCCCCGAAGCTTGATCAAACCATCAATGACGATACTTCAGTTTCCGTCACTGTGGTCGACAAAACCGAGGTAATCGAAGAGGAAACCGTCGAATTCGAAACGACATATGAAGACGATGACTCGCTCGAAAAAGGTAAAACCAAGACTGACACTAAAGGTGAAAATGGCACCGCTTCAGTCACCTACGAAGTGATAACCGAAAACGGTGAAGAAGTCGATAAGACTGAGGTTGATCGTGAAGTGACCACCAAGCCAACAGACGAAGTTATTTTGCGTGGCACCAAGGAACCAGAACCTGAACCTGAACCACAAGAGTCCACATCGTCTTCCTCATCTTCTTCCGATGCATCTTCCAATGATGACGACGATGACGACGATAAAGATGATGACGAGGATAACGATGAGGATACAGATTCTTCAGAGTCATCAGACAGTGGCGATTCGGATACATCTGCTCCAGCCGTCTCCAACGGCGCGACCTGGGACAAGCTGGCACAGTGTGAATCCGGTGGAAACTGGTCCATCAATACTGGCAACGGCTACCACGGCGGTCTACAGTTCAACTCTGGCACCTGGGCAGCTCATGGGGGAACCACATATGCGCCCACCGCTGATCAGGCAACCCGTGAACAGCAAATCGCTATCGCCGAAAAAGTGCAGTCAAGCCAAGGATGGGGTGCATGGCCTGCATGCTCTTCTTCATTGGGGTTGCGCTAAAGTTTTCTTAGTCGCATAGCCTTTTGGTCCGGATGCTCCTAGTGAGCCTCCGGACCAAAATGTTTAAATACTGGGGGTGCGGC
>DEPX01000108.1:8717-18293 GCA_002358975.1 Micrococcaceae bacterium UBA3381 | reverse complement strand
CTAGGATGGGACCGTGACTTCCGACCAACAACATGCCTTGCTCTCGGCCTCAGACATCCGCCAGCTCGCCGACACCATCGGCCTGCGACCAACCAAAACACTGGGTCAAAATTATGTCATCGACCCCAACACGATCCGGCGAATCGTTGCCACCGCAGATCTTCAGACAACTGAACATGTTCTAGAAATCGGCCCGGGGCTCGGGTCACTCACCCTGGGCATTCTTGATGCGACCCAAGCTGTCACGGCAATAGAAATCGACCCGCCGGTTGCAGCACAGTTAGCTATAACAGTAGAAACGTGGCGATCGAACAGTGCGGACCGGTTATCCGTCCTAGAAGCTGATGCCTTGAGTCTTCATGGCGCCGAGATTATCGCGGCAAAACCAGTAGTCGCTGAGAAGCCACCCACCGCAATTGTGGCAAACTTGCCATATAACGTTGCGGTACCTGTTCTGTTACACGTCCTCGCAGAGCTGCCCAGTATTGAACACGGTCTGGTCATGGTGCAATACGAAGTCGCTGAACGGTTAGTGGCTAAACCCGGCTCGAAAATTTACGGGGTGCCATCGGTCAAAATGGCCTGGTATGGGCACGCGACACTGGCAGGAAGCGTCGGCACAAAAGTATTTTGGCCTGCTCCACGTATTCGATCAGGGCTCGTCTACTTCACTGCCCACCAGCCGCCAAAGACCACCGCGTCACGACAACAGGTATTTGAAGTTATTGACGTCGCATTTGCCCAACGCCGTAAAACGCTACGAGCAGCTTTGGGCAACTGGGCTGGTTCACCAGCAGAAGCCGAACATATTCTGACCGCAGCTAACGTGGATTCGAAAGCTCGTGGGGAAGTCCTGGATATTAATGACTTTGCACGCATTGCCGAACAGAAACAGCGAAGTGATGCCATGTGACAACACGGCGTGAAAACCAACCCAATAAGGCAGTCACTGCCCAAGCACCAGCCATGGTTTCGATTACTAGTAAGATTGGGCCATCTCGGACTTCCCAACGGCCTACCGTCATGAACCTGAAGCTGGCCGTTTCCCGATACGATTGTGCCACTGTTGGCTCGCTTGCCGGCCGCGAGGTGCTAGTCAGTTTCCAAGATCAGCTCGGCTCCGTGATCGACTATGCAGACATCCCACACGAAGATCTTGCCTATGTTTTTCGTGCCGTAGATGCCCTGCGCGAATACCTTGACCGTCCCAAAGATCTGGCCGGTGTGGATATAACTATTGAAAAACATATTCCCTTTGACACCTACCTAGGCGGCGCAGCTGCATCGGCTGCCGCAGTGTTGGTAGCCCTGGCTGGACTATGGGATGTATCTATTGCCAGAGAAGAGATGGCACGTTTGGCCCGGCACGTTGGCAATGGTGTGGCCGATGCCATTATCGGAGGTGCAGTGATTAGTAGCGTCCGGGCAGCCGAAGAAACCACGACGTCAATATTATCCCAAGGCCAGATCGCCTTGGTGCTCGTACCGGCTGCAGCCGATCTCCGCGATGCCGAAGTCTTTCAGACAGTGCAAGCCATATCATCAACTGAGACAGACCCTGTCGTCGACGAGACGCTCCCGGAGTTTGACCAACGCCTCATTGACGCCGTGTCACGAGGTGACGGTGAACAACTGGCCCTGATGATGCATAACGACTTTCAACCCGCCCTTGTGCACTTGCTCCCAGAACATAATGATTGGCTAACAGCTGGCATGGACGAGGGTGCACTAGCTGCTCAAACCATCGACCGTGGGCCGTCTTTGATCTTTGTAGCTGATACCCTAGATGCGGCCTATCAGCTAGCCGAACGTTATGAACAACGCATGGACATTACTGCCATCGCTGAATACGGGCCTGTGTCTGGGGCACGCCTATTATGACCTACCGCATGGGCTTGTGACGAAGATGGCCGATATTGGGCGCTTTGGTGAACTATTATTGGTGGCGTTATGGTTCATCTTTTAGGGGCCGAAGCCCTCCACTTTGAATACCCAACCCAACAAGTACTCGAATCCGTCACGATGGGGGTCTCTGCCGGAGATCGCATCGGCATCGTTGGGCGCAACGGCGACGGTAAATCGACCCTAATGAAGCTGCTCACCGGTCGACTCGAGCCGGATTCAGGTCAAGTTACCGTCCGGCACAACACCACTGTTGGGATGTTAGACCAATCCGACACCGTCGATAGTTCGTTAACGGTCGGCCAAGCCATTGTTGGTGATTTAGCAGAGCACGAATGGGCCAGCGACCCAAAAATCCGTGACGTAATCAGCGGACTGGTTTCGGATTTGGACTGGGATGCCTTGGTTGGTGCACTATCCGGGGGACAACGCCGTCGCGTGGCCTTAGCGAAACTGCTCATCGGCGACTGGGACATCCTGGCACTTGATGAGCCAACTAACCATCTCGACGTCGAAGGTATCGCCTGGCTGGCAAACCATGTCAAGCGACGTTGGCCACAGCATGCCGGTGCGCTTCTGGTCATTACTCACGACCGGTGGTTCCTTGACGAAGTCTGTACTCAAACCTGGGAGGTCCACGACGGTGTCGTCGAACCTTTCGAAGGTGGATATGCGGCATACATATTGCAGCGCATCGAACGTGACCGAATAGCTGCGGCAGCCGAATCGAAACGACAAAACCTGTTGCGCAAGGAGCTGGCGTGGTTGCGCCGTGGTGCACCTGCTCGGACTTCGAAACCAAAATTCCGTATCGACGCAGCCAACCAGCTAATTCAGGATGTTCCACCGGTGCGTGATGCCATTGAATTACAGCGTCTGGCGGTGGCACGCCTTGGCAAAGACGTGGTGGACATCGAAAATGTTAGCGTCAGCTTTGACGATCGCCAAGTATTGAAAAACATTACCTGGCGTATTGGGCCAGGGGAGCGCACGGGCATTCTGGGAGCTAACGGTGCCGGAAAATCAACATTATTAGGACTTGTGACCGGAGATGTTCAACCTACTACCGGACGAGTAAAACACGGTAAGACCGTACAGATCGGCATGCTGGACCAGCAGTTTTCGCAACTGCAAACCATTGGTAGCCAACGCGTGCGTGAAGTACTTGCCGAAACAAAAACCACGTTCACCATTGATGGTAAAGCCCACACGCCGGCCCAACTATTGGAGCGCCTAGGTTTCCAACGCCACCATCTATCGGCCCGGGTTAATGATCTTTCTGGCGGACAAAAACGGCGTTTACAACTATTGCTATTGCTGCTGAGCGAACCAAACGTGATTGTCCTTGATGAACCAACAAATGACGTTGATTCCGACATGTTGACCGCCATGGAAGATTTATTAGATTCATGGCCAGGTACCCTGTTGGTTGTTTCGCATGATCGCTACCTGTTAGAACGTGTCACTGATCAACAGTATGCCATTCTCAACGGCCAGTTACGCCATGTTCCTGGCGGCGTCGACGAGTACCTTCAACTCAGTCGGCAGGCACCGCATCACCAGGGAGCCCAGCCAGTGCAGCCAAGAAAAACAATTGGCTCGCAGAATGACTCTGCTCTGACCGGTGCTGAGCGTCGGGCTGCCCAAAAAGAATTATCGGCAGTTGAACGAAAATTAGAAAAACAAGCACAGCAGCTGGACGAGATCCAGCATCAGCTAGCCGTATATGACCAGAGCGATTATGTGGGACTACAAGAGCTCGCCGCCCAACTTCGGGAACATGAACACGAAGTAGACCACCTCGAAGAACGCTGGCTGGAGCTTTCCGAACAGCTAGCATAAAACGTTGCGACCGGATCGTTCCTACCACCGAGTAATCGTGCTAGGTTGATGCAAGACAAGCTAACCAAAACGGTGGGGAAATTATGATCTGGCTAAGCCATGTCACGTTAAACACCGAAGAGGACCGTTTATGAACACTACGTCTCATACGGACCCCGAAACCGAGGCTGAGGGACCGTCCAAGCCGGTTAGTCGAAGTAGAGTACCTAAATGGCTGCGTATCATCTTGCCAGCCATACTTATTATCGTGTGGGTGACCGTTGCAGGAACTGGCGGACCATATTTCGGAAAAGTCGACGAGGTGTCGTCGAATGACCAGACAACATATCTGCCGGAATCAGTGGATGCGACTCAAGTCGAAGAGCTCGCAGGTGACTTCACAGACTCCGATGCGATCCCAGCAATCGCCGTTTTTGTTGGGGATTCTGCGTTATCACAAAGCCAGCTTGCAGACATTGAAGCTGGGGTCGAAGCTGTGGGGGGCATCGAGGCCGTTGAAGGTGACGTATCGCCACCGATACCATCTGATGACAAGCTCGCCGTACAAGCTTTCATACCAATCAACGCCGACGCTGATACCAGCAACGCAGTTTCGCAGGTCGGAGATAAGCTGCGGTCCGATACCCCGGATAATGTGACGGTGTATATAACCGGTCCTGCCGGGTTTAACGCCGATCTTACTGCGGCCTTCGCTGGTATCGACGGTCTATTGCTGGCAGTGGCCTTAGCTGCCGTCTTAGTTATTCTCGTTTTGGTATATCGGTCATTCTTATTACCGATTGCAGTACTTTCAACGAGCCTTTTCGCTTTATGCGGTGCGTTGCTTACCGTTTGGTGGCTGGCGAAATGGGATGTCGTGTTACTCAGCGGTCAAACGCAGGGTATTTTATTTATTCTTGTCATCGGAGCGGCAACAGACTATTCATTGCTGTTGGTGGCCCGATATCGAGAAGAACTACGAATAAATCAGGATAAATGGGTAGCAACCTTGCGCGCGCTCAAAGGTGCGGTGGAACCCATTATTGCCTCCGGCTCCACCGTGATCGCTGGGCTGCTGACATTGCTGCTAAGCGATCTAAAATCCAATAGCACGCTGGGTCCCATTGCTTCCATTGGGATCGTCTTTGCAATGTTGTCAGCTTTGACCTTATTGCCGGCCATTTTATTTGCCTTTGGCAGGGTGGCGTTTTGGCCCAAGCGCGTACACTACGAACCCGGTATGGTGACCGTTGAACATGGCATACCTACCAAAGGCATATGGCCCAAGATTGCCCGTGGTGTGCAGCACCGTCCCAGAGTTATTTGGATTGTTACCGCTGTTGTGCTGCTGGCCGGTGCAGTAGGCGTAACCCAGCTGAAAGCTGACGGAGTGGCGCAATCTGAACTTGTGCTCGGGGCTTCCGAAGCCAGAGACGGGCAACAGGCCCTCGGAAAACACTTTCCCAGCGGTTCGGGCAGTCCCGTCCAGGTTGTGGCTGCTGAAGATGATATGGAGAAGGTTGCCGATGTGCTGTTGTCGCACGATGGGATTGACGATGCTTCAGTCAGTAGTCAAGACTCACCAAGCGGTACTGCGCCCCTAAACCAAGACGGCATTGAGCCGATGGGCCCACCGGGCACACCTGCCCCGCAGCCTACAGTGGAGAACGGCAATGTGCTGGTCCAAGGCACACTAAGCGATGCGGCTGATTCTCAAGCCGCTAGCCAGACCGTACGAGATATCAGACATGAATTAACCAATGCTGCACCATCCGCGCTGGTTGGCGGTGTCACGGCAACGGCAGTTGATACCACAGATGCCTCTATTGATGATCGGAACCTCATCATCCCGATCATACTTGCGGTAATCTTGCTAATTTTAATGCTCTTGCTCAGATCAATCTTGGCACCAGTTCTCCTAATACTGACAACAGTATTGTCGTTTGGTACCGCAATGGGCGTCTCTGCACTGCTCTTTAATCACGTATTCAATTTCCCCGGAGCTGACCCGGCCGTGCCGTTATACGGGTTTGTATTCCTTGTGGCCTTAGGTATTGATTACAACATTTTCCTGATGACAAGGGTGCGTGAAGAATCCCTCAAACACGGGACGCGTCAAGGCATACTGCGCGGGCTCACGGTGACCGGAGGAGTCATTACTTCAGCTGGGTTGGTACTGGCTGCAACGTTTGCAGCATTATCAGTTATACCTATCCTGTTTTTGGTTCAGCTGGCATTTATTGTGGCATTTGGTGTGCTCATCGATACGTTTATAGTTCGATCGCTGCTTGTGCCATCTCTGACCTACGACATTGGTCGTGTTATCTGGTGGCCCTCGAAGTTGAACAGAAGGCAAGGAAAACATGCGGGTTAACCTCATACGTACATTGAATCGTTTTTAGTCGGCCTGGCAGTATGGGCACCAATACACATAGCGTGCCTGCCCGGGAACTGCCCCTAAAGGGTCTCGGCGTATAACAGTGCCACAACGTAAACAAGTTTGACGATTATACACCCAAAAACGCGGACGACGCCGCTGGGTGCGTCGGCTATCAGCTTGGGCTCGTGCTTGTTCCTGTGGGCTTGCAACGCGGAGGCCAAATGCTGCTTGTGCATCAGGCCGAATATCCACGGTGGACCGAGCAGTGTGGGCTGCAGAACGCGGGGGAACATTAAACACCATAAGCTCTCGGACCAATAAGATTAGGGCGCCAAGTTGCCCATCGGTGAGAGCACCGACACGACGATATGGATTCATCCGAGCCAGCGATAGCACTTCGCAACGATAAATATTGCCGATGCCTGAAACTATCCGCTGATCCAGTAGCGCGGACCCGATGGGTTGATCGGACCTCTGACGAAAATTTTCCCGAGCAGTCGACAACAGCTGATCGGCAAGCTGCGGATTATACCAATCAGGATCTAAGAGATCTGGCCCTAGTCGGGTCAGTTGTTGTTGTGCTTGCTGAGGTGTAAACACATCCAAAGTGCTTAAACTGAACCCTACGACATTATGTTTGGGCAAGCCCAAGATACATCGCGTCTGATGGGTGGGCCGAACATCGATCTGCCACGAACCGTCTATACCCAGATGCGAAAAGATGACCAAAGTTTGGTGCGGCGCTAGGCTATCCTGTGGCGCCTGAATAAACATCGACAGATACTTTGCCGTGGGCAACAGTTCGGTAATTTTCCAACCCGATAGATCCACTGTAGCTAATGCTGTTATCCGGAAATCGGAGCGTACTAAAATTTCGTCCTTCATCACTGGACGCAACCGGTGTGCCAGGCGAACCAGAGAATCTCCTTCAGGCACAAGCACCTCCTGAGGCTCTACGGTACGTGCAGGACACCAGGGTGTGCAGTAAGTCTAGCGGTTGCAGGCTGTGGTCGTATGTGGCTCTAGGTGGACGAGGGGGGCATCTAAACCGTAGTGTTCGGTATCTTTCGTTATATAAATAGACTGGTCTACCTAGTGGCATCTAACTGAAAGGTGGCGCGTAGTTGGTTGAAACGGAATATAAAAAGTCAGCCCGGCAGCGTTTGCTTGAACCAGCATCGCGGTTATTCTATGCATATGGGGGACTGCTACTGGGACAGATGCTATTACTGGGCGGGCGGGTGTGGCCAAGATGAGTCTCTATAATAATTCTGCATCAAAAGAAGATCTGATCTTGGCAATCTTCGATGCGTATATTGATCACACACGTATTGACTATGAGGGCGGGTTTCGTGGATGTAGGCTTCTTAACGTTGCAGCTGAGTTTCCGGCGGGCAGCTTCGGCCGTGCGCGTGTCGGCGAACAAATACAACGGCTCATTCAAAACCAACTTGAAGACTCCGGCCATCGTAGCCTGATTCAGTTAGCAATCCAACTAGTGCTGTTACGTGAAGGTGGGATGAGCCGAACTGGGTTGGAACATAGTACTGCGTTGCTCTTTCAGGCGCGCAATATCGCGACTTCCCTGCTGGAGGCCCAGTGAACAGCAACCGTATATGGGGGATCGGTGCCGTATTAGTTGCTGCCATTTTGTGGGGCACTACCGGGACTGCTGCGACATTTGCTACGAATGTGGGACCGTTAGCAATTGGTGCAGCAGCTCTGGGTATCGGTGGTATTTTGCAAGCATTGGTGGCGCTGCCGTCATTAGCACGTAGCCTGTTAGCGTTGCGGGCGCGATGGGGCATTGTGGCTATCGGTGCCGTTGCTGTATTCGTGTACCCGCTGGCATTTTATTCCTCGATGTATTTTGCCGGAGTTGCAATTGGCACCGTTAGCTCCTTGGCTTCGGCCCCGGTAGCGTCGGGTTTGCTTGAGCGCATCATAGAGAAGCGTCGATTAGGTGGTTGGTGGTTTCTTGCTGCGCTGTTAGGTATAACGGGAAGTATTCTGCTCGTGGGTGCCAACGGTGGTAACCAGGTGGCAACCGAACACGACACTATTGGGGGCATTGGGCTTGGCCTGGTCGCAGGCGTCTCTTACGCTACCTACTCTTGGGCCGCACAGTATTTAATGGCGCAGCAAATTGGCCGAGCCGCGGCAATGGGGTCGATATTTGGGGTAGGTGGACTGCTGCTGTTGCCAGTCCTACTGGTAACTGGTGCTCCATTATTAGCCAACCCAGTATCAGTGGCGGTCGGAGCATATATGGCAGGTGTGCCAATGTTTTTAGGCTACATAGCGTTTGGTTATGGTTTATCCAAAATCCCAGCGAGTTCGGCTACTACGATTACGCTTGTCGAACCTGCCGTGGCCACCATTCTTGCCGTGTGGATTGTCAAAGAGCATTTAACTCTCGGCAGTTGGGTTGGTTTAGCAACCTTCGGATTGGTATTGATTATTTTGGCTCTTGCGCCGAGCAACCGCACCCAAACAGGCCGTCCGGTATGGCCCCCTGAAAACACCACGTCATCGCTCACGGAAACTCATACCCGTACCGGATCGAGTCAGCAAAGTGATCTTTCTTCGTGAAAGGGAACAGATCCGAGTAGACTTTTGCAGTGAGTAAAACTGAAAATCTGTATTCGTTGTTGATGAAGCGCAACGCTGATGGTGAAGCAGAACTGACGTCTGAGGTACGCCACAATATCCCGAACAATGGGCTACGTATTGTGGCAGCAAACGCTATGCAATCCTCTGGGGATCAATTAGTCAATGCTTCCACGGTCTTGCCATGGCTGTTTGCCACACTCGGGGCCCCGCACGCCCTGACCGGTCTGCTGGTCCCGATCCGGGAATCGGGTTCAATGCTGCCGCAAGCTTTTCTCACCCCATTGGTCCTGCGCGCACGATACCGTAAATGGATCTTTATTGCAGGAGCTCTTATTCAGGCTCTTGCGGTAGGCGCAATGGCGTTAGTTGCAGCGCTGGTTGATGGCACAACCGCAGGTGTCAGTATTCTTGTCGCCCTGGCTGTGTTTTCGCTTGGCAGGTGCCTTACCTCTATTGCTTCTAAGGATGTTCAAGGCCGGACCATACCAAAGGGTGAACGTGGTCAAATTAACGGACTGGCCACCACCGCATCGGGGCTTGTAGCGATTACCTTAGGGCTGGCCATTCGCTTTTTTGGTGGGGAGAGCCTAACGCAGGTACAGCTAGCCTGGATATTAGCTCTTGGGGCAGTGTTCTGGGTCGGTGTGGGACTTCTATATTCAGGTATTCGGGAGCCTGCACCTGAGCCAGAGACTACGTCTAATCAACCCACTGCGACGTCTTCGAGCAATTTTGGCGACCTCTACCGGTTGTTACGGGATGATCGGGCATTTCGGCATTTTGTCACTGTGCGCAGCCTATTACTGGTATCTTCTCTGAGCCCACCACTAATTGTCACCTTATCCGTCCACTATGGCGCC
>DEPX01000108.1:0-8627 GCA_002358975.1 Micrococcaceae bacterium UBA3381 | reverse complement strand
CGTTCAAGCAAACAGCTCATGAGCGTTGGGGCAGCGATAGCGTCCACTTTGGTCATTCTCACAGTGGTCTTAGCAGCTATCCCTGATCTACTCGGTGGTGGGTGGGGCACCAATTTGCTATTTATTCTGGTATATTTTTTGCTTACCTTGATGCACACCGGTGTACGGGTTGGCCGCAAAACCTATGTCATCGATATGGCAGAAGGTGACCAACGCACAACCTATGTTGCGGTGTCTAACACTGCATTAGGCCTAGTGCTGCTTTTATTTGGTGGTATCAGCTCGGCATTAGCCACAATACACATTTTCTGGGCATTGCTATTTTTAGCAGCCGCAGGACTGATCGGAGTGTACGCCGGTTCGCGGCTACCGGAGGTTTCTAAACGATAACTGAGTTTTGTGGAGCGCACGTTAGGGTGGGATGGTGTCACCAGATGAATTGTTCCATCAACAACCTGTGAGAGAATTTGCTACCAAAAAGGGACGCCGAGCGTTTTTATTATTTGGATCGTTGGCATTTGTTATCGGGTTCGTTATTATCTTCTTTGCGTCTCTTGTCAACCTAACTAGTACGGCCCCTATTCCAAAACTCAGCGGCATAGGACTGCCGCTGGCACTTATTGGCGTGCTATTTTTCGGTTATATTGCAATCAAAGTCTGGCGTGTTTTCATTGGGCCACAAGGCGACACCGGGTTAATCATAAGCCCCACTGGTTTTACAGATCTCAGTCAAATTACCACACCACAAGGCATAGTTGCCTGGAATAACGTCGAAAGTTATCGAGCCACCACAGTATTAGGCGAACCGATGATCATTGTCCGACTTAAGGATCAAAAAGCGTATCAACAATTGCTCGGTGCTTCACCGATCAAACAAACCGTATTCAAATTGAACTCACTGATGTTTGGTGGTCCTATTCATGCGATTGTTCTAAGCCACCTACAGGTAGGTCGGCAAACGGTTCTTGAGAGCATTCATTACATGTTCGGCGTGCCACCGAGTAATCAATCTTGATTGGTAGAGTAGCTGAAGCCTAACCCATGCCAAACGTGACTGAATATACGCCTGCGTGTGCTTCACGGCGGGGCAGAACCACTACCATGGATGACGAAAATGGAGAACGTTGAAAATGATGAAACGTTGGTTCTTGTTATTGGGTGCGATCATTGCTGAAGTGCTTGGCACCATGTCATTGCGCGCAGCTGTTGACCATTCTGTCTGGTCCATCGGTGTAATAGTTGGCTATCTTATTGCGTTCATGCTCTTAGGGTTAGCGCTCGGTCACGGGATTCCAATCGGTGTGGCGTATGGTATTTGGGCGGCCGCCGGCGTTGCTCTAGTAGCCGTGTTGGGTGCCGTAATCTTCGGCGAGACACTAAGTATTACCGCCATTGTCGGCATCGTAACCATAATTGCTGGCGTGTATATTATCCAGACTGGCGAAGACGGCCCGCAAAAAGCTGAGGTGCTGGAACCATGAGGTGGCTATTTTTATCAGCAGCAATCTTGGCAGAAGTGTTTGGCACCCTAAGCTTGCGTGCCAGTAACGGTTTCAAAAACAGGCTGTGGGTTATTCCTTTAGCTATTTGTTACGTGTTGGCGTTCTGGTTTCTGGCTCTAACGCTAAATGCCGGTATGCCGGTAGGGATAGCGTATGGCATCTGGTCGGCCATCGGGGTCGCACTGATTGCGCTGCTGGCGCGGATTATTTGGAAAGAACCGCTAACACCGCGCATGATCGTAGGCCTAGTACTAATTATGGTAGGCGTGTTCTTGGTCGAAATGGGTTGACGTTTACCAACCCATAAAAGCTCTGACCCCAATGCGCGGTGTTAGTAAATTGGTTCTCAACTTTTTACTGTGCGGGTTACTCGTTTGATCTTCCTTGAATTTCTTGCTGGATAAGATCCATTACGGATGCATCCGCCAGTGTAGTTACATCGCCGATTTCACGATGCTCCGCCACATCTTTGAGCAAACGCCGCATGATCTTGCCTGAGCGAGTTTTTGGAAGATCTGGCACGACCATAATGGCACGCGGTGTGGCAATGGGCCCAATTTCGCTGCGTACGTGGGTACGCAATTCTTGGACTACGTCATTTTTGTCCTCAGCGCTTTCTCGGAGGATAACGAAGGCTTCGATAGCCTGGCCTGTAGTTTCGTCTTGAGCTCCCACCACTGCGGCTTCAGCAACTTTGGAATGCGCAACTAACGCTGATTCAATTTCAGCGGTTGACATGCGGTGCCCCGAGACATTGAGGACATCATCGACACGTCCGAGTACCCAGATATCGCCATCTTCGTCGATTTTGGCTCCGTCTCCTGCGAAATAGACCCCTGGATACTGTGACCAGTACGTCTTTTTATACCGTTCTTCGTCGCCCCATAGTGTACGAAGCATCCCCGGCCAGGGCTCTTTAATGACAAGGTAGCCGCCGTGACCAGGCGTTACAGAATTACCTTCTTCATCAAAAACGTCCGCTACCACGCCCGGTATGGCCCGCATGGCTGCACCGGGTTTAGTTGCAGTTACGCCAGGTAATGGGCTTATCAAGATATTGCCGTTTTCGGTCTGCCACCAGGTATCCACAATGGGACAATGATTATTGCCGATGATTTCTCGGTACCACATCCAGGCTTCTGGGTTAATAGGCTCACCTACACTGCCCAGAAGGCGCAGGGACGACAGATCATAGTCGGCAGGAATGTCGCGGCCCCATTTCATAAAGGTTCGAATACTCGTGGGGGCGCAATACAGCACGGTGACGCCATATTTTTGAACGATTTCCCACCAGCGGCCACGGTGTGGGGTGTCCGGCGTGCCCTCATAGAGCACAGATGTGGTGGCATTGGCTAGTGGGCCGTAGACAATATAGGAATGGCCGGTGACCCATCCAATATCGGCGGCAGTCCAAAACACGTCTGTTTCGGGTTTGATATCGAATACGGCCCAGTGTGTATAAGACGTACCGACGAGATACCCGCCGGTGGTGTGCATTATGCCTTTGGGTTTACCGGTGGTACCAGAGGAGTACATGATGTACAAAGGGTGTTCGGCATCGAATGCTTCCGGAGTGTGCTGATCGCTTTGCCGCTCAACAATATCGTGCCACCACACATCCCGATCGTCGTGCCAGTCAACATCTTGGCCGGTGCGCTGGACAACCAGTACATTGCGGACCTGAGGCAGATTTGCAACGGCCTTATCGACTGTGACCTTGAGTCCATTGGCCTTACCCCGGCGGTACCCACCATCGGCGGTAATGACGATTTCGACACCGCAATCTTGAATACGGTCAGCGATGGCCTGATCCGAGAAACCGCCGAAGATCACCGTATGTGGCGCCCCGATACGAGCACATGCCAACATAGCGAATACCGTTTCAGGAATCATGGGCATGTAAATGGCTACACGGTCGCCGGTTTGAACGCCCAGTTCAATTAGCGCGTTGGCGGCTTTGGACACTTCGCGCATGAGATCAGCGTAGGTGATGGTACGGGTGTCGCCGCCTTCACCTTCAAAGTGGTAGGCGATCCGATCGCCTAGACCAGCTTCGACATGCCGATCTACACAATTATATGCGGCGTTGAGTTTGCCACCTAAGTACCACTTAGCAAATGGGGCATCCGACCAATCCAGTACCTCTTCGAAGGGCTCAGCCCAGGTAATACGGTCGGCTTTCTCAGCCCAAAAACCAATACGGTCAGCTTCGGCCTTATCGTATTCTTCAGCCGTGACATTTGCTTGCGCGGCAAATTCCGGGGGAGGTTCAAACGTGCGATCTTCTTGGGTGAGGCCTTCAATTGTTGGATTCTCTGCCATGGTGTGCTCCTTTTGAGTGTCTGGCGTAGACCAGTGCGTACAGCATATCTGCTGTGATGCAAGTCTCACAGATTACCCTACGCGCAGTGATATTGAAGTCAAGACCATAAGTGCGCGGCCAGGAGTTTATGAATTAACGGCGGATCCCTCGCAGCCGGCTTCGCTGCGAGGTTTTCGAAACATTGGGTACCAAGATATTCAGCACGCGAATAACGGTAGTCAGCCACAATAGAACTAGGCCCACAACGATGCTCTCTAATGCAGTAAATGACAGATCCGGCAAAAAGAGCGTCAATATCGTACAAACGAAAATCAGTAGGACCACCATACCGGTGATAGTGCGTAACACTGCCGGTGGGTGAGTTAGTGCCGCGGTTGTGAGCGCTGCGGCAGCAACAAAGAGTACTAGCGTGGTGAATGCGGCAATGGTGTGAGCAATAGGCAGTTGATCGGTAGGCATCCCTCCTACAGCCGCCAGTGTGCAGCCGGCGGCAACCCAGACAATGACCACGATTGCGATATGTCTCAGGGCGTCGTCATCGAGTAGCCGATGTAGATCTCTGCCGATATATAAGCCAATGGTGGCAACTAATAGTCCAGCAATAATTACCGTGCCATTGAATGCCCACGCGCCAGTTCCCACACCCAGCTGAGAAAAGTTGCGTTCCCACCAGGCTGGATCAGTGCCGGTAAGCATGGCAAAGACTGTACCAATGACCAAAAAGACAACTAATAGATTTGCGATATCGCGTGTGCTCAGCTGAACACCGGCTTGAAAAGCCAACCTGCCACCAAGGCCTGCGGCAACGCCGGTGAAAAGGCCACCGCCAAACTGACCAAATTCAAGACCTTGTAGCCCGGTGGTCAATACTTGGCCCGCCAAGAGGACCCCCAACCCGGCAACACCACCCATTGCTGCAGTTACCGAGATCGCAGAAATATTGGATACAGCCGCTTGCCAACGCGGCATGGGTCGGGTTTCACCACGTCGGTAGAATAGTGTGCTGACCAGAAAGGCCGCCGCCGTGATTGATGCTGCAATCAGTGCAGCTGGAAGAAGTACTGAGCCGCCTCCGGTAAAGGGGCGCGTATCGCCCCACAGCAGGATGACCCCGACGATAGTCCCGAATACAAAGCAACACACAGTAGCCCACAGGGCGTGGGCCTGTTCGCGCAAGGCTCGTTCGGTACGGTCCATCTACTACTCAAGCAGTCGTTGGGGCCCATGGCGGTTTAATACGGCCAAGGTCTGATTCAATAGGTGGTTGTAGTCGGTATCATTCAATGGGTCGGGGAAGGTGAATCGCAACGCTGTCGTTGCAATGTCCGGCTCAAAGCCCATGGCCAACAAAATACCAGAGGGTTCCTTTTTGCCAGCTGAACACGCTGAGCCTGATGAGGCCGCAATCCCCATGACGTCAAGATCGACTAATAGCGACTCGCCCGAAATACGCTCAAATACAAACGAGGCGTGATTTGGCACGCGCTCGGTGGGATGGCCAGTCAGCCGGGCATGGGGGATATCTTCGAGGATACGCCCGATAAAGGCATCACGTTGGGCCATCATGGTTTGCGCCCGGGTACCTGCGGTGGGCAATATAGTAGCGACCGCAGCGGAAAAGCCAGCGATAGCCGCCAAATTTTCCGTCCCAGAGCGCCGACTATTTTCTTGACCGCCGCCGTGCAGGAGCGGTTCAAAGGCTATATCGTCACGAATCAATAGCGCGCCTGCACCTTGTGGCCCACCGAACTTATGTGAAGCAATGGACATAGCATCGACGTACTGGCCGGGCCAAGCTTCTGAATTGAAACTCACCGGTAAAGATGCCGCTGCTTGCACCGCGTCGGTATGCATAACCGCACCGGCTGCTTTGGCCGCTTGACCAATACGGTTAATGGACTGAACGGTACCAACTTCACCGTTAGCTAGCCCTATCGAGACGATAGTGGTGTCGTTGTCAATGGCATCAATGACCGCTGATTCGTCTACGCGGCCGTACTGATCCACTTCGACTTCGGTAATTTCAAAGCCGGCTAGTTTGGCGAGAAACTGGCATGTCTGGCGGATAGAAGAATGCTCGATATTGGTGGTGACGATGTGTCTGCCACGAGGGTTAGCGACACTCACCCCTTTGAGTACAAGATTATTGGCTTCGGTACCGCCGGAGGTAAACACCACCTCGGATTCGCGAGCGCCGAGCATTGTGGCAAGTTGTTGGCGGGCGTGTTTGAGAACGGTCTTGGCATGTTGGCCAGGGGTGTGGACCGACGACGCATTTGCAGGACCTGCATTCAACACTTTCAGCATGGAATTACGGGCCGCTTCGCGCAGTGGGGCAGTAGCGGCAGCATCTAGGTACAGCATTAGTTAGCATCCAATCCTAAATCGAGTGCGGTGGCACCCTGGGTGATTGCTCCGATCGAAATGATATCGACCCCTGTTGCGGCAATGTCTGCCACAGTATCCAAATTCACTCCGCCTGAGGCCTCGACCACACATCGACCAGCAATGTGTTCTACGCCGGTACGCAGGTCCTGGGTTGAAAAATTATCTAATAAGATCCCGGTTACTTGCGCAGCAACCACGAATTCGACCTGATCCAGCCGATCGACCTCAACAATGATGGGCATGGTGTGGCCGACCTGGGCCTTGACTTGTCGGATAACGCTGGTGAGTGCTGTGCCGTCGGTAGCCCCCAGCGCTGCTAGATGATTATCTTTGAGCATGATGGCATCGGAGAGGCCAAAACGGTGATTGACTCCGCCACCGGCTACAACAGCATGTTTTTCTAGCGCTCGCAGCCCTGGAGTGGTTTTTCTAGTGTCGGCGATTCGGGCCATGGCATCAACGGTGTGTACCTGAGCGATAAACTTTGCAGTCAGTGTGGCAATACCGCTGAGCCGTTGAGCAAAGTTTAGTGCTACGCGTTCAGCGCTGAGCATGCCGGCAGCTGGCCCGCAAAGGTTCGCTAATACATCACCGCTACTAAACGCGGCACCATCCGGTATCAAATCATCGACCCGGATCGTTGAATCTACTTGCCGGAATGTTTCAGCCAGGACTGTGCCGCCGGCAAAAACTCCAGGTTCCCTGGCCACCAGTTTGGCTCGAAATTGCTGAGCAGCCGGAATAGTTGCGGCCACCGTGGCATCACCCCAAGGAAGATCCTCAGTTAGACCGCGATTGACGGCGTCGGCAATAAGTGTAGGTGTCAACATTGAAACTCCTGAAGGTGGTACCCGGCATTCTCGTATTGATACTGGCTGGTGTCTAGGCGCCAGGCCCTGCGATTGGCCTGGTAAGGGTCTGGTGTGGGGTAATCTGCTCGCCAGTGTCCCCCGCGTGACTCGGTGCGTGTCAGCGCGGCCGTAGCCATTAACGACACCACATCGCCTAACGGGTGCTCGACGTCGTCCAATTGGGTTAGTAAATGATGCAGCCCAGTATGGGTACGAATAATTCCCAGGTGGCTGTTGGCAAGTTGTTGTAGTTGCCGGAATTGTTCTTGGGTGTCACTAGAACGTGGCCGATGTGCAGTAACCGGTTTGGCCGAAGCTATGAACCGTTCAAATGATGATTGAATCTCACAGTATTGAGATTCTAGAAAAGCGCGGGCGGCGTTTGCTACCCGGGCTCCGAATACCAAACCTTCAAGTAAAGAATTTGAGGCTAATCGGTTGGCACCGTGAACGCCGGTGGCAGCTACCTCGCCGGCGGCAAATAATCCGCTGATTGATGTTTGCCCCCATACATCAGTGGCTACACCGCCCATGCAATAGTGTGCAGCCGGTGCTACCGGTACAAAACGTGTAGTCCAATCAATGCCGATTGACGCTAACACACGGGTGAGTTGAGGGAACCGTCGGGCCAGTGTGCCAGTGCCATGGCGAGCTTCGATAACCGTGGCGTCTAAGAATACCGATTCAGCGCCCGTTGCGACCATACTTTCAAAGCTTGCTCGCGACACTACATCTCGTGGCGCCAAGTCTGCGTCCCGATGTGCTGCAGGCATGAACCGATTGCCATCCGCGGTTCGCAACACAGCACCGGCACCACGGACCGCCTCGGAAATGAGCGCACCATTGGGTGTCAACACGGTGGGGTGAAACTGAACGAACTCTAAATCTGCGACAACAGCTCCAGCACGAGCTGCCGCCAAAAGCCCCTGACCGTTGGCCGTAGCCGAGGACGACGTCGTAGCAAATAGCCCGGCATACCCACCTGTGGCAAGCACCACAGCATCGGCGGACAAACGGTGTTGGCCGGCCACATCCGTGTAGATGATTCCTCGGGCTCGGTGGTCAATGACCTCTAAGGAGGTTAAGACTGCGTGCTGGAGCAGTTGTACATCCCCGTTTTCGATAAGTCGGAGAATACGTTGCGTCAAAAACAGAGATAGTGCGGCACCGGAACTATCTTCACCGGCATGAATAATGCGCGGTCTACTATGAGCTGCTTCAAGTCCCAAGTCAAGCTTTTGGTTGGTATTGCGATCAGCAGGGAAGCCGGTGGCTAGCAGGTCACAGACACGGTGTACTCCATCGTTAGTGAGAACAGTGGCGGCAGCGGCATCAACTAATCCTGCTCCGGCGAAACAGGTGTCGTGCTGGTGCAGCGTAGCAGAATCGTGAGGGCCCAAAGCCGCAGCGATACCGCCTTGAGCTAACCCAGTGTTGCCGGCAGAGACGGTATCGGCACCTAACTCACCGGTGGTAACAAGAGTGACCGGAAGCTTTGCAGCGGCAAGATGTTCGACTGCGGTCAAGCCCGCAACACCTGCACCGACAACGATAATCACCGGC
>DEPX01000209.1:12062-24356 GCA_002358975.1 Micrococcaceae bacterium UBA3381 | reverse complement strand
CCGGTCTGGTTGTAGAAGGAGACGTTGCCGCCCGTGACGGGGATGCCCAGCTCGAGGCAGGCGTCGAAGAGCCCGGCGACGGACTGCTGGAACTGCCACATCACGCCCGGGTCCTCGGGCGAGCCGAAGTTCAGGCAGTCGGTGACCGCCAGCGGCACGGCGCCGGTGGTGGCGACGTTGCGGTAGGCCTCCGCCAGGGCCAGCTGGGCACCCGTGCGAGGGTCCAGCTCGGCGTAGCGCCCATTGGCATCGGTGGCCAGAGCCACGCCGCGGCCGGTGGTCTCGTCCACACGGATCACCCCGGCGTCGTCGGGCATCGACAGGGCTGTGTTGCCGCCCACGTAACGGTCGAACTGGTCGGTGACCCAGCGCGGGGAGGCGAGGTTCGGGGAGGCGATCAGACGGCGCAGCTGGGCGGCGACCTCCTCGGCCCCCTCCGGGCGCGCCAGCATCTCGGCGGTGTCGGCCTGCAGGGCGTCCTGCCAGGCGGGGCGCACGTAGGGACGGTCGTAGACGGGGCCGTCGATCGCGACGGTGCCGGGGTCGACATCGACGATGCGGCGCCCGTGGTGGTCGATGACCAGACGGTGGTCATCGGTGACCTCACCGATCACGGCCATCTCGACCTCCCAGCGGGCGGCGATGGCCTCGAACTCGGCGAGCTTCTCCGGGCGCACGATGGCCATCATGCGCTCCTGGGACTCGCTCATCAGGATCTCACCGGCGTTCAGTGAGGGATCGCGCAGCAGCACGTTCTCCAGATCGATGCGCATCCCGGAGCGTCCGTTGGCGGCCAGTTCGCTGGTCGCGCAGGAGATCCCGGCCGCGCCCAGATCCTGGATGCCCTCCACGGTGCCGGCTGCGAACAGCTCCAGGCAGCATTCGATCAGCAGCTTCTCCATGAAGGGATCGCCGACCTGCACGCTGGGCCGTTTGACCGGACCGTCCTCCTCGAAGGTCTCCGAGGCCAGGATGGAGGCGCCGCCGATGCCGTCACCGCCGGTGCGGGCACCGAACAGCACCACGTGGTTGCCCGGTCCCGTCGCGGCGGCCAGGTGCAGGTCCTCGTGCCGCAGCACGCCCAGGCACAGGGCGTTGACCAGGGGGTTGCGCTGGTAGGTGGGATCGAAGACGGTCTCACCGCCGATGTTGGGCAGGCCCAGGGAGTTGCCGTAGCCGCCGACGCCCGCGACCGCCCCATGGACCACGCGGGCGGTGTCGGGATGATCGATCGCCCCGAACCGCAGCTGGTCCATCACCGCCACCGGCCGGGCGCCCATGGAGATGATGTCGCGCACGATGCCGCCCACGCCGGTGGCCGCGCCCTGGTAGGGCTCCACGTAGCTGGGGTGGTTGTGGGACTCGACCTTGAAGGTCACCGCCCAACCGTCGCCCAGGTCTACTACGCCGGCGTTTTCGCCTAAACCCACCAGCATATTTTCTTGCATTTTCTCGGTGGTCTTTTGCCCGAACTGCTTCAGATGTACTTTGGACGACTTATACGAGGTATGTTCAGACCACATTGACGAATACATGGCCAATTCAGCTTCGGTGGGACGGCGCTGCAAAATCTCTCGGATCTGTTGATATTCTGTCTCGTTTAGACCCAACTGATCCCACGGTTGTTCAACGTCAGGGGTCTGGCCCGCGTGCTCGACGGTATCTAATTTATTCACTGAAAACTCCTTCACCCTTGGCAGCACGAGCAGCCCGCACAACCGAGACAAACAGTCCCTGACCATCCACACCGAGGCCGGGGCCATCGGCATGATCAGTACCAAAACCGGCCTCGATGGCATACTCTGGGCTGGCCATCAAACCCAGCACCAATCCATTATCGGAGCTGATCCCGGCAATATTATTCACCGAATCCGTGTTGGAAGTTGTGGTTCGCATAATCACGTTGCCGGAGTGTTCCAGCCTGGCAAGTTCATCTTCGGTGGCTGTGTACTGGGCGTAAGCGCCCTTATGAACCAAGCGAATGTGTTCGCCAGGCTCATAGGCGCTAGTGATCGCCGTCGAATTATCTTCGATGACATACTCTACTTCGCTGTGGTGATAACCCGGCGAGGCGTTGGCAATAAACCCACCGGGCAATAAATTAGCTTCAGTAAGGACTTGGAAACCATTGCCCAAGCCGATAAGCGTCAGCTCCCCGGCGTCTACTGCATCCTGTAAAACCCGCATAATGGGTTGTGTTGCCGCCAGCGCACCGGCACGCAGATAGTCACCATAGGAGAATCCGCCCGGTAGTATGACCAGCGATAGGTCTGCTAAATCTGGTGCCACCGTGGTTTTAGGATGTAATTTCACCTGGGTTCCGCCGGCTAAATCAATGGCCCGAAGTACCGAGGGGGCATCGGTGGCCGCGTCGAACATGACGACGCCAATTTTTGGTGTGCTCATTTAGCCACCTCAACATTGGCAATATATTCGGTTGAAGGGTTTGCTAACAGTTGGCCAGCCAGGGCTTTGGCACGATCCAGAACATCCGCGGTCGCTTCACCTGCAACGGTGATCTCGAAACGTTTTCCTTGTCGGACCTGAGAAAACTCGCGGAAACCTAACTCGGGCAGCCGAGCATCGATGGCTTTTCCCTGTGGGTCAAGCACTTCAGGCTTCGGCATGACATCAACGACGATAGTGGGCATGATTGCTCCTGATCTGGAATCTACCAATGGGCACCCACGATTTTATCGAATATCCTGACGCTAAAACCCAATAGGTCGAAACAACCTGCGAGCCAGAAAATATTCGGCACAGCATTGTGCTGATTACCCAGATGGCTAACATGGGAAGAGATTGCTATGACCCAAAGCACCTGGAATGTCTCGTCCCGGCTGACACTTTCGGCCTTGGCGATCGCGGTGGTCGGGTTTGCGGTGCAACAGACCGCCATTGTTCCTGCGATTCACGACGTCGAACAATCTCTGCGGGCCAGCCAAGCCTGGTCAGCATGGTTAGTCACCGTCTATCTGATGATCGCCACGGTGGCCACCCCGGCCCTTGGCCGTCTTGCCGAGCTCTATGGGGAACGAAAGATGCTGCTTATCGGGCTAGCCATCTTTATGGTTTCTTCCATCGGTGCCGCTTTATCACCAAATATCGCTGTGCTGTTGATATTCCGGGCAATTCAAGGCATCGGTGGGGCAGTATATCCCTTGGCTTTGGCACTGGCACGAGCCCACTTGCCACAAGCACACCAGACCCGCTCGCTGTCTTTTCTGGCGGCAGCATTCGGTGCCGGTACTGGGCTGGGTTTCGTCATCGGCGGCGTCTTGGCTCAATATGCTTCGTGGCGTTTGATTTTTGGGCTTGGTGCGGTATTGGTGGCTGCAGCGATGTTGGCGATTCTTCGTTGGATAGCCGAGACCAAGCACAGCCCCCATGGTGGCTACGACACAGTGGGCACCCTGATGCTTGCTGTCGCTGCCATTGCGCTTCTTGCCGGACTGACATTGTCCACCTCGTCGGGATGGTCTTCACCGCTAACCCTAGGTTTGCTTATTGGCGCGGTAGTTGCAGCTGTGTGCTGGACCTGGCACGAACGCCGTGCCCAGCGTCCGCTGATTGATTTGCGAATCTTTCGTGAACAGACTGTGGTGGTGGCGAATTTAGCGACCATCGGTCTGGGCTGGGCACTGTTCAGCAGCTACCTCCTGATCCCGAAATTCGCTCGAGCTGCTGACAATGGTTACGGGCTGAACCTGCAAAGCGCCGCAATTGGCTTATTGATGCTGGTGCTGGCCATTGGACAGACGACGATGAGTTCGGTTGCCGGCTTGGTGAACGTGCCACCGTGGCTGATTTTTAGCACTGGATTGGTAGTTGCCGCAGCAGGGTTGATCACTCTGGCGTATGTTCCGAACAGTTTGATCGGAGTTATCTGTGGCTTTTTGTTATTTGGTCTCGGTGTGGGGATGGCAATGCAGTCTAGTAGTGCAACGGCGACGCAAGGAGTCGATGCAAACATTGCAGCCGAATCGTCGTCAGTCAACAGCACCGTTCGGCGTCTCGCAGGTGGGATCGGCGGTCAGACCAGCACCCTGGTATTGGGTGCGATGCCTTTGGCTTCCGGGGCCACCAGCTTCGCGGCGTTTCGCACCAGCTACCTTATTGCAGCTGGGATGTGCCTGCTCGGTGCTGTTGCGCTCGCCGTGGGGCACCGCCGTCGCTAAACGGCTTGCTCTAAATTTGGGCTTAGCTGGATCCGTCATCTCCAGAATCAGAAGGAATAGTTTAGTCTCCGCTGTCCACGTAACCGTGCTCATATGCCCATATCACCGCATGAATGCGGTCCTTGACGTCAAGTTTCATCAAAATATTCGACACATGGGTTTTGACCGTAGCCGGCCCCACGAACAGGGCATCGGCAATATCGGCATTGGATTTGCCTTTGACCAGCATGCCTAAAATTTCGTCCTCGCGCCGGGTTAAACCCACTGGCAGACTCGGTTCTGGCCTCTCTACTGGCGTTGTTGGGGTTGCCGGTGGATTGAACACACGATCTAAGACCCGGCCGGTCACTTCGGGTGCCAATAAGGATTCTCCGGAGGCCACCACTTTGATCGCCTGGATTAACTGTTCTGGCCCGGCAGTTTTCAACAGAAAACCTGACGCTCCAGCGCGCAGAGTTTGAAACAAAAAATCGTCGCGGTTGAACGTCGTCAAAATAAGTATCGCCGCACGGGTGTGTGCTTCAACCAGCGCACGGGTGGCCTCAATACCATCCATATCTGGCATTTGGACGTCCATACAGACCACATCTGGTGCCAGTTGGGCGACTTTCTCGATGGCTTCATGCCCGTTTGAGGCTTCGCCGACAACTTCGAGGTCTGGTTCAGTAGATAACACGGTGGCTAAACCGGTGCGCAACATTGGCTGGTCATCAACAAGCAGAACCCGAATAGTGTGATCAGACATTGTCAGCTTTCCATCATTACAGTAGGGGCACACAAGCGATGACCTTCCAGCCATACGGTGTGCGCGGCCCATATTCTAGTGTGCCATTGACCGCCTGCACGCGTTCTTGCATACCCTGCAATCCCGTGCCGGTACCGGAAAGGACAGGCTCATAAGCTGTACCATTATCCGTCACCGAAAGCGTCACTTCGTGCTGATCATAATGCAACCGGACGTGCACAGCTATGTTGGTGCCGGCGTGTTTGCGGGTGTTCGACAGTGCTTCCTGGGCGGTGCGGTACAGGGTGAGGGCAGTGGCGGACGACACCTGTCTAGGCTCCCCGGTCACCTCTAACGTGACCGTTTGCTTCGTTGAATTTGCATGGGCCACCAGTTGAGGTAATTGATCAAGATCAGGTAATGGTTCGGTTGATTCGTCCTGGTCACGCAGCGTATACACCATAGTTTGTAGTTCTTGAACCGCTTGTTTTGACGACGATTCGATGTGACCCAGCTGGTCGATGACCGCCGGAGTTGGCCTGTCAGCCTCAAGTAAACGTCGTGCCGCAGAGGCATGTACCCCCATAACAGTGACGTGGTGGGCAACGATATCGTGGAGTTCCCGAGCGATATGCATGCGTTCGGCATGTACTGCTGCTGCCGCAACTTTCTGATTAGCGGCAGCTAATTTATCGTGGGCCTGCTGCAGCTTCCAGCGCTGTTTGGCCCGATGCCAAGCTTGTCCACCGAAATAACAAGCCGATAGATAGTACCCGAAGGATAAGATCAGACTGGTTGACAGATAGTAGAGCAGCTCACCGGGATCAATGTCAGCCAGAGCCTCTTCGGTAAGCTGTTCGGTGCCATTATCTAACATCACCACGACCAGCGTGCCAGTCAATTGCGCCGCCACCACAATAAAACGCACCCAAAATGCCAAGCGTCTATTCGACACCCACGCGCCCACCGAATAGATCGTCATGAATCCAACGAAGAGCACAGAGTAAAATTCAGATGCTGCGGTAAATGACCCGATAATGATCAGGATGGTAAATAATCCAGCAATGGTTACCGGGTAGCGACGGTAAAATACCAGCATGGCCGAAATGCATAATGAAAAAATTTGTGCGGTGACGATGCTGACACCGGTCTGCTCATACAAACTGGTCAAGCGCAGCGCCTGCAGGCTCAACACCGATACAAAAGCTACAACTATCGCCAGGATCGTGTCAGTGCGCAACCAATCTTCGGGTAATTGACGAACAAACTGCCCGGAATTTTCGATCACCGGGACTTCAGCGGAAGGTTTGGACATCATCTAATAGCCTTAATCGAGTAAAAATGGCCTTGACACCACACAAGTCTAGTTAGCACCAGATAGGTAGTGGCGCACAACAGCGGCACTATGCCAAAACGGACCACGAAGATGACGGCCATATGACGGGCGCTCTTTTCCCGCCACCAAAAATATGGTTATCTAGACAATCAGGAATCACGAGATCCAATGCAAAGCTCTGGCTAATTGGACGGCAACCCTCGGCATGTAGTGGGGTGCCCCAGATGACGATTCGGTTCACAGAAAAACTGTGGACAAGTACTGCAATTACTATTTGAACCCGCCGTGACACATGCACACGGTATAAGGAAAATACTATGTCAAATCAGCCATTACTTTGCATTGCATATACTCTACAGGTGGGTGCATAATGACTGACCTGCTTCAAGAATTTCAGCCCGTTTTTGACCGTATTGCCGCTGGTGCGATCGATAGAGAACTCAACCGCACATTGCCATATGAACAAGTGCAATGGTTAGTGGAAACCGGTTTCACAAAACTTCAGGCCCCGACAGTGTACGGGGGCCAAGGGATATCAATAGCACAATTGATTGAATTACTCATCCCGTTGGCCAAGGCTGATTCAAATCTTGTACAGATTTTACACGCCCATTTCGGGTTTACCCCGTTGCATATTTTCAACCCGCAATCGATTAGTGATTGGTGGTTAACCCAAATTGGAAGTGGCCGCGTCATTGCTAATGGCATGGTGGGTGGTGGCCAGACCGCCGGCGAAACATTTAGTGGTACCAAGATTTATACCACTGGGGCATTATTTGCCGACTATATGTTCGTCGTCACTGAGCGTGACGAACAGGGCCTGCCGAACTTTCACGTTATTGATACTGACGCCACAGGCGTGGAACGAGTTGATGACTGGGACGGTATTGGTCAACGACTGACGGGGTCGGGCACGACGCAATTTCGAAATGTCTCACTAACTGAGCAGCGCAAAATGACGATCGATACTGCAACCGGCCTATTGACCAACGCATTGGTCTTATTGATTCATTCAGCGGCCCAAGCCGGTATTGCTGCTGCAGCGGTGAGTGATGCAGCCGAGTTTGTTCGTAACAGATCCCGTACATACGGGCACGCGGTCGCCGAATTCCCGAAAGATGACCCACTTGTCCAAGAGGTGGTTGGGCGGGCAGCCGTGCATGCTCAAGCGGCTGCAGATTTGGCTAAACTTACCGCTATAGATTTTGATCGTTACCTACAGCAAGCAGCCCAGTTGTCGACCGGTGATGACGCATACTGGAAAGTCTATGGACCAGCAGTATCACACGTGCAAGCAACCTCAGTGAGTGTCTCCGAGCATGCACTTGAGGCAACTCAGTTGGTCTATGAAGTTGGTGGCGCTTCGATTTTACAGCGACAACATGGTTTCGACCGGCATTGGCGTAATGCCCGAGTACTTGCCAGTCACAACCCGGCGCACTATAAACTGCGTGGGCTAGGGGATTATGAGATCAACGGCGTGGTCCCACCGGTGGATAGTTGGGCTCGACCTTCACGCGCGTTGGTCGGTCATTCCTAACCATTCGGCGATTACTGTTGCATCCAAGGAAGCCACCGCACTGGGAGTAAGCTTGGGTTTCTGTGATGGAGCCGGGACCCGAATATTATCAAGAGCATATTTCACGGCGTACCAATCTATCCCGTTGAGTAGTAGCTGGGGTGTGGCAAAGGCAATTTTGGGTTGCATCGTAATCCAGCCGGGGCCCGCGATGCCTTCAGACTCATTGATAATAAATCGAAATGGTCCCGGATCCTCATCAGTGGCAGGTTGGACAAGGATCGGGGCGGGTCGACGTAAATGCAGGCTGTACCACAGCCCACTTTCGGGTCGTTTTGCTACCGCCCTGGTGTCCCCGTTTGCTGCGCTCAGATATTCCAACAGTGCGGGATCTTTGTCCTCCAAATCGTAGATATTATCGTGAGAGGTAATTACTACGTGGCGGTTATCTGCCACTGGATAGCCCCAAGCGTCGCTTCTAATAACGGTGCCGGTGATGTCTTGGGGCGGTGGCAACATCGGGTGCATGTGATAGGGCTGGATGCCTAACGCCCAGGCGCGGTTTTCACTTTGTACAAAGAACCTTTTGCCGGGGATATCCCAGCCCCGTCGAATCCAGAAAAAATCCTCCATCACATAAGAATTTCGGTTCGGCTGCTGGCCGTCGAGNNGGTTTCGCCACGAGACTTCCGGGTCGAGCCGCTCATAGGATAACTCCACGGCGGTATCTGGGCCGAAGAGCTCACCGCCGCTAGACAGTTTAAATGTACCCGTGGCAGTGGCGGGCTCGTTAGTGAAGATTACGACAGACCATTCAACGATTTCGTCTTCATGCCCCGTGGTGGCAAGCGCGCCGCGATCAAAGCTATGAATACTTTGGATGCGTACCTGCTTGGTCAGATAGGTTCGCAACGCATGCCCGGCACTACGGTGTAAAAAAGCGGTGGGCAACAGCCAGGCTGAGACAGCACCGGGGGCCAAAAACTTGTGGCTGGCTAATAAGAAGTGAATATAAAAATCGGCCAGACCGGTCGGACGAATGCCGGTGGCGGCTTCAGCGGCATCGGCTCCCGCAACTTTTTGTTCAGATGTTAGCCGGTGATGCGGGGTGGCCGGTGGCCGGGAAAGCACAAGTGAAGCTTTGGGCAGATCGACATCGGTAAGCTGCATAAAATCCAGATTGTGCACAGTAAGCCCAGCAGGCGCCCACAGATCATGCGCTAACGCTGCGAAATGCTCATCGGGCTCCACCCCGTGGGCCGCAGCAATCTGTCGTTGATGATTTTTATCAGCAGTCTGATGCAATAGAGCTGAAAAGAATAAGCCTGAACCAATGCAGGGTTCCAAAAACCGGATGTCGCTGCCCGGATGGTAGCGCAGTGCCTGCCCAACGATATCGTTGGCCAACGAAAATGGGGTAGCACCTTGCTCCGGGGCATTATCGGTGCGGAGTTTTTCAAGGAAGGCTTGGCCGGTTTGACGCACAGACTCAGTACCAGTGATATCGAAATCGAAACCTAACATGCTGCCTCCTTCCCGCCACCGTTACGGCTGGATTTGCCGTACGCTCTCAACCCTAGTGTGTCAAATTTAACACCGCGCTGATATTTGCATTTATGTAGCGAAAACAAAGCCACCGCAGCGCATTGTGGAAAAACGCTGCGGTGGCTCAGGAAAAATATTAGCGGCCGGTGCCACCATAAACGGTGGCCTCTTCCTCGGCGTCGAGATCAAAAGCATGGTGGATTTCGCGCACGGCGGCTTCCAGGTTATCTGCCGCGGTGACCACGGAGATACGAATTTCGGAGGTCGAAATCAGGTCGATATTCGCACCGGCACGGTGTAGGGCATCAAAGAAGGTAGCTGATACACCCGGGTTGGAGCGCATACCGGCACCGATCAGGGAGATTTTGCCGATGTGGCGTTGGTGCACGACGTCATCAAAACCGATTTGTTGTTGGGCAGCACGCAGTGCTGCGATAGCAGTTTTCGCTTGATCTAATGGCACTGTAAAGGAGATGTCGGTTGCTCCGGCACCAGCCCGGGATGGGTTTTGGACAATCATGTCAATATTGGTGTTTGCCGAAGCAATGACCTGGAATATTTCGGCGGCTTTGCCCGGAATGTCGGGGACCCCGACGATAGTGACTTTAGCTTCGGAGGTGTCGTGTGCAACACCGGCGACAATTGGCTGTTCCATGGGTTGGCCTTCTGGTAGGTGGACAATGTCTTGTTCATCTGGGATCACCCAGGTGCCTTCATGCTCGGCGAAGGAGGAGCGTACGTGAAGTTTTACACCGAACCGGCGAGCATATTCCACCGCGCGCAGGTGCAAGATTTTGGAGCCCGATGCGGCCAGCTCCAACATTTCTTCGGAGGAGATTTCATCGATTTTCTTGGCCGATGACACTACTCGCGGATCGGCGGTGAAAATACCATCCACGTCGGTGTAAATCTCGCAGGCGTCAGCATTCAGGGCTGCCGCTAAAGCGACTGCCGTGGTATCAGAACCACCACGGCCCATTGTGGTGATGTCTTTAGATTCCGGAGATACCCCTTGGAACCCGGCCACGATGGCGACGTTGCCCTCATCGATAGCTTCACGAATACGAGTGGGAGAGACCCGGGTGATGCGGGCTTGGCCGTGATAGGTATCGGTGAGCATACCGGCCTGGGACCCGGTAAAGGAGCGCGCCCGTGAACCATTGGCGTTAACAGCCATGGCCAGTAGCGCCATAGAAATGCGTTCCCCCGAGGACAACAAGATGTCCATTTCGCGTTTGGGGGCTTCATCAGTAATACTCTCGGCAAGATCGAGCAGATCATCGGTGGTGTCGCCCATCGCAGAGACCACGACTATAACTTTATGTCCTGCACGTTGAGTGGCGACCACCCGACGGGCGACGCGTTGGATACCTGCCGCATCGGCGACTGAGGATCCACCGTATTTTTGGACAATGAGGCTCATAACTACCCTCTGGTTAGAAAATGGGACTGCGGTTAAGTGTACTGGCTAACCTAACTGGCCTCGCCGAGTTTGCGCCGTCCTTCAAATGCTCGGCCCAGAGTCACCTCATCGGCGTATTCCAGATCCCCGCCAACCGGTAGTCCCGAGGCTAAGCGGGACAGGGTGATGCCAACCGTGGATAGCATCCGGGTCAGATAGGTTGCGGTGGCTTCACCTTCCAGATTCGGGTTGGTGGCAAGAATGACTTCCGTGATGGCTTCATCTTGCAGCCTGGTGAGTAGTTCGCGTACCCGCAGCTGTTCCGGGCCGACACCGCCGATGGGGTTAATGGCCCCACCCAGTACGTGATAGCGGCCGTTGTAGGTTCGGGTTCGTTCAATGGCGACGACGTCTTGAGATTCTTCGACGACGCATAAGAGTCCGGTGTCTCGGTTTTCGTCGCGGCAAATGGCACAAATGCTGTGTTCGGAGACGTTAAAGCAGATTTCACACAACCGTATTTTCGCTTTAACATCGGTGATCGCATCGGCCAGGGCGACCATGTCGCTTTCTGGGGATTCCAGAATATGGAATGCGATGCGCTGGGCAGACTTGGGGCCGATGCCCGGGAGCCTACCCAACTCATCGATCAGGGTTTGGACCGCACCGTCGTACACGTGGGTGCCTTTCTGTTGCAGAGTTGATTAGAGCTTTGGCGTACCGTCTGCGTTGCGTTCTTCAACCAGGCGTGCATTGAGGAGACTTTCGACCACACTGCGCCCTGCCAGACCGGAGTCTTCGATGATCTCGTCATCATCCGAGGCGTAATCATCGTCGTCTTCATCCGGGGTTTTTTCTTCTTGTGGTGCGGATTCGGTTTGTGTGCCGTTGGGCTGCTGGCCACTGTATTGCGCCACCATCTCAGCAAACCGGGAACCACTGGCAGGTTTAGTCTGTTGTTGCTGTGGTTTATTATCAGTGCCACCGGGGATAACGTTGCCAAAACGACGTTGGAATTCTTCACGTAGTTCGGCCTCGGATTTGGCGAAAGCCGGGATGGCTGGCTCTTCGGATGCATTGTGACGCGGGATGAACCCGGCATATCCATCATCTGCGATGGGATCCGGGCCCGTTGCGATCTCTGGTTGCGGTGATGCCGGCTGGTTCGCCTGGGATCCCGGTTGCTGTGTGGGAGCCTCTGGCTGTTCGGGTGCTGTGGGCTGATTATCGGGTGGTTGTTGGTTGGCCTGCCAAGGGTCCTGGTCTGGCATCCAGTCATCTTCTGGTGGGCCCCAATCGGGTACCGGTGGCTCTTCAACATCTTGCGACTGCCCCGCCGGTTTGTCTTGTTGGTCCCAAGCCTGATCTGGTTGTCCCCAGTTCTGATCTGGACGGCCGGGCCCCCAACCCGCCACACCGGTGGCCTGTGGCTGAACGGGTGCATGTTGTGTCGGTTGTATCGATTCTTGCTGGGGCGCCGGTGACTGCCGTGGCGCAGACTGCTGCGATGGTGCCGGCTGGTGTGGGGGAGTGGAGTCAGGTGTCGCCTGAGTTTGTTGTTCAGGCTGGGGCCGAGCCGGGCGGCTAGGT
>DEPX01000209.1:11422-11955 GCA_002358975.1 Micrococcaceae bacterium UBA3381 | reverse complement strand
CGGCTAATAATTTTTTGCCACCGCGCATTTGTACTGTATTGCGAGCGCCGTCATTATCGAAACCAATGGTGAGTAGCTTGCCGTCGAAGCCGACGACCTGGGCATTTCCGTTGATGGTCATCCAGATCAGCCGCGATTGGCTTTTGAGGAACTCTAAGACTTCTGGCCAGGCGCGACGAACCATTTCCACCTGTGAGGGTTGGGAGTCTGCAGGCGCTTGTTGCCGGGCCGGTTGTTCGGCGGCATCTTGGGGCGGAGTGTCTTGCTGCTGGGTATGCTGTGGTGTTTCGTGTCCCGAGGCGGTGTGTTGTGGTGGTGTCTCGGGCTCGGGCTCGGGCTCAGGCTCAGTCTCAGGCGTCGGTTCTGGTTCGGCGCTGGGTTCCGGTGGTTCAGCGGCTTCCTGCGCTGCCGATTGTGGTTCAGGCTGGTCCGGTGTGTCAGCGGATGGTGCTTCTTGACTGAGCGCGGCACGTGCAGCGGCAACGCCAGATAACCCGGCTTCTTCAGGCTGTGGTGTGGCATCGGCAACTGGC
>DEPX01000209.1:283-11400 GCA_002358975.1 Micrococcaceae bacterium UBA3381 | reverse complement strand
TGGCGGCTGTGCGGTTGCCTCAGGCACCCCACCGTATTCTAGACGGCGCTCTAACCGATCGATGCGGGCAGCTAGACCACGTTCAGTTTCATCACTGGCCGGCAGCATGAGCCGAGCCATTAATAATTCCAGGTGCAGGCGTGGTGAGGTGGCTCCGCTCATTTGGGTTAGAGCTGCTGCGGTCGTGTCAGCGGCCCGTGATACTTCGGCTGCCCCCAGTTGATTTGCTTGGGTCTCCAACCGGCGAAGCTGATCTTCAGGCATGCCGTGTAAAATTGCCGGTGCCTGATCCGGTGCGGCTTTAACAATGACGACGTCGCGAAAACGCTCCAGTAGATCCTGGACAAAGCGCTCTGGATCCTGACCGGACTGGATTACCTGATCAATGACCCGAAAAACCGTAGGGGAATCGTCGGCGGCCAAGGCATTGACGACATCGTCCAGTAGGTTCTCCGGGGTAAAACCTAACAGATTGACGGCCAGATCGTAGCTGACTCCCTCTTGGGTAGACCCGGCTAGCAGCTGGTCCAGCACAGATAGGGTGTCACGAACCGAGCCGCCTCCGGCCCGAATTACTAGGGACAACACTCCTGGGGCAATGGAGATCTGCTCGTTGCCGGCTAACGTTTCCAAGTAGTGCATCAGTGGTTCTGGTGGCACAAGCCGGAAGGGATAGTGGTGGGTTCGCGAACGAATTGTGCCGATGACTTTATCGGGCTCTGTTGTCGCAAAAATAAATTTAATGTGTTCGGGTGGCTCTTCAACGATTTTCAGTAGCGCATTAAACCCGGCTGACGTGACCATGTGGGCTTCGTCAATGATGAACACTTTATAGCGGTCGCGGGTGGGGGCAAAGGTGGCCCGTTCGCGTAGATCGCGTGCATCGTCAACACCACCGTGTGAGGCCGCGTCAATTTCGATGACGTCGAGGGAACCTGGTCCACCTGTTGCAAGGTCACGGCAGGAATCACATTGGCCACACGGCGATGCGGTTGGCCCTTGGGCACAGTTGAGGCAGCGTGCCAATATGCGTGCCGACGTGGTTTTGCCACAGCCGCGCGGACCAGAAAATAGGTAGGCGTGATTGATCCGGTGTTTATCGATGGCATTGGCCAGTGGAACGGTCACATGCTCTTGGCCAATAACTTGTTCAAACGTATCCGGACGGTAGCGGCGATATAAAGCGGTGGTCACTCTCAATACCTTAGCTTGCTGTCGTGACAATCGTTACCAGAACTATCTGCTGGCCGAATTCTCAGTCTAGACTTTAATCGCCGAACGACACGAAAGGAAAACTTATGGCTGAAACTGGTACTGCTGACCTGTCGAACATCACCCGTGAGCTGCTCGACAGCATTTTTGTTGACGCCCACACCACCAACACGTTTTCCACCGAAACAGTTAATCCTGCTGTGATTGCCCAAGCATATGAGGATATTCGTTGGGCGCCCACCCAGATGAATTCCCAGCCTTTGCGGCTCACGTTGGTGCAATCGCCGGCGGCTAAACATCGTCTTGGGCCACATATGAAACGGGGCAACCGCGATAAGACGTTGGCTGCACCACTGACCTTGATCGCGGCTTGGGATCCAAATTGGCATAACCATTTGCCGGAATTGGCCCCGCATAAGGAAGATGCTCGAGAAAAACTCGACCCAGATGTCTCCGCGCGGGAAAACATGGCCAAAGTGTCCAGTCATATCCAAATTGGTTATCTCATCGTTGCCCTACGAGCTCACGGCCTACACGTTGGCCCGATGACCGGCTTTAACGCCGCAGGCGTCGACGAGGAATTCCATACGGACAATGGGTGGCGGACCGCAGTCATTATCAACGTTGGTTGGCAACCAAACGGTGACGACGAGACGGCTATTCGCCCACGTGCCGGCCGGTTATCCTTCGACGACGCCTGCCAAATTGTATGACGTAGACGTTAGGACGTCAGCGAGTCAACGTAGTCCTGGTTTTCCTCCATCCAGTCACGCACAACATCCGGGTAGTCGTCCTGATCAACATCTTCGACAAACAGGTCTTCTTCAAGATCCTGCAGTGTATCGGTGTCAATCTTGAAGTCGGCTAACCAATCGAAGACTTCCTGCTGGTTGTCAGAGAACTCATTATGTGCGTAGGTGGTCATGTGCTCTTCTTGACCGAGCGCTTCTTGTGGGTCATCCAACGGTTTGATGTCATAAGCATTGAATGCCCAGTGCGGCATCCATAGGGTGACGGCGATATTTTCACCTGCGGACAGCGTAGTGTCTAGTTCCTGCAACATAGCAGGAGTAGAGGATGTGGTGAAGTTCCAGTCGTCCAGGCCATAATCCGGGATCACATAGGATTCGGTGCGTTCAGTCAGTCCTGCGCCCGGTTCAATACCAACCAGTTCGCTATCGAATTCATCGGCATGGTCGGCTAGTTCGTCTAGGGAATCTACTGGAGCATCCTCATTGACAGCAATCACCTGGCGTGCGTCACTGTTCCACTCACCGACCTTTTCAATGTCGTCACCGTATTCTTCGATGTAATCGGCGTGAGTGACCGGCTGCCAGACGTCCATGACGAAGTCCAAATCCCCAGAAGCGATACCCGAGTAGCCTGGTGCCAAATCGACGTAAGTTTTATTGACGGTGTAACCTTCGTCTTCAAGAATATTGGCCCACAGTTCAGACACTGCGATGCCTTCCTCCCAGCCCTGGAAGATGCCCATCTCAATGGTGTCACCGCCGTCACCACCGGTATCAGCGGTTTCTCCGTCGCCACAAGCGGTTAGGGCTAATCCAGCTGCAGCTGCGATTGCCGTGACACGACCGAGACTTGGAAACGTTTTCTTTGCTTTATTGTTCATGGTGTTCCTTGAAGTAGACTGTCCGATTGTTCTACCGTAACACCAGTCACATGCTTGCCCAAGGACTTAGACACCCTGCGCATAACTCATGCCGAATACGTGTCGTGACGTCTCCCTGTTACACAGCCCCTTTTAGGTAGAGACGCTGAGAAACCGTTTGCTTATTTGGCTGCACAGAATATAGAGAACCCCTCACGCACCTGTCAGAGCTCACCGACCCTTGCTGCATTCCTGCCCTGGGGGAGTTGAGTAAGATGGCACCGCGTGAGGGGCCGGAGTCCATACTACCAATTTGTGTCCAAAGAGCGAATTCCAAACCAAGCGTTCACTGCTGGTGATGCAAAGTTGTCAGGAAGACGCGTTGTTCGCCGATGAGCGTGGGACAAGGGTAGCGATATGAGAAAGATGCTTGGTCAGAACTCGCTTGCCGTGTTGTCCCATCAGGCTTGCACCTGCGGTGTTGACGGCTGCATCTAAAGCACGCGACCTGTTTTGCGTATCTGTCAGCTTGTAGGCTATGCTAAATTCTGGTCTTTGAGAATAAGTTCTCTATAAGACTCCGAGGAGGATTCGCATAGCGGCCTAGTGCGCACGCCTGGAACGCGTGTTGGGTGAGAGCCCTCGGGGGTTCGAATCCCCCATCCTCCGCCACTGTCCTGAGTCGCGTCATCGTTTACTGGTGAGTCGCGACATGGATGACAAAAGCTCTATAAATTACTTCCTGGAGCTTTTGTCATTAATGGGTGCTGTTCATGGGGTTCCCCCGGGTTTACACGTGTTCGGGCCAGTTCCCGCTCGGTATCTCCCAACCGCAGAACCTATCTGACCACTCTTAGGTGCATATGTTGGGTTTTATTATCTGAAGACACTTCCACACGTCGGCTATCAGATCCTGGGCCTGGGCCGTGTGGTGATGTCAATGACGGGGGAGCCTGGATTACTGCTGATTGGCTTCCGCGCGTTCGACTTCGTCTATCAGAGTCGATAAGATGCGTTCGGCATCGGGCCCGTAAATTTCGCCATACTGATCCCGCGCGGGCAACGACATGTCCTTGAACACTTCTCGTTCTGCAGCAGTAAGCTCGACGATCTCTATATCACTGTTTTGCATCTCCGAAAGTGCGTCATCGTTCATCTCCATTTGTAGATTGAATGACCATCCCTCAAGATCATCAACGGTGTCCACTATGGTCTTGCGAACATCCTCGGGAAGACTGGAAAGAAAATCTGCGTTGAGAACGGTGGATGTTACATAGACATGGTGTTTGCCTAGGGTAAGATAATCCTGCACCTCATGCGTGTTGCCACTGTGTATAAAGAAGAGCGGGTTTTCTGTGGCATCGACCATGTTTGTTTGCAGTGCTGTGTAAATCTCACCTGCATCCATGGGTGTTGGATTAGCGCCCAGAGCCTGATAAGACTTGAACAACATGGGAGAGGTCATAGTCCTAATTCTGAGATCTTCCATGCCTTCAGGGTCGTTGATCGACCGGTTTGAAGACCATGCCATATAACCTTCAGCCCAGAAACTGAGTACCTCGAGGCCACGCTCTTCATAGATGTCGGCTAGGTCTTCGTTGAGAGCTGTGCTTGTGCGGAGCACGTCCCGGTTTACTGACATATCGTCGGAGAATACGAATGGTATAGATAGAACCTGGTTCTCGTTAATGATCGATCCGGTGATGCTCGGTGTGGATATTGCTGCCTGGATCGCTCCATCTTCAAGCATCTTTAGGGTGTCCTTGTCGGTGCCGAGCTGGCCCGCTGCATAAATTTCTACCTGAACACGCCCGTTTGTACGCTGCTCAATCCGGTCTTTAAATTCTTCGGCATACTGCCCCTGTACATCGGCCTCTGATTCCTCATGGACTAGCTTCAGTTGGATGGTTTGCTCAGAGGCATCGGGCTCCATCTCACCGGTACATCCTGAAATTGCGATGATGACAGCAACGAATAGTGCCACCAACGCAGTCGGCTTTCGCATCGCAGCCCTCCTCCAATGGCTCATTCAGACGGCACCATGAACTCGTATATAAGGATCGTTTCCGGCGAGAATACAAACAGCAGGTTAGCTCCCAGCAGTATCGCAATATATGGTCCCACGCCCCTGACAGCGGTCAGATAGGGCACTTGGAAGATAGCGCTGGCTGTGAAGATATTGACACCGAACGGTGGAGTGACTGCACCGATGGAGGCCTGCAATGTGATGATGATTCCCAGGTACACCGGGTCGGCCCCGACCTCGGTAGCAATGGGAAAGAAGATAGGGGTGAGTATCGCGATCGCCACGAGCGAGTCCACAAACATGCACGCCACTATAAAAAACAGGGACATGATCAGTAGTACAAGGATCTGTGACGGGTCGCCTGCCAAGATTAGGTCCGCAAGGTCTTGGGGAAGCTGGGCATAAGAGATAATCCACGAGACTGCCCCACCGGCGGCAAGAAGAATGAAAATCACACTGGTGACCATGGCGGTGGAGGCTGCTAATCTGCCCAGGTCTTTGAAATTGATCGACCGGTACACGAACAGCTCGATGATTGCGGCGTACACCACCGCTAAGGCCGCTGCCTCGGTCGGGGTAGCGAATCCAGCATAGATGCTGCCAAGTATCACAATCGGAAGACCCAAGGTCAGAGCTGCCCTGCGCAGGGCCGTTAGACGTTCTTTCCACGAGGCCCGGCTTGCTGTCGGAAGGTTTTTGTGTTTGGCGACGAGGTACTCATAGGCGGCGAAAAAGAGAAATATCAGCAGACCGGGCACAATGCCAGCTAGGAAGAGGCTTCCTACCGAAGTGCTGGTCAACGTTCCGTAATAGATCATCACGGTGCTTGGCGGGATAAGCAATGCCAGTGCGCTTGAATTGATGATCAATGCCAAGACATGTGAATCCTCGTATCCGGCACGGAGAGCCTCGGTTCGCATGGGAGGACCGATCGCTGCCACGGTTGCCTGTGACGAGCCGGAAATTGCGCCGAACCCTGTAGCGGCCGCAGCTGTGGCGACACCGATACCGCCCTGCATGCGGCCAACGGTCTTCTCTACCAGTTGCAACAGTCGTTGCGATGTACGTCCAGCAGTCATGATATCTGCTGCGAATATAAACAGCGGGATAGCCAATAACACATATGGCTCAATGCTGCCCACCATTTGTTGCACCAGCAGACTCGGTTCGGTCTCTGGCAGGTAAACCAGCCATAACGCCAAGGCGCCAAGTAACAGCGAGGCCATCATCGGAAAACCCAATAACAGGGTGACCAGTCCGAGGACGAGTGCTATCCACGCCATGTCATTACTCCTCGGCTACTCCTCGGCAGGTGGGGTATCGGCAGGCTGCCGGCTCACATCGTCTGGTGCGGCCAGCCTCTGAGTGAACTGGGGCGAAAGGTAACGAATTGCAGTGAGGAGGAAACCCAGGGGGATTATGATCAACACGATGAACATAGGAATCCGCAGAACATTGGAGGTATCTCCACTCTCGAAGATCTGCACTACGTAGCGCAGTGCGATGTAGGCCATGCCAAGCATGAGGAATCCGGTGACGGTGTCGATGGTGCGTGCCAGAATTCTCTGACCGCGTGGCGGAAGGATGTCGTGAATGGCGGACATGGAAATATGTCGACGTTGTTCAGCGGCGTAACTGAGACCCCCGAACGTAATAATGATGAGAAGCAGACCGCCGATCTCTTCGGTAAAGCCCCAGCTGGCACCGAACAGCTGTCGTGATACCACGTTTCCCATGACCAAAAGGCTCATCATGATGATGGATAGTCCGAGCACAAATCGTTCGGCGGATCTCCAATACGTGGCCAACCGATTGAGTCGGTGAATGTGAGTCATAGCGCCGACTCCTTCCGCTAGGTATGAGAACCCAAGAAGTTCTTCCATACAAAGAGATGAGCTGTTCACTAAGAGTGTAATGACCTCAGCACGCCGTCCGCAAGACCTCTAATCGAGGGGACCTTGATATGAGGTACCTCGGGTCATAGAACATGGACCAACGTACAGGCAGTTTCTGGATAGGGTTGGCTCAAATAATTGCTGATGTTCTCGGCGAGCCTCGACACTGAATTGCTCATGCAGCATCTTCGGTGACGTCGGTGATTTCTGCTGGTCCGTGGGTGAGCGCGCGTGCCCCATGGCTTTCGACAACGAATGTCTGGCTCAGCCCCACTCCGGAAACGCCGAACCGGCGGAACGAACTAGGGATGTGGAAGACCATCCCCTCTTCCAATGGCTCATGATTGTCTGTGGTGATGTGGAAGGGCATGCCATCCATCCAATGCGGCTTATGTGCCAGACCCACAGGATAGCCGAATAATTGATGGAAGACTACGTCGTTCGGAAGCGGGCCCAGGGCCTGGTTGGCATGGTCGGCCACGACAGAGCAGGGAACCCCGGGTCGGGCATGTTCCAAGACGGAGGCGACTGTGGTCTGGGCGAGTTCAGCCAGCAGTCGGTCTTGGGGATCGAGCGAGCCTGCGATGAGGGTGCGCATCACAGGAGCATGGTAGCGGTGGTGTGTTCCGGAGAACTCCATAAATATTGGTCCAGGGAACAATGGGTGCGCGGCGAAGCTTGAGTGTGGAATTCCTGCTCGATCGCCGGTGACGACTACCGGCCCCCACGCTGAGATGGAGTTGGCGTGCTTAGTTAGTGCCTCAGAGATCGCCGCAGTTATAGACGACTCCGTTGCGCTGTCCCGACCGGCCTCGGCAACACCGGCCCGCACCCCATCGGAGCTGATCACAGCTGCCTGCTCGACGCAACGGATTTCGGCAGGAGACAGGACGAGGCGTTCCCGTTCCACTAAGTAATTCGAATCGATGATCCTCGCTCCCTTGTCGGTGATAATGTGGAGCGCCTCAGGCGGCGTGGACGTATGAGCGGTCTCGACGCCAACCCGTGCAGCGGCGGGGAGCATAGTCAAGGCATGGCTCATGAACTGTCTCAGTCCTTGCAGAGCACCGGTATAACTGCAGTAATAGAGATGGTCTACACGGGCACTGGCTATGGCCCGGCCGAGTTCCAGGTCGGGTAGGTATAAAGACGTCGTGCTGTCCGTGACGACCAGCGGCTGAGGTGTCGTCTCGGCGGTGTGATAACCGCAGAGGTACTCGACACTCGATGGCCGGAAGACGATCAGCGCGTCCAGTTCCATGCGGGCCATCCGAAATCGCACGAGGTCCAGACGGGTCTGATACTCCCCATCATCGAACGGGCGTCGCTCCGCAGCACCCACTCGCTCGACCGTCTCGATCGTTAGCCATCGTGGCGTTGGCCCTTTATCGACTCTCTCAATGGAGTGCAAGGGCAAAGCATATTGGTTATCGTCCATCAGCCTATTTCCTTACTCATCTGCGGCACAGTCTCTCGAGTTTGTCTAACTGTGAGACAAGTCTCCTTTAGCGCCTTGAGCTGCGTCAAACAATCGCGTCGAATCATTGAAAGTCGTTGCTTGGAGACGGCAGTTTCCCGGGAGAGTCGTATGGGCCACCCGCAACAGAGTCTTGACACGGCCACCAGAAATGGCGCCTTCCTATCAGAAACAATAATGAGAAGTTTAAGCTGATGTACTTCAGCCATAGGCTAGCGGAACGATAGTTGCGTATGAGCATCGACGGGACTAATTTTTTGATGTAGTCACACCATTTGAGGTTTTTGTTGTTGTGGCATCGCCTCTGCGGAATGCCGTATAACCTAATATAACCAGCGCGAGTATCAAGATCGTTACAGCAAGAGTGCCAAGGTTGAAACCGAAACCGTGTATCAACAAGTACGCGACGGACCCTGCTGCGACGGAATAGTACAGAGCAATCCATACTGTTTTGCGGATAATGTCGCCCTCACGATTGAGTAGGCCAACTGTTGCCGAAGCCGCGACAATATTGTGAATGGATATCGTATTGCCGCCAGCACCACCGACGGCTCCGGCGGCGGTAGTAATTTCTGGAGAAACCCCGATTGTATTTGCTGTAGACCATTGAAATTGCGAGAACGTTAGATTCGAGACGGTGTTTGAACCGGCCACGAATGCACCCAGGGCACCGATAAACGGCGCAAAGAAGGACCATGCAGGCCCGGTCACGGAGGCAACACCTTCTGCAAGAACCACCGGCATTGATTCCAAATCTGAATCGTTGATGCCAGATTGGATAAGTACGCGCACCATTGGCACAGCGAACAGCAGTGCTACGGCGGTCCCGAAGATTTGCTTACCGGCAATTTTCCACGTCTGCGCGATCTGTTTGGCCGGCATTCGATAGATGACATATCCGAGCAGAGCGCTGACGATCAAGATGAAACCCGGAGAGAAGAAGAATTGCACATCGGTGTCGATACCTTCTACTCCAAGAATCGAGGTTAAATTCAGCTGAGTAACACCAGGAGTGGTGAGGAATTCATTGATTCCATCAACCACTCGGGTAACAACTAGCAATGCAGCCAGGATCACATACGGCGACCACGCCCGAACTAGTGTCATCTTGTGTGGCTTGTTAGGGTCCCGGCGTTCGCCAGGCTCGATGTGTCCCATCCAGCGCTTATCCCAGCTGTCTCGGGAACCGAAATCAAAAATTTCTTTGGGCATCAGAAAGCCCTTGGACGATGTAAAGAGTACGACCACGAGGCCGACCAGGCCGCCGATTAGGGAGGGGAACTCTGGCCCTAGTAACCAGGCCACGGTTACCGAGGGAATCGTCATTGCTAGCGAAGCATAGATGGCAAATGGCCAAACCTTTAGTCCCTGTGCGAAGTTGCGCTGTGGTCCAAAGAAACCCGTGAGAAAACAAGCCAACAATAGTGGGATCAAAATTCCGACGGCCATGTGAATCAACGCCGTATCCAGCGCAATATCTGTCACATACTTCGAATAGTTTACTCCCAGCTCGCCGAGGCGTTCCTGCATGGCCCCAGAATTCTGGTCCAACCCGTCGCCGACACCAACAATCATAGGTGTGCCGACAGCACCGAAGCTCACTGGCGTAGATTGAATAATCAAACCGACCATCACAGCAGCCATCGCGGGGAATCCCATGGCTAACATCAGGGGAGCGACGACAGCAGCCGGAGTGCCGAAACCTGAAGCGCCTTCGATGAAGCTGCCAAAAAGCCAACCGACAATAATAGCCTGAACCCGTCGGTCCGGCGAGATGTGGTCGAAACCAGCATTGATCCGTTCTATTGCGCCAGAAACGGTCACCGTTGACAATAGCAGTAGGGCCCCGAAGACAATATATAGCAAAGTTATAGCAACAATTAAGCCTTCCAGTGTTGCAGCAGCCAAAGCTTTTGGCTGCATCTGCCATGCTATCCAGGCGATGACAACGGCTGTAAGAAAACTCACCGGCATCGTATATTTGGCTGGCCAGCGGAATCCTGCAAGAAGAACACCGGCCACAACGATCGGTGCGACGGCCAACAAACTCAGGACAAATAGGTTATCCACGTCGATAACGCCCTTCCGTGCAGGCTCGCAAGGAGCCATCGGTGCGGTGACATTATTCAGTTATTCACAAATATCGGTTATTCAGTGCGTCTCCTCGCTACGGAGCATGGCGGGATCGAACATCGCCCCCGGGTTGAGAATGTTATTCGGATCCAGTGCCATCTTGATTCGGTGATTGAGTTCCAGGGCATCCTCACCGATGGAATCTGCTAACCATGGGCGCTTGAGGCGTCCCACGCCATGTTCCCCGGTGATGGTGCCACCGAGCTGGACGGCCAGATCCATAACGTCACCATAAGCACGGTGCGCTCTTTGCTTTTGATCTTCATCCATAGGGTCAAAGACCAGTAGCGGGTGGGTGTTTCCGTCACCAGCGTGGGCGATCACAGCGATCATTATGTCCTGGTTCTGAGAAATCTGCTCAATCCCACGAACGAGCTCGCCGAGCCTGGGCAACGGAACACCGACGTCCTCCAGGAGCAGCGTGCCCTTCTGCTCTACAGCAGGAATGGCCATGCGGCGGGCAACGATAATTGCTTCGGCTTCTTCGGGGTCAGAGGTGTAGAAGATCTCTGTGGCGTTGTGCTCAGCACACAACAATTCGATCTTTGCGATCTCTTCGGCGGCGTACTCGGCAGGTTCATCCGATTGGATGATTAACATTGCAGCTGCTTCGCGGTCTAACCCCATCCCAGTGGCATCTTCGACAGCGTTGATCGTGAGGTTGTCCATGAATTCCAACATTGAGGGCCGCATTGTCGAGGCGACGTCAAGAATTGTTTTCGTCGACTCGTCCAGGGTGGCAAAGGCGGCCAGCAGGGTAGT
>DEPX01000209.1:0-230 GCA_002358975.1 Micrococcaceae bacterium UBA3381 | reverse complement strand
GGAACTAATCGTAGGGTGACCTCAGTTATCACGCCTAGTGTTCCCTCGCTGCCGACAAACAATTGCGTTAGATCTAGCCCTGCTACGTCCTTCAACCGGGGGCCACCCAACTCGACTTGCCGGCCATCGGCAAGCACAACTTTCAGGCCAAGCACATAATCTGCCGTCACGCCATACTTCACGCAGCATAACCCGCCGGCGTTCGTGGCAATATTGCCGCCAATAGAACA
>DEPX01000101.1 GCA_002358975.1 Micrococcaceae bacterium UBA3381 | reverse complement strand
TAGACATAATAAGGGTCTGAACCAAAAGGTTCAGACCCTTATTTCGTATGGCTATAGTCTCTTAGCCGGCGGTTGGACGTTTGCCGGAGTTGGCGCGAGTCTTGCGGCGATCCTTGCGTTTACGACCACGTTTGCTCATTGTGATGTTCCTTTCGGTCGGTGCGTTTTAGGCCATATTACCATCGTGGGTTAGCCGTTAAAATTTGGGTCTGCAATCCCCAGCCATTGGAACCAACCGCGGTTGAGTACAAGCCAGGCGATCAGCCCGTATGCTGCTTGTCCGGGTAGGCCGTCGTTGACCATGAGGTCTTCGTTATAGTTTTGGTGGTTGACCAGGTCTGTTAACGCATCAACGTATATGACTTCGCGCCGTTCAGCCACACCCTGATAGGCGGCGTTGAGCTGGGCCAGATGCTGGTTGATTTCTAAATCTTGTATCGGTGTTGGGCCTACTACGAATGGCATGATGTTATGTTGTTTTGCCCGGTCGAGGATATTGGCAAGATGGAGCCGGGCGCGTGCAGAGGAACCTGCCATGGTGATGGGGTCCTGAGGTACAGCAATGACTAAGCGATTTTCGATTCCATCGGTGGTAGCTAGCCGGGGTAGAACTTCGCGCTCCCAACGATCGGACATTTCTTCTGTGGTTTCGTTGGGGAACACCAACGGGTATGACTCGATGTGGAGATTTGGGGTGTAGGTTTTGGCCAGAACCCGCCCTAACCAGCCTAAGCCGCGCGCGTCGCCAACTCCGGTGAGTGTTTGGGCTCCGATGGAGAACAACCGGATGTTTCGGGTGTGCACGAAGTTTGCCTCTTTCAACTAGCGTTCCTTTGTCTCCACTGTAGCGGTGTTGTGTCTAAAACTGTGGTTAAACGCCTGTTGCGGCCCAAATTTTTGGACCGCAACAGACACTGTTGAGCTTTGCCGGTCGGCTAGGCGCCGAAAATGTCTTGCACCAGGGTTTCGTGTTCCTCATCGTGGCGTGGCTTGTTACCAGCTGATGGTGAGGCTGCTGCTGGACGGCTGATTAGTTCAACGCGTTGGTCAAGTTGTGGCAGCAGGTGCTGCAACATGAATGGCCATGGGCCCTGGTTGCTTGGTTCGTCTTGAACCCAGGAGACCGTGGCGTTGGTGTACTTGGCCAATTCGGTGGCGATTTCTTCGGCGGGCAGCGGGTAGAGCTGCTCGACGCGGATGATAGCCACTTCGCCTTCCTGACCCAGGTTCTTGCGACGATCCACCAAGTCGTAGTACAAGCGACCGGACACCAGTAAGACCTTTTTGGCGGAGCTGGCGGCGGTGTCGTCGGGTACAACCGGCATGAAGCGGCCTTGGGTGAAGTCTTCGACCTGAGATGCAGCTGCCCGGAGGCGCAAAAGCTGTTTGGGACTAAACACGACCAGTGGCCGACGTGGCGTCGAGTAGGCGTGTTCGCGCAGCAGGTGGAAGTGGTTTGCACCGTAGGAAGGCTGAACCACGCGCATGTTCTGTTCTGCAGACAGTTGCAGGAACCGCTCGATGCGTGCCGAGGAGTGGTCTGGTCCTTGGCCTTCGTAACCGTGAGGCAATAGCAGCACAATCGAGGAGTGCTGGTTCCATTTCTGTTCGGAGGATGAAATGAATTCATCAATAACGGTTTGTGCACCATTGACGAAATCACCGAACTGGGCTTCCCATAAGACAAGGGCTTCTGGCCGTTCAACTGAATAGCCGTATTCGAAGCCTAAGGCTGCGAATTCACTTAGTGGTGAGTTATAGATCCAGAAATTACCTTGGTCATGTGACAGTGAAGACAGCGGTGTCCACTCGTCATTGTTGTCACGATCGAAGAATACCGCGTGGCGTTGCACGAAGGTACCGCGGCGAGTGTCTTGGCCGGCAATACGGACTTGGACACCTTCCATCATCAACGAACCGAAGGCTGCCAATTCGGCAAAGCCCCAATCAATGGCACCATCAACGGCCATCTTATTGCGGCGTTCCAGCAGCGTAAGCAATTTCGGATGGACATTGAAGTTCTCTGGAATTTCGGCGTGTACTTCACCGATACGCCGCAGCGTATCCTCAGAAATTGCTGTGGATTCTGGCTTATAGGTTTGCGACGGATCCTCAATCCCGTGGGCTGAACCCAGGATTGGTATTGGTGAGGTTTCGGCTTCGCCAATTTCAGCAAAGGCTGCTTCAAGGCGATTCTTATAGTCGGTTGCCGCTTGGTCTGCTTCGTCTCGGCTAATATCACCACGACCAACCAGGGCATCGACATAGAGCCGACGTGTCGACGTCTTATTAGAAATCAGGTTGTACATGCCCGGCTGGGTCATCGATGGGTCGTCACCCTCGTTGTGCCCACGACGGCGGTAGGTGATCAAATCGATGACGACGTCGCGATGGAAGCGCTGACGGTATTCGTATGCCATCTGAGCAACATGCACTACAGCCTCGGGGTCGTCCCCATTTACGTGGAAGACCGGTGCTTGGATGGACCGGGCAACATCGGTGGAATAGGTAGAGGAGCGTGACTGTACAGGCGTGGTAGTGAATCCAACCTGGTTATTGATAACCACATGAATGGTACCGCCGGTGCGATAGCCACGCAGTTGCGACATTTGCATGGTCTCAAAGACCACACCCTGACCTGCAAAGGAGGCATCACCGTGCACCTGGATTGGCATCACCGAGTATGACTTCGGTGAGTCGGCACCGTGGTCAAGGCGATCTTGTTTTGCCCGAACAATACCTTCCAGAACCGGGTTTACGGCTTCCAAGTGAGATGGGTTGGCCGCCACCGACACGGTAGTGGTGTTGCGGTTGTAGGAAGTGAAGGTGCCTTCGGTACCCAGGTGGTACTTCACATCTCCGGATCCTTGGGCTACGGCTGTGTCGACGTCGCCAACGAACTCGCGAAAGACCTGGGTGAAAGTTTTGCCAGCAATGTTGGTCAGAACATTGAGTCGGCCACGGTGTGCCATGCCAATGGCTACCTCGTCCAGGCCGTCGTCGGCAGCACCGATTAGCATGGCATCAAGTAACGGAATCAGTGATTCGGAGCCTTCAAGCGAGAAACGCTTTTGGCCAACGAACTTGGTTTGCAGGAAGGTCTCGAAGGCTTCAGCAGCGTTGAGACGCCCTAGAATGCGCAGCTGTTCTTCCCGCGTGGGTTTGACGAAGGGGTGCTCCAGTTTTTCTTGGAACCAGGCACGTTGTTCCGGGTCATCGATGTGCATGTACTCGTAACCGGAGTTGCGGGTATAAGCATCACGCAACACGCCTAGCAAATCACGCAGTAACATGTGTGATTTTCCACCGATACCACCGGTGGGCCACATCCGGTCCAGGTCCCATAGTGTCAGACCGTGGGAGTCCAAATCGAGATCAGGGTGGGTACGCATGCGGTATTCCAGTGGATCCGTATCAGCGATCAGGTGACCGCGTACCCGGTACGAGTGGATCAACTGCTGGATTCGGGCGGCTTTACCGACTTCGTCCTCTGGGTTGACCTGAACATCAGGTGCCCAGCGAATGGGCGTGGTGGGGATGCGTAGGTTGACGAAGACTTCGTCATAGAAATCATCTTCGCCAAGCAATAGGTTGTGAACGGTGCGTAAGAATTCACCGGAACCGGCACCCTGGATAACGCGGTGATCATAAGTCGAGGTGACAGTCATCGTCTTTGAGACGGCCAGATTCGACAGGACCTTTTGAGATGTACCTTCGAATTCTGCCGGGTAGTTGAGTGCGCCCACGCCGATGATGGCTGCCTGGCCTTCTGACAGGCGTGGCACCGAATGCACCGTACCGATACCACCAGGGTTGGTCAACGAGACGGTGGTGCCGGAGTGGTCGTCCATGGTCAGCTTGTTATTCAAGGCTCGCTGTACAAGGTCGTCGTAAGCTTCCCAGAACTCGCGAAAATTCATCGTCTCAACGGCCTTCAGCGAAGGCTGAACAAGCGCACGTTCCCCCTTGGCGCCAGCGACATCAATGGCAAGCCCAAAGTTAATGTGAGCCGGGTTGACCTTGAATTTCTTGCCGTCTTCTTCACGATAAATCGCGTTCATCTCGGGGTGCTTTACCAGCGCGCGGATCACTGCGTACCCGATGAGGTGGGTAAAGGAGACACGGCCACCACGGGTACGCTGCAGGTGGTTATTGATCGTGGTGCGATTATCGATGAGCGCCTTGACTGGCATATCGCGAACAGTGGTCGCCGTCGGCATCGATAATGAGGCATCCATATTTGCGGCAATAGCTCCGGGCATACCGCGCAGTCGGACCCATTCATCTTCTTTATCTACTTGTGCTTCTTCCAGCGCTGCTGCACGTTCTTCTTGTGCTGCACGGGATGGTTCAGAAGTTATAGCCTGTGGTGAGGTTTCTACCCGTCGAACTTTTGGTTGAGGCGGTTTGACCTCGTCAGCGGATGGTGCTGCGGGTTCGGACTTTTGAGTCTTTTGCTCGGCGGTGGCAGCTGGTTTAGCAGCTTTAGCCTGTGCGGGTTGTGCTTGCGCAGCGGACTGCGTTTGAGCTGGCTTCTGCGATGCGCCAGAAGAATTGGCAGCTTCTAAACGGGCGAAGATCTCGGCCCATTTTTCATCCACAGAAGACTTATCCGCCTTGTACTTTTCGTAGATATCCGCAACAAGCCATTCATTGCCGGGAAATTCCTCGGAGAGCTGGGCGGACGTAAGTTCTGGCACGGTGAAGGCCTCTTCCGTAAGTTCTTTGTTGTTGTGCGTACACGTGGCGAGGCTCGTAACGCCGGGCACGACGAATCTCGCCGTCTCAGGCCGATGACGGTGTCCCGGTACTTGACCTTGGATGAATCTAGACTCACTCAAGGTTTCCGTCAACGGCAGCTGCAACCATCATAGTTATATCGCGCGGTAAATGGCTACAAAATACTTTCGATTGCTCTAAGGTTGGCTGCGCGCAAAAAAGACCGAGATAAATGTGATCTGCTGCACTGTTAACCTTCCATGTGCGGTGGACAATAGCTGCCAGCTGATTGAAAAGCTGTCATGATAGAAGCATGCGTTTTCTTAATCCTGTCACAACTGACTTGACCTATTCCGATGTTTTTCTTGTGCCGTCCTATTCGCAGATCAGTTCTCGTATGGACGTGGATATTTCTTCGACCGATGGTACTGGAACTACCATCCCCATTGTTTCGTCCAATATGAATGGCGTCACTGGACGTCGTATGGTTGAAACCATGGCACGGCGTGGTGGAATCGGGATTTTCCCGCAAGACACCCCCTTGCACCTTCTGCAAGAATCCATCGACTGGGTGAAATCTCGTGACACGATGTTTGAGACGCCGCTATATGTGGGGCTGGATGACCGCGTGCTAGATGTTCGGCATCTGGCAGAGAAACGAAATCATCCGGCGGTGTGCGTCGTGGATGACGACCGTGCATTATTGGGGATCGTTCACATTGCCGATACCGAAAGCATCGACCAGTTTGCTTCGGTGCAGTCACTCCTGCGTGAACCATTGCTCACGGTCGCAGCTGATGAGCTCAGGGGTTTGCCACAGGATGCGCGTGATAAAGCACTACGCAACCTCTATATGAAAATGCATGACGCCCAAGTCAATTACGCACCGGTGGTTGAGGGCACCCATCTTGTCGGAGTGCTGACCCAAAGCGGGGTATTGCGCTCCACCATTTTCACCCCGGCCACCGATGATCGGGCCCGGTTACGTGTGGGTGCAGCCGTTGGTGTAAACGCTGATGTTGCACAGTACGCGGAAAAACTTATTGACCACGGGGTAGACGTGCTGGTTGTCGACACCGCACATGGTCATCAGGAAAAGATGTTGTCTGCTTTGCGTAGTCTTGCTGACTTACCGGTTCCTATCGTGGCCGGCAATGTTGTTTCGGCCGACGCTACCCATGATCTGATCGAAGCTGGAGCCGATATCTTGAAAGTAGGCGTGGGCCCCGGAGCTATGTGCACCACCCGGATGATGACAGCCGTGGGGCGCCCACAATTTTCGGCCGTACATGAATGTGCTCAGGCAGCCGCCAGCCATGGTAAACACGTCTGGGCTGATGGCGGTATCAAACACCCACGAGATGTGGCCTTAGCATTGGCAGCTGGTGCGTCTCAGGTGATGATTGGTTCCTGGTTCGCCGGGGTATTGGAATCGCCGGGGGACATGTTTACCGATCGGGATGGTCGAAAGTATAAAGAAAACTTCGGCATGGCTTCGGC
>DEPX01000133.1:17839-17985 GCA_002358975.1 Micrococcaceae bacterium UBA3381 | reverse complement strand
ACTTGGCGCAGCAGATCGGCGCCTAGGAGTGTATTTGCCTTGCCCCAGCGGTCGAAGTTTTCCACGACGACGTCGGCGGTGAGCTTTGTGCCGTCATGGAAGGTGACGTCTTGTTGCAGTTGTAGTTCGAGTTTCAGCCCATCGTC
>DEPX01000133.1:17530-17726 GCA_002358975.1 Micrococcaceae bacterium UBA3381 | reverse complement strand
GGGTCGGTGGTCATGGCTCGTGCTGGAACGCCGATGCGAAAGATATCGGTGGTATCAGCTGACTGATGAGATGCAGCACTTTCCGGAGCAGCCAAAGGCAGCAGTCCTAACGACGCCAGCCCGGCCAGTACGGTGCGTCGGGAAAGCTGCAAAGCCAATCCTTCCTCACCAAATGGTGCGGGCGAAGGGACTTGAA
>DEPX01000133.1:13321-17487 GCA_002358975.1 Micrococcaceae bacterium UBA3381 | reverse complement strand
TGGCACCTGAAGCCAGCGCGTCTACCAATTCCGCCACGCCCGCTAATCCGTTGTGATGGACCGAGGAATAATCTTAGCCCATCTGCAACGAATTGTATAATCGGCCAGTTAGGCTGCGGCTAGTCCTAAGTTGCGGCGCAGTTTATCGACGTGACCTTTTGCTCGAACATTGTATTGGGCAACGTCAACGGTGCCGTTTTCATTGATGACAATGGTAGAACGGATGAGGCCTTCGTAGACGCGACCGTAGTTCTTTTTCTCACCCCAGGCGCCGTAGGCTTCAGCTACCGCATGGTCTTCATCGGATAGTACCGGGAAGTTCAGTTCGTCTTTATCAGTGAATTTCGCTAATTTTTCGACCGGGTCAGGGGAGATACCGACAATGGCGTAACCATCAGCGACGAAGCGTTCCATCCGGTCACGAAAATCACAGGCCTGGGTTGTGCACCCCGGGGTCATGGCCTTGGGATAGAAGTACACGATAACTTTTTGGCCAGCGTAGTCGGCTAACGAAATAGTATTGCCTTGGGCATCCGGGAGGGAAAAGGCCGGGGCAGTATCGCCTGTGGTGAGACGATTAGTGGTCATGAAGTCTTCCTTTCACAGATTTTGGTGCAGCTTATTCTACTGGCTCAAACCTTCGGAAATATTGTCGAGGTTTTCCTCTAAAAATGACAGGTAAGTGTCGCCGGGTTCACCTTCGGGGGCCAGTTCATCCGAAAAGATGGTGGCATAGATGTCCACACCGGTTTCTTCAGAAACGGTTTCCATTGGTCCGGGATTGACATTAGATTCAACAAATAGTGCCGGTGGGTTGTGTTCTTTGACAAAGTCGACCGCCGAGATAGTTTGTTCCGGAGTGCCGATCTCATCGGTATCCACCGCCCAAATATAGCCTTCGGTCAGATCGTAGCGATCGGCCATGTACTGGTATGCGCGCTCGGAGGTCACAAGAATCCGTCGATCCTCGTCGAGGTCACCAATATTTTGTTGATATTGCTGGTCGATATCTTCCAGCTCAGCCAAGTAGGCGTCCAGGTTGTCTTGGTAGGTATCGGCGTTATCCGGGTCGACTTCGCTGAGCCCGTTCGCAACATTTTCGGCCATGATCATCCCGACGTTGGGATCCAAAAACGCGTGCGGGTTGATACTGTGATCGGATTGCTCATTAGATAAATATTCGGGTTCGACACCCTCGGTAGTTTCATAAACGTGGTCTTGGTCAAAGTCCACCGATTCCACCATCCGTGCGGACCAACCTTGTTCTCCACCTTCAAGATTGAGACCGTTATAAAAATATGCGCTGGCATCAGAAAGCGCCTTGGTATCGGATGGGGTTGCTTCGTATTCGTGTGGATCATTGCCCACCGGAACGATATTATGCACCGCAACGTCATCGCCGCCGACTTCTTCGACGATGTCAGACAGGATCGAAAAGGTTGAAACGACGTGCAGCCGATCGTCGTCTGCCGCATCGTCTGTCCTGCCACAGCCGGTCAGTGCTAATGCTCCTACAGCGGTAAGTGCAGTAGCAGTGGGCCAAATTTTGGTCATGTAAAGGTGCCTTCCTTGGTGCGTTCGGTGGTTGCGATGTTGTTACGTTCACGAGTTTTTTGTAATTGGTCCCAGACGAATCCTTGGGATGGGCCAAAGAAAAAGGCCAGTAAAAACATCGCGAAGGCCACCAGCACAATGGCAGGCCCGGATTGCAGTTCCCAGGTATAGCTGCAGTACATACCGGCAACAGAAGACAACATGCCAAGGACCGCTGCTAGCCACATCATGGTGGAGAATCTTTTGACCAGTAAATACGCGGTAGCCGCCGGTGTAATGAGCATGGCCACCACGAGGATGACACCAACCGTTTGTACTGCTGAGACAGTCACTACGGCCAGACCGGTCAGTACGGCATAATGCACGGCTTTAGTGGGAAAACCGAAGGCCTTAGCGACTTCGGCATCCAGGGTGGTGATTAATAGTTGTTTATAGAACAGGACCACCAGGACCAAGATGACTACCGCGATGGCGATCGACTGCCACATTTGGGCTTCACTGGTGGATAAAACATTGCCAAAAAGCACGGATTCCAGCGTCATTGCTGATTGGGTGCGGGCCCAGATGAGTACACCGGCAGCCAGGAAAGCAGTGAAAACAATTCCAATAGATGTGTCGCGTTTAAGTCGAGAATTGGTATTGACGAACCCAATCCCGGCCGCAGCGAGTAGCCCGGAAACCAGTGCACCAAGAAAAATATTTGACCCGAAAAGAAAGGCCGTGGCTATACCGGGCATCACGGCATGCGAAATGGCGTCACCCATTAAGGAAAGCCCACGCAGAATAATGATGGATCCGACTACACCAGAAGCAATACCGATCACGATGGCGGTAATGGCGGCACGAGCCAGATGTGGGTAGTTAATGAGATCGAGTAAAAAGTCCACAAGCTACTCCGTCGTATCTGACAGGCCCAGCAGATTTCCACCGAAGGTCCGTTTGAGATTTTGGGGTGTTAGGGCGTCGGTAACCGGTCCCTGGGCAATGAGACGCTGATTGACCATGATGATGTAGTCGAAATAGCGTTCAATATTTGAAAGATCATGGTGCACCATGATTACGGTTTTACCTTCATGGCATAGTTCAGTCAGAATCTGGATGATATTGGTTTCGCTGAGTGCATCGATGCCCACTAGTGGTTCATCCAGCAACAACAGATCAGCCTGTTGAGCCAGCGCTCGGGCAATAAATACCCGTTGTTGTTGTCCGCCGGATAACTGCGAGATTTGTCGTTGGGCGTAGTCGGCCATATGTACCCGTTCAAGTGCCGCGCGGGCAATATCTTTATGCCGAGCCTTGGGGCGTTCAAAAATCCCCAGGTTGGGAAAGGTTCCCAACAGGACGGTGTCAAAAACATTGATGGGGAAATCCCAGTCGGTGGTCGAACGTTGGGGGACATAGGCGATGCGGTTGCGGACTTTGGCTACCGGTTTGCCAAAGAATTTCACTGTGCCGTGGGAGGCCTCGACCAGCCCTAGGGTTGCTTTCAACGTCGTAGATTTGCCGGAACCATTGGGCCCGACAATACATGTCATCTGGCCGGTGGGTGCCTGCAGGTTCAAGCCATCAATGGCTTTGACCCCGCGATATGACACATGCAATTTTTCGATTCGCAGTACGTCGGTAGTCATGATCGGATCTTTCGCAACACTGGGGGCATGGACCGCATCAGACGGTTTCGGTACTTCGATCTTATGTAGCAATGCTGTATTCGCTAACTACTTGGTGGGTGGTTACGTGAAAGTCGCTGTAAATAAACCTTATGTTCGTCGCAACGAACTTTCAAGTCGGGCCCAACGTATGCATGAAATAAGCGGCGTCGATTGCGGTGTCTTAATGCGAGTGTGCGATAGTATCAGTCCTAGCTAGCTACCCATACCACGGAGGTGACCGGTGACCACCGCGCGAAATGATCTCGGTTCCGCTACAAAACAACCGTCGTTTACCGTATCGGGAATGTGGACTGACACAGTTGGACGATTGGGGCTGCGCGCGTTGCAGCTGTTGTTGATCGGCACAGTCGTCGGGCTTGTGGTGTTGGCGCTACTGCGTGTGACACTCGTGGTGATCCCGGTACTATTGGGCATCATTTTGGCCTGTGCGCTATGGCCTGCAGTGCGTCTGTGTCGTCGAGTGATGTCCCACATGCTGTCAGCCTGGACGGTGTTCCTTGGTTCGCTGTTAGTGCTTGGCGGCATTGGTACCGGCCTTGTATTTTCCGTTATGAATGAATGGTCCACGCTGGTGGAACAGGCTGTGCAAGGTTTCAACCAGCTGCGGTCCTGGACCGATAAGTCCATGAGTGATCTGGGCATATCGGTGAATAAAGACCAGATCGATTCCATGGTAGATACGGTTACCGATTTCCTCACATCAGCCCAATTTGGTACCGGTGCGGTGACCACCATTAGCGCTGCCGGCACGTTTGTCACCGGTCTTGTGCTGTTGATGGTCATTTTGTTCTTTATGCTCAAAGACGGCGATCGCATCTGGGCATTTGTCGTGTCCTGGTCACCGGATCATTTCCGGGATAAGTGGATTGCCTCTGGTGACCGCGCCCTGCGTACCTTTGGTGGTTATATTCGTGGCACGGCAATCGTGGCGGCCGCAGA
>DEPX01000133.1:12181-13309 GCA_002358975.1 Micrococcaceae bacterium UBA3381 | reverse complement strand
GCGGTAGGTATTACCTTGGCCCTGGTGATTTTGCAGGTACCGCTGGCGCTGCCGCTGGGTGTAATTGTGTTTCTGGGTGGCTTCATTCCACTAGTTGGTGCAACGGTAGCCGGTGTACTGGCCACCTTGGTGGCATTGGTAGCCAACGGGCCGATCGTCGCCTTGATCGTGCTGGCTGCAGTCATCGCCGTCAACCAGCTAGAAAGTAACTTCTTGCAACCAGTGGTTATGGCTCAAACCTTGAATCTGCACGCGCTGGTGATCTTAATGGCACTGACCGCCGGTACCGTATTGGCCGGCATTATTGGGGCGGCTCTGTCGGTGCCGTTGGTTGCGGTTGCCTGGAGTGTCCTCAAAGTATGGACGGGCCGTGACGAACCGCGCAGTACCAACCCTGTTGATGAAGCCCAAGAACAGATTGAAGCCGCCGGTCAGCAACGTGCCGAATTTTTGAAAGAACGAAAACAGCAGCGCAAAGGCGCTAAAAAGACCCAGAAAGCCCAGCAGCACAATGCTGACGCCGAAGCCGAAGAAGCTACTGAAAACTAAGCGTTAGCCGCGGTCTTCTAGCCATTGCGAGGCCACATCGGATGCTGAAGCTTCGTCTTCAACTGAACGGGTATTGAGCTCGATCAGTGCATCTAAGCTCAAATCCGCTTGGACATCATTAATGACATCGACTGCCTGGTCATCAAGTTCAGCACTGGCTACTGGGACTACATTTTGTGGCAAGATCAGATGCTCTGGGTCATCAAGGACCACGAGGTCTTCTTCAGCGATGGATGGCGAGGACGTGTAAATATCGGCGACCTCAACATCGCCGTCGGTAAGCGCACCCACAGTCAGCGGACCACCAGAATCTTCAACTCCGACAACCTCGACGGTCACACCGTAGACATCCTCGGCACCATCGGGACCGTATGGTCGTGACTCGAACTCCGAGTTGGCAGCCATTGAGACGCTATCACCAACGGCGCTCAGGTCCCCGATACTCTCTAAGTCATATTTATCGGCGGTTTCGGATGTAACCGTATAGGAATCCTGATCGGTGGCCTCGGCAAAGTCCAGCAGCTGAAGCTCGTCAGGCATTGCGTCCTGGGCTTGTTGGTGCACTTCTTCGGGGCTGCC
>DEPX01000133.1:3594-12020 GCA_002358975.1 Micrococcaceae bacterium UBA3381 | reverse complement strand
TAGATTTCTGCGATAATTTCGTTGGAGTAGTAAGCCTGGGAACCAATAACAATGGAATCCGCTGCGCTGGTATCATCGTCACCGTTGTCATCCAACGGATCGGAATCAGCACCGCACGAGGTAAGCGCTAGAGCGGCGGTGGCAAGTGAGAACAAGATAATTCGGGAACGTTTTACACGGTTTGAGCTCATACCGCTTCATCGTACGGTTGGTGCATGGCTGGCGGCAACGGATTATCAACCCCCGGCCGAGGATGTCTCGAATCGCACGGCCAAATGCCGAACACCGGTGGGGGTCGCGAACCGTTGGATTAGGCCGAATAGGGCGTCGGCACCAATCACTAATACCATGATCCACACGGCGGCACCCAGCGTCATCGGGGTGTCTTGGGTTTTAATACCCAAAAAGATGAAACGCCCCAGCCCTCCGGCCCCAACGTAGGCGATCAGGATGGCCGTGGACATGACCTGAATAAATGCCGAACGCAGTCCACCGATAATCATGGCCAACCCCAAGGGCAACTGGACGCGAGCCACCAATTGGGGGGTGGTAAAACCTTGGGCGCGAGCGGCATCCTGAACCGCTGGGTCAATGGTCTGGATACCAGAATACGTGCCGGCCAAAATGGATGGGATAGCCAGAATGACTAAAGCAATCATCGGTGGCAATAAACCAATACCTAATAACAAACCGAAAAGTGTGATTAATCCCAGCGTCGGGAGGGCGCGTGCAGCACCGGTGATGGCCACGACCAGGCCGGCAAATCGTCCCGTGTGGCCCATAAACCAGCCGGCAGGAATAGCCATAACCGCGGCAATGACTACAGCCATCCCACTGTATTGCAGGTGTTCCAGACTTCGACCCAACAGGTCATCGCCTGCAGCATTCCACGTGGAGCCGCTGGTCAACCAGGTGAAGGTTTCTTGGATAATGTTCATGCCACCTGCTTCCGCCATGGCATCAGCAATTTACCGGCCAATACCAGGATGCCATCGGTTGCGCCGGCCAGACCCAGTGTCAGGATGATCCCGGTGAGGATTTCGGCAAGAATTTTGCGTTGAAACCCGTCGGTGAACAGGGTGCCAAGTGAGGGAATGCCCAACACCGCTCCAACGGTACATAGCGCAATCGTGGAGGCGGCCACGACGCGTAAACCGGTCAAAATAACCGGTGCGGCCAACGGTAGCTCTACGGTGAACAGACGTCGCAGCCACGAATACCCCAGCGCGGTGGCGGCCAGCCGGGTTTCTGAAGTGATCGAGTTGAACCCATCGGCCACCGAACGGACCAGCAGGGCAATGCCATACAGAGTCAGAGCGATGACGACGTTGATGCCATCGCGCAGTCCAGTACCGGTAATCACCGGCAAAACTATCAGCAGGGGTAGTGACGGTATGGCAAATAATAGCCCGGATCCGGTGATGATCGGACCGGATAGCCGTGGAATACGATGGGCGAGCCAACCTAAGGGAATGGAGCACACTAGGGCAGCCACCATTGCCGGGACACTTAGGGCAATATGCCAGCCCAGAGCCTGAACGATGAGCTCAAAATTATTCGTCACCCAGTTCATGGCTGCTCCAGGTAACCGGCAGGACGACCGTGGGTATCCACCACCAGGGTGCGACCATCTTCGGTGCTTCGAGTTTGCAGGTTCTCGTCAATGCCGTTGAGCCCCAGAAAATGTTCGACAAACTCATTGGCCGGGTTGGCCACCATTTCGGTCGGAGAATCCTGCTGTACGATGTGCCCGTGTTCGGCAAGCAAAATGATCTGGTGCCCAAGCCGTAATGCTTCGTTCATATCGTGTGTGACAAACACGATCGTAGTGTCGAGTTCTTGTTGGATATCCAGAAGTTGTTGTTGCAACCCGGAGCGCACCAGCGGATCTACAGCACCAAAAGGCTCGTCCATCAATAAAATATTTGGCTGATCGGCCAGGGCTCGCGCTACACCTACCCGCTGGGCCTGGCCGCCAGAAAGTTCGGCGGGGGAGCGGTCGCCCATTTCGCTGGGTAACTCGACTAGTTCTAACATCCGGCCCACTGCTTGCCGCGCTGCTGTTTTAGTGGCTCCGTTGAGCTGGGGGACTACTGCAATGTTTTCAGCTACCGTCTTATGCGGCAACAGCCCGGCGTTTTGCATCACATAACCAATACTGCGGCGCAATTTGACGGGATTCATTGTGTCAATGTCATCGCCGTCGATCCGAATGGTTCCCGATGTTGGCGTAACCATCCGGTTGACCATCCGTAGCAGGGTGGTTTTGCCACAACCCGAAGAACCGGCAAGAACCATAATGGTTCGACTGTCAATCGTGAACGTGGTGTCCTGCACGGCCGCAACCTCGGGTGCACCACGGGTCGAACCCGGGTAGGTTTTCGTCACGGATTCAAATGTAATCATGTGGTAGTTCCTCCGCAGACCCACCGTGGTCAAAAATTAAACTGTTATCGAGCCTATCGTGTTTGGCTGGGTACACTCTGGCTATGGAAACATCCGATGAACACCCAACCGAGGTTCCACTTGAAACGAGCATGAAACACCCATTCGTTAGTTGGTCGGCTGTGGCGGTTCTCTTTCTGCTGTTACGGCTTATGGCTGTATCGCACTGGAATTGGAAAACAGTGTTCCAAATAGGCGACATCATAAACTTCAATGATGCCATTTCGATCGTGTTTGGCACACTATTTGCCGAACCGATGTACACGGGTTTCATTATCATGCTGTTGTTGCCTCTGACCGTTGTTCGGATGATCTTGCCTGTCGGTGCCGGTAGGTCACAGCTTGATTTAGCAGGCGGAATCCTGCTGCTGGTGGCGATCTTTACGTGCGCAATTGCCCTGGTGTTGACCTATGGGTATTGGTGGCTTGTTGCAGGATCGTGCATCATCGGGTTACTAGTCATAGCCGGAAGATTACTGTGGCAACGCGGATACGGTTACGCCTTTATTAGCTGGATCCTACGAAGAACAGCGGTCCTTGCTGGCATTGGCGGGCTGTTGCTTGCCACCGTAGTCACCGATCCGTGGATGCCCTTAGAACACATTGAAACGACTTCTGGAACCATCGAAGGATATACGCTCAGAGTCGATTCCGGTTATCTGAATGTGCTAACCGAAGAAGAACGTGAAGTAGAAATCGTTATGGGCGAAGACGTCGTTTCCAGGACCACACCGTAGCAAGGATGTCTTTCGATGTAGTAGTTTGCAGTGGTCTGTTAACAATTGCGTAAAATACTTGGTATCAACACATTGGTACATCAGTATTTTCGTAATGGGAAAAGGGAAAAATCGCCTATGTCGTTACAGCAAAATTTTGCCACACGGGCCGCCAACGCTATCCGCATTGCATTAGGCACTAGCGGTGTCATCGCGCTCATAGCGGGACTGGTCATTATCATCTGGCCAGATAAATCGGCCATGGCCGTTGCCGCGGTTTTTGGTGTGTATATTCTTATTAGTGGGATAATTTATGCAGCCTCGGGAATTTTTTCCAAGTATGCAGGCGGCTGGGTCAGAGTAGGCCACATAGCTCTGGGAATCCTGTTAGTCATCGCCGGCATCATCATGTTTTCCAGTCTGGGTATGGCTGCGGCAACCTTGGGACTATTTATCGGCATACTGGTTGGTATTACGTGGATCTTTGAAGGTATCGCTGCCTTTAGTACCCTAAAGCTTGCACGTTCTAAGGTGTGGCCAATACTCTTTGGAATCTTGAGTATTTTGGCTGGAATTGTTTTGTTGCTGTCGCCATTATACGCCGCATTGATCTTATTCTGGCTGCTCGGTATTACCTTGGTCATTCAAGGTATCATCAACATCGTTCGGGCGTTTACCTTCCATCGGGGCTAACGAGCGAAGCGATTCCAAATCGAGCCTACTAATAAAGGGCACGTCCCCTGCTGGCGCATGCGGACGTGCCCTGAATCTTTAAACGATCTGAACTAATCTATTTGTACAAATACGTCATCCTCGTCCCAGCCGGGAGTAATCTGTAAGACCCCATCGTCATCTTCAGGGATTTCAATGGCGAAGTTAGCGGTTTCGGTATCACCTTTGTCCATGCGTCCGACGTCGAAAATATCATCGTCGGGTGCATCGACGAGCGATTCAGAGTAATTAATAACGTCGTCTTCCTCGGTGACATAAGCAACTTCAATGTCAAACCAGGGGTCTTCCCAGTCATCGCCAGTGTAGGTTAATTCAAGCTCAGCTACACCGTATGCATAGCCGTTCTCTGGTTCCTCACCAACAATGTCTTCAGCCACGACCTCGTCGGTCATGTCTGGATCGAAGTTTACGACCGTGACATCCCATTCTTCGGAGTTGAATGTCGTACCTATTGGGGCTGGACTTTCTATAGACGTGCCTTCTCCGGAATTGGTTTCATTGGGTTCAACCGGTTGGCTGCTTCGTTCCGAAGGGGGAGTGGTGCCGTCTTTGCGGAAAAGTTCGGCAAAAGCATCTAGCGCAACAACCGAAAAAACAATGAGACCAACGATGCAACCGATAATTGCGGTGATCAACGCTGCAATCGATGTTCCTTTTGTTTTCCCTGACAGCGCCAGACCAATAATGGAAAGCACTATCGCTGCCGCAAGAAGAATCCATCCGACGACAAATAGCAGGGGGATACACGCCGCGATGAAACCGAGAACGGCTACGGCTAAGGCGATGATTCCAACAATATTACGCTCTTGGTTTTGTGGCCCGCCGGGTGGAGCAGGGTAGTACCAGTTCTCTGGCTGGTTGGGATAAAACGAGCCACCCTGGTTATCTGTTGGAGGTGGGGGTGGAGGAGGCTGAGGTGGTGTGAATGAAGAGTTTGGATCTGGACTAGTCATCTGCCGCCCTTAGGTGTCCTTTCAGTAAGCACTTGAATAGTAAAACACTAACTTGCAGGCTAGGTTTAGAGCGTCCAGTTAAGCTATACCACTTGCTGGGTGATCAGAGCCTTAGGAGCCTAACGAGCGGCTCGCCATTGAGACGGTGATGTCCCGTAGGCTTGGCGAAAAGAGCGGGCAAAGTGTGCTGAGTCGGCAAAGCCCCACTGTGTTGTCATAGCAGCTATTGGCAGATTGTCTTGGGCAGGGTCTTCTAACAGTTGCCGACAACGACGTGAGGGATGAGGTCTTGGAAGGCTAGATTCTGTTTATAAACTTGATGACTTCTTCGCGTTGCGTTTTTCTAGTGCGCTCCGTCTACTGCGGTCGGTTCGAAAGTAACACCCTGTAACGCAGCCAAAAGGCCGGTTATAAGCTCAAGCTACCCCGATAGACCGGCCAGCTATCACCAACTATGAACGCCGTCACGACACCTACCAGGGTGACTGCCAAAACGGCGATGTCCAAGCTGCGAATTTTGAGATAGGCCAATCGGATATCTCGACCTCGATTGTCCACCGTCGCATAGGTAAAGCCGCGGGTTTCTAAAGCTTCCACCGTTGTTCGAACTGACTGGGCCGTATTCAAAAAGATTGGGTAAAAGGACCGAATCGTCATAGTCGCCCAGTGCATAACAGTGCGGTATCCAAGGAAACCGGGCTTTTCGGGCGGGGCAGATCGCAGTCGATAGTTGTCAAAGACCGTGTTAAATTCTCCTACCAGAATTGGTAGCATCCGATAACCGTAACTGACTGCAAACGCTAAGAGTGCCGGTGCTCGCAGCGCTAGTAGACCGTCTGAAAGTTTTTCCGGATCCAATGATACGAATGCTGCCATGGAGGCCATCGAGATTGCACCCAGTTTCAGAGTCAGCTCAGTCAGTGCCGTAATCGTGGATAAGTCTCCGCCAAAAAATAAGGCTGCGATAAATATATAGACCGTTTCAGTCAGCAGCCCAAAGACAAAGAGCCCGAGAATCAGGGGGCCAACTTTGGCAAGGGCTACTGATATTACTCCGAAGATAAAGAAAACACTCAGGACGGTGAGGTTGTGGGTGAACCAGGGAGCGATAGCTAAGATAAGATACCATACGAGCACCGCGCGAGGATCCATCATGGAAAACAGACCGCCGCGAGTGGCATATGCGGTTCGAATGAGCTCAAGTTTGATCCATTCGATGCTCAGAACATCGTGCTGTTTTCGTGTCATCAAGACTCAGCTCCCAGCGTTGTGGAACTGGCCAAAATAGCTGTGTCGTCTCGGCGGAACCGAGCGACGAATTCATCGACTGATAAGGGCATAGGGTTCATGCCGACAGCTTGACCCAGCTGCGTGATTTGCGGTGGCATAAGATGTGCCTGAGCAAGCAGGTCCGGGTGGCCGAAGAGTTCCCGTGGTGTCAGGTCAGCGGCGACGGTCCCATTGCGCAAGACAATGACCCTGGTGGCCCATTCCGAGACCAACGTCATGTCGTGGGTTGCGACCACCGAACAGGCAATCACATCAGACAGCTCATCGAGCATGCGGATCACCGCATCTCGACTGACAATGTCTAGCGAGGCCGTAGGCTCATCCAGCAGCAAAACGGACGGTCGCATAGCCAAACCGATAGCGAGTGTTGCCCGGCGTTGTTGACCACCTGAAAGTGTTCGACCGTCACGGTCAGCAAACGACGTCAACCGCACCTTGGCGAGGGTGTCTTCGACAAGCTGTTGCCACCCGGATATCTTACGTTCATGGGGATACAGTGCAATATCGGATTGAATCGATTCCTTCAGGAACATTTGTTGGGGCTGTTGCCATAAATAGGCGGCGTGTTCTGCTAGACGGGCCGCTGAACGCGATCGGGTGTTGATATCGCATATCTCTACTTCTCCTTCTCGTGGCACCAGAATGCCCGCAAGGAGCTTTAGCAGCGTGGTTTTTCCTGACCCGTTGCCACCAACCAACGCAATTCGGTCATCACGATAAACGGAGAGATCCACTCCGTGCAGTACCGGCTGAAGTTTCGATTTTACCGTCCGATAACCGTGGTGTACTGCTTTGGTTTGTGCCACCACAGGCTGTTGCGAACCGGTCTGAGAAACAACGCTACCGTGCTCTTGCACAGCAGTTCTAGGTGTAGGTCCCAAGAGCGTGGCGGCTTCTCGAACGGTTCGCGGGGCAAATTCGTGACCGAGCCGTTGGGCAGCTTGAACGACCTGTGGGGCAGGGATACCATGTTCAGCTAGTTCATGCGATCGGTTCACAGCGTCTTGAACCGGCAGATGCCAAACCGGGCATCCCTGGTGCATGAGGACCACGGAGCGTGCGAATTGGGCGATAAATTCTGCATGGTGCTCGATGGTCACCACCGTGATGCCGTGCTGCTGATTCAATATCTCTAAGCGTTGATAAATTTCCAACGCTCGAGCCGGGTCAAGTTCGGCAACCGGCTCATCGACCACGATAATGTCTGGGCGCATCGCCAGTACTGATGCCAGCGCGGTCAGGTGGGCTTGGCCGCCTGAAAGTTGCCAAACGAAGCGATCTGATAATTCCGTGATGCGCAGCATTTCCATTGCTTCGGTCGTGCGCTGCCGATGGTCTGCCATGCCGAAATTGATGGGGCTAAAGGAGATTTCATCACGTACCGTGGGGCGAACGAGCTGATTCATAAAGTCCTGGTATACGTAGCCGACCCGGAATGATAGTTCAGCAACATTTGAAGTGAAGGTGTCAATACCACAAACCTCGGCTACTCCGGCGAACTCGCCATTCCAGTAGTGGGGCACCAGCCCGTTGAAGGTTTTGCACAAAGTCGTCTTGGCCGAGCCGTTGCCGCCAACCACGGTGACAAAGTCGCTGGTGTCGATGGTGAGATTGATATTACGAAGCGTATCTTCGGTGGCGCCAGGGTAACGGAAGGAAACATCGCGCAAGGAAATAGCAGGAGCGTTGGACATTTAGTTGTCGACTTTCTGATCGGCGTTGTGTTGGGCTTTGCGGAAGAACAGGATGGTCAGAGCTGTCACAATGACGATGGCGATGACCGAAAACCAGACGAATCCGTTGCCGTATTCTTCGAGGAATTCTGGTTGGAAGGTTCCAACGCTGACGTCCCAGGCTTCAAGGAATGCGAAGAAGAATGAAGCGATGGACAGTAGCACGACCGCACCGATGAACAAACCAGATTTTGGTGCTCTGCCCGGGAATGGTTCGCCAGGTACGCGAGGCCGCATTCCCATCAGTGGTTCAATCTTGCCATGCAGTGCTGGGATCAGCCATAGCGCAGGCACCATCCCGAAGAGTACCCCCGACATGAGGATATCGATCCCAAAACCTAAGCCTTCTAAAACCAGCATGGATTCGGGTAGCCCCTCAACGTATTCTGCTTCTTCAACCCCGATCCAGACTTTGCCCAGATCAACAACCGCAGACAGCAGTTTGTCGATGAAAACCACAAGCAGCGCACCCAGTATGATTTGCGGACGGCTGCGCGGGTTACGGATAACCGAACCTGCGATGTAGATTGCCAGAAACATTTGTAGGAAGCCTTCAA
>DEPX01000133.1:0-3533 GCA_002358975.1 Micrococcaceae bacterium UBA3381 | reverse complement strand
GCGCCCAGGGCGGCCCAGAATGGGCTGAACAACGCCGCCATTGTCAGCGGTACGAAGACGAAATATGAAACGGAAAAATCGATCGGCCCAATATGCACGTCCGGGACGATCTCTAACAGAATATTTGCCAGACCGAACAAGGCCATAGACAGGACAAAGATCATCAACTTTTGAGGGGTACTAAGGTCGTAGTGTTTACACGATCCATCGTTGCCTGCGCCCCGTAACTGGCCGGTGCGTTCATTGGTGGTAGTCATGAAAAGCTCTTCCTCTGCAGTGAGTTTCGTGGGGTAGAGATTACGAGCAGTTAGCTGTTCAAGAGTGTGTAGTTGAAAACTGCTGCATCAGGGTGAGTAGGTCACCAGGTTCGTCAATGAGATGAGTGGCGGTGCCGTCTGTGACGGCTGCGGCTAGTTCGGTATGACTGGTGGAGCCGCCTGCTACGAGCACTCGATGGCCGATACCGCACTGTGCTGCAGCGGACGCGTCGTTTTCTGGTTTGTCGCCTAGAAAAAAGGCTGACTGCGGTGCAGTATCTGCGATAGCCAATGCCGCACGCACGATATTTGGATGAGGTTTGCGCAGACCAAATTCATCAGAGGCCACCACAGCGGTGACGTAGTCGGCAATACCGTGATCTGTTAACTGAGTTCGAACCGAAGCACCGGAGATAGTGTTTGAAACAACGACAACCGGATAGCTGTGGTCGGCGCACCAGTGTAACAGCGCGGGAATTCCACTACGTATGACTCGACGTGACTTGGCCTGCCCCCAACTGAGCGTGAGCCGATGTGCCTGGGATCGCAACAGCGCGGTGACTTGTGCGTTCTGTCCGATGGCCCCGTAGGTACCCCAGAAGACCAACGGTGTGACTTCCACATGGTCATTGGCGTCACGGCGTGTAGCTTTAGCGGCTTTGTGACCGGTGATCGCATTGTCCAAGACCTGTTGGGCGATGTCGGCTGGATTATCATCGTTGACTGCCGGTCCCAGAAGCTCGGCCAGTTCATGAAGAAAGCCTTGGTGTGCGACAGGGTCGTGCTCAGAGGTGGAAATTACACCGCCGTGATCAATCAACAGCGCTACCTGCTGTGGATTAGCTGCAGCGACATTGGCCTGGTCTTTGAGCGGTGAAACGGAGGACGCGACCGGGTCTTGGGCGTATTCCAGCAGCTTGACGATACCGGCGGGTGTGTCAAACACGGCATCGGGGCGATCACGAACCGGAAATGGGGGAGTGTCCGTGTGATGACAGCGTGTTAAAATGACCGCTCCGACCTGACTGCGGCGTCCGGCGATGACATCTCGGTCTTGAGTGTCACCGACATACCAGCAGTGTTCTGGGCTCACTCCTAGTGCATCGGCGGCCAGCTGAATCATGCCCGGATGCGGCTTCCGGATTTCAACCTCATCAGAATAGATTTGGACATCGAAGGCATCGTGCAAGCCATGCTGCTGGAGAATTTCACGATGGCTGGCCCCTGAGTGAGCGTTGGAAACGATCCCCAGCAAGATGTTCTGCTCTTGACATTTGGACACGAGTTTGCGGATACCGGGTCGACGCTCATGTCCGGAAATCAAAAGGTTCTGTTGTTTCACTAATTCTGCAGCGTGTGTGGCCAGGAGTTCACGGGGCCCGTCGGGCAGATCTGAGACCATAAAGTCGGCGATGACTTCGCGTTGACTAAGTTCTCGCGGCCGAAGCCTACGGCTCGAAGCATTTTTCCAATGTTTCAAAGCGGTAAGACCCGCATCGATACTTTCACGGAGCCGCATCGCACGGATGTTAAAACCTGCAGCATTCAGGAGCTGTTCATAGAGTTGCGCCAGCCGGTCGCGCCCATTGGCGTGTTTTGAAGTTCGGAAGATTACGCCGCCAAAATCTAAGAGTATAGCGTGCGGGACGGAGAGACGCGGTAGCGATTCGGATATCGGAAGGGCTGTCCCAGTGGTGTTGGTAGCGTGGAGTGAAGTGGTCAATGAACTCATAGCTTCGAACCTAGAAGCCGATGTTGACGCGAGTATTTCCGAAAGATGAACATCTTGGAACGTTCCAGACACATTTTGGAACGTTCCAAATATTCTCCAAAATTGGACATTGTTTAGCACCGCACAGGGTTGTGGCAGTGCTAAAGTCTGGGCTATGGAGCCCAACTCAGCGAGACGTTATTCGCGGCCCACGATTATCGATGTTGCTCGTGCCGCGGGTGTCTCAAAATCCCTGGTGTCATTGGCCCTATCAGGTAAATCCGGGGTGAGTGACGCTTCGCAGCAGAAAATCTTTCAAGCGGCAGCAGATCTTGGGTACACCTCCAACGTGTGGGCACGGTCGTTGGTGCGGGGCCGGACGCGGCTCATCGGGGTAGTGACCACTGATATTGCCAGCGCTTATAACTCCGATGTGGTGATCGGTCTTGAAGATGCGGCCGCTATGGACAACTACGAAGTGCTGCTGGCTCACGGTCGGCGCGATCCGGATCATCTCATGCGCGGTATGCAACGCATGCTCGAACTAGGGGTTGATGGACTGGTCGTTATCTCGTCGCAGGTACCTCAAACTGTTCTTGATGACGCGGCACGCCGTAGGCCTGTAGTGGTTGTCGGGCGCCCCAGTGCAGCTGGCGATCTTGTTGATGTGATCCATAATGATGATGAGCGGGGCGGAACATTGGCGGTCGAGCATCTCATTGATGCAGGTCACCGGCAGATTGGATTTGTCGCGACCTCATCGCGTGCCGCTGTACAGGCACGCCGCGAAGCGTATGAGCGTGTTATGCAGCAGGCGGGAATCGATTATCGCTGGATAGTTTCGGCGGCCGATCAGTCTCGGAAACACTTTCCGTATCGTATGATCACAGCGTTCACCTCAGCTTGTGCAACTATGATCCAGTCTCTGCCTACGGCACTATTTGTGGCTATCGATCGAATCGCCGTGGATATCATGGGAGCTGCCTGGGATGCCAGTCTACGAGTTCCAGAAGATATCGCCTTGGTAGGATATAACAATTCCAGACTCTCGGCGTCGGTACGTCCAGGACTGACCAGTGTGAATCAGCCACGAAATGCGATGGGGCGGTTGGCGATGCAATTTCTGACAGAACGGTTCGAAGGGCGCACTCAGCCGCGCAGAGAAATAATAGCCCCGGAACTTGTGGTTCGTTCCTCCTCTGGTTTCAAACCTTCGTCAACGTACCAGTAGCGATTCTTCAACTGTGGCGGAACCGTGCGCCTTGGTGGTGGGAGGCAAGTTGAGCTCCGGCGCCTGTCATAGTCTGACGCAGTGTTGTGGGGGTGTCTGGGCGTGGCAGTAGTAGTCCGCGGCGTTTCAGTTCCGGGGTGAGATAGTGCGCCACTCGCTGAAGATCCGCTGGTCGCACGGCCGCCGAGACGTTGAACCCATCCAAGTCGGCTTCGGCTTGCCAGCGCACTAGTTCGTCGGCGATCGTGGATGCGGAGCCGACTAGGATGGGGCCGCGCCCACCGATAGCGACGAACTCAGCAAGGGCACGCACCGTCCAGGTCTTGGCACCGGC
>DEPX01000077.1:47807-48126 GCA_002358975.1 Micrococcaceae bacterium UBA3381 | reverse complement strand
CCATGGAGCAACAGGACAAAAATCAAGAAATTGCGAGTCTTCGCACGCTTATCGTTGGTGGCGGCTGTTTTTGGTGTCAGGACGCGGTGTATCGACAGACTCGCGGCGTCGTCGACTCTGAAGCTGGCTACATTGGGGGCAACGTCGAGCATCCAACGTATGAACAGATTTGCACGGGTGCAACCGGTCACGCAGAAGCCGTCAAGGTTACTTTCGATGAAGATGTTATTGACGCAGACACTATTTTAGATATGTTGTTTGCCTCGCACGATCCCACGTCGTTAAATCGCCAAGGTGCTGATGTTGGGCCGCAGTACCG
>DEPX01000077.1:47140-47726 GCA_002358975.1 Micrococcaceae bacterium UBA3381 | reverse complement strand
ATTGTGACCACCATCGAAGAAAACGCTACCTGGTGGCCGGCAGAACCAGAGCATCAGAACTTCTATCAGCGCAACCCCACTTGGGGCTATTGTCAGGTCGTAATTAACCCCAAACTGGCCAATGTACGCGAACATTACTCTGCGTGGCTTAAGTGATTACGTCCTTTGACTTTTACTCTTATTGTTAACTGAGTTCTGTTTTATAGTTTGCACCCGAAAAGGATGATTCCCAGATGGCAAAAATGCTCGATAACATAACCCAAGCCGTAGGCCAGTCCCCGCTGGTCCGTCTGAACCGACTGACAGAAGGCCTCCCGGCTGACGTCGCCGTTAAGGTCGAGTTTTATAACCCAGCAAATTCTGTCAAGGATCGCATCGGTGTCGCCATCGTTGACGCCGCAGAAAAAGCCGGCAAACTTCGTCCAGGTGGCACCATTGTAGAAGGTACCTCCGGTAACACCGGTATTGCACTGGCTATGGTTGGGGCAGCACGCGGCTATCGTGTTGTGTTGACTATGCCAGAAACCATGTCCAATGAGCGACGCGTAATGTTGCGCGCCTACGGTGCCGAAATTGTACTGACCCC
>DEPX01000077.1:44290-47047 GCA_002358975.1 Micrococcaceae bacterium UBA3381 | reverse complement strand
AACGCAATCCTGGCACAGCAATTCGCAAATCCCGCCAACGTCGATATTCACTACAACACCACCGGCCCAGAAATTTGGGACGCCACAGAAGGCAAAATCGACGTATTGGTTTCCGGTATTGGTACCGGTGGCACCCTCACCGGAGCAGGTCGCTACCTCAAGGAACAAAATCCCGAGGTCAAAGTCGTGGCCGTAGAACCTGCTGATTCACCTATTTTGTCCGGTGGCAAACCTGGACCACACAAAATTCAGGGTATCGGGGCAAACTTCGTCCCAGAGGTACTTGATACCGAACTGTATTCCTCGGTCTATGCCGCCACGCTAGAAGAGTCTGTCCAAAATTCTCGCCTGCTAGGCGCTAAAGAAGGCATCTTGGGTGGCATCTCCTCCGGGGCAGCAATCGCAGCTGCTCTAGATGAAGCTAAGAAGGAAGAAAACTCCGGAAAACTCATTGTGGCGGTCATCCCTGACTTTGGAGAACGTTACATTTCCACCGTGCTCTACGAAGATATTCGCGGCTAACTCTCATATTTATTGTGCTGCCCTCGGTATCATTGGTACCGAAGGCAGCATCATTTAAGCCTAAAACCCGCGTCTGACCAGTACAGAGAATAAATTCCGAATGCACTGTGTTGGGCTAGACAACAACATTTCTTCTGGAAAGGGACACTTTGGGAATCATACGCCGCTTCCGAGAGGACATTCAGGCTGCAAAAGACCGAGACCCCGCTGCACGCAGTACCTTTGAGGTTGCTGCCGCATATACCGGTCTACACGCAATCTGGATGCACCGCATCGCACATAAGATGTGGAAGAAAGAACCCCTGAAAACTCCGGCACGGCTGCTATCTCAACTGAACAGGGCCCTTACCGGTATAGAAATCCATCCCGGGGCTGATATCGGCCACCGGTTCTTTATCGACCACGGTATGGGTGTAGTCATTGGTGAGACCACTGAGATAGGCAACGACGTGATGCTGTATCACGGGGTCACGCTGGGTGGGCAATCTTTAGAGAAGAAAAAACGCCACCCGACTCTGGAAGATGAAGTTGTGGTAGGCGCCGGTGCGAAGATTTTAGGCCCAGCAGTCATCGGTGCACGAAGTGCTGTTGGTGCCAATGCAGTCGTGGTTAAAGATATCCCAGAAGATTCCATTGCTACAGGTATCCCAGCAAAAATCCGGCACCGTCGTGGTGAAGAAGAAGCCAAACCCGCTGTCGATCCCACAGAGTATGTCGATCCGGCCATGTGGATCTAAACCCACCGAAACCTAACGGGTCATAAACCTATCGGGCGTACCGTATTACAGGATACGGTACGCCCGATAACTTTAAGAATGGTGCTAGTCCCCCACTGCGTCACGTCCCCGCATGACGATCAGCGGGTCTGGTGCCCCAACGACATCGTGGTTTTTGCCTTCGTATTCGAATTGGCTCAGAAAATAGCGCATCGCATTGAGTCTGCCACGCTTTTTATCGTTGGATTTCACGGTTATCCAGGGGGCATGGTCCGTATCGGTGTGTAGGAACATTAACTCTTTAGCTTCAGTGTAGGCTTCCCACCGGTCCAGAGCCTCCAAATCCACCGGTGAGAGTTTCCAGCGACGCACCGGATCTAACTGCCGGATAGCAAATCTGGTCCGTTGTTCAGTTTGGGTAACTGAGAACCAAAACTTGATGAGCGCAAACCCATCATCAACCAGCAATTTTTCTAAGACCGGTGCCTGGTTCATGAACGTGTCATACTGACCTTCATTGCTGAACCCCATAACGCGTTCTACACCAGCACGGTTGTACCAGGACCGGTCAAACAACACGATCTCGCCTGCCGTGGGAAAATGATTAATATACCGTTGGAAATACCATTGGCCAGTTTCTCGCTCCGTCGGTTTATTCAAGGCCACAGTACGTGCGGTACGCGGGTTCATATACTCGGTAAAGCGCTGAATCGTACCGCCCTTGCCCGCAGCATCACGGCCTTCAAAAACGACAATGATTTTTTGGCCCGTGTCTTCAGCCCAATATTGTAGCTTCAGCAGCTCAATTTGCAGTCGATATTTTTCTAATTCGTAGGCTTCTCGGGATAACCGCTCCGAATAGGGATAGTTTTCGCGCCAGGTCTCAACAGCTTTTCCCATCGGATCAATGAGATCTGGATCTGGAGTATGCCCCTCGGTCACCTTATAGCCGCCGGCGTGCAGAGTGTCGATGAACTCGCGCAGGTTTTGACGGGGTTGGTCTGGTATGAGCTCTTCGAACACGGCATACTCCTTCGTTTTCTTAAACCTACATGGCCCTTCTTTTATTGTGCACCGTGTGAGCCCAAAAAAAGATAAACGACGCACATGCTGCGCTTGTGGTGATACATGCATGTGCGCCGTCTACCGGCATAAAACATGTGCGCTGCTCACAGAGCCCACATGATCCCGCACCAGGCAGGTTCTCCTGGGGTGGGTACACAGCCTGGGAACTATTCTTCGGTCCCCAACGCTGTGTTTATTTTGCGTTGTCCGTCTCTTACAGCAACGAACACCACCGGTGATTTGGTCATTGGCAACAACACCAACTTCACCGTCAGCCTCCCTCAACGATCCAGGCAAAAGAGGAAACCAGAATCGACAAAGAAGGACACTTTAAAGAATCACGAATTCGAAAACTCCCATAAGCTATTATTTTGTTAGGGTTGCCTAACACTTGTAGCTACTATACGGTCCTTAACGTCCCATGACAAGGGGATGAGATGAGACGAGATTATTT
>DEPX01000077.1:40270-44182 GCA_002358975.1 Micrococcaceae bacterium UBA3381 | reverse complement strand
CGCCATACCAGCACGTCGCCGATGACAGGCGAACAGGATTCCGAGGAACAGAACTTATCCGTTAGGTCTACCGTATCGGTCCCAGAGGATTCGGCGGCGTCTTTCATGTCATAGTAGGCACTTGCATCGAGGGCGTCACCACGCTCCTCGGTACATTCTGTGAGGTTGTCTTGGTTGACAGCAACACACTCTGGTACATCAAACTGCAACCGCGGCGTATCAAGAATTGCTGTCAGACCAACACCGGCGTCCTGGATCTGGGTCCACACATCGGCGTATCCTTCGTCTATGTCGCCAGTCTCGACTCCGTCTGGGACTTCAGAGCTATCGGCAGCCGGGTATGACGAGGCACTAACAATGACGTGGTCGGGGGCGTCTGATCCGGTCAGTTCATCAAGAACCTTATCGCCCCATTCGTCACAACTTTCGTAATGGCTGCCGTTGTACTCCACTGGCACTGAGTTCAAAGCACAAGCATTTTTATTGTATGTTGTCAGCTTCCAACCATTCTCGTCCGCAATGTTTTCTAAAGCAGGAAGCCAATGTGCGGCGTGGGAGTCCCCCACTAAAGCGACCTCGTAGTCTGAATCTTCATCCCCGTAAACACAGGATTCAATATCTGAGCTTGACTCACTGGTAAAACAACCGTCGTCGTAAATATCTGCGAGATCATCTTGTGCGCCCGTGACATCTGGGCTATACGCCTCTACCTCGTTGACTGGTTCAACTGCGCCTGGTTCGTCCTCAACGACTTCTGCTCCCACAGGCCCGTCCGTTGCTAGTGGTTGGCTATTTTGTTGTGCTAATTGACTGGCTGCAACCAGCACAACAATGCCACAGACTCCGGTCGTTGCCATCAGAGATCCACCAGCGCGTAAGGCTCGTGTTGATTTTTCTTTAAGCCGTTGCCAGTCTCTAAACGGCTGTTCGATGTATCGATAACTCAACCATGCCGGAATTACGGCCGCTGAAACGACAATGAGGCCATATCCAACCGGTAGTGTGCCTCCCAATAAATATGTAGCAAAGATTACCAACGGCCAATGCCATAGATATAGGGAATACGATAGATCTCCGATCCAGCGCATGCCTCGGCCATTTAGCAGCACTGCGAAGCCTTTGGTGGCTCTTCCGGACATACCTCCGATGATGACACCAGCCGAACCTAATGTGGGTAAGAGCGCTGCATAGCCAGGGAAGGACGTGCCTCCGGAGAAGAAAATTCCCGCAGCTACAATGGCGGCGAGACCGCTAATTTGCAATAGGTAGCCAATTTTGTCCGGCACACGCTCAAGCTGCACTGCGAACACCGCAATGGCAGCCCCAATTGCCAATTCCCACAGGCGCGTTGACGTGACAAAGTATGCCGGCGCCGGGTTCGTCTGGGTGTAGTAGATCGACCAGATAAAGGAGGGAACGATGACAAGTACTACGCCAACCTGTAGGAACCTGCGGATCCGTTGCTGTTGGGCTTCAGTATCGATTTCTTGTTTACGTCCGCGACAGGCTATCCATAGCAAGGCGAGCAGAAGCGCGGGCCACACAATATAGAACTGTTCTTCTACACCTAGCGTCCAGAAGTGTTGCAATGGGCTAGCGGCTTGTTCTGCATTGAGATAATCGGTGTTTTGGGCAAAGACCCAGTTCACTACATACAGTGCACTGCCAATGATCTCAGTGCCAATGCTGTCCCAGCGGGTGCGAGGCAAGAGTACTAAGGTTACGACTGCGACAAAAATAAGTACTACTGTTGCCGCAGGCAAAATACGACGGATACGACGGGCATAAAAGTCAGCTAAATCTATCCGGCCATGTTTCATCGACTGGCGGACCAGCATGCCTGTGATCAGGAAACCAGATATAACGAAGAATACATCTACCCCAACAAATCCGCCGGGTATCCATGTTATCCCCGCGTGGTAGAGCAGCACTAAACCTACTGCGACCGCTCGCAGCCCTTGAATATCTGGCCTAAACCGCGAATCGGCCGGTCCAGCTGACTTATTCTCAGGTTTCTTCGTAGCTGAGGTCATTAAACTTAGATTCCGCTTTCTGCTTTTGCCTACAAACCTCGACAACAGGTTAGTTATGAATCCTGAAAGAAACCTCTATACCTGCTTGTAGTCCGAGCAATGTGCACTTATCCCGCACGTATCGTCAGCCACTAGTCAGGGTCGGAATGCTTCGCAACATTCATCCCGCTAATACGACTGCCTTTACAGTAATTCAAGTCAGGTCAAAGTCGCTTGGCCATAATTAGAGAAGAAGTCTCAAACGCAACGGCAACTTTTAGGGCAGAAGCATCTACTACCGGTAAGGCGCCACCGGTAAGTTATCGCGCCAGCACTGTGTAGCTACGAAAAAGAAGAAGGCCTGAACAACTTTCTTGCATTCAGGCCTTCGATTTTGTGGGTCCTACCGGGATCGAACCGATGACCTACTCGGTGTAAACGAGTTGCTCTACCAGCTGAGCTAAAGACCCATTGCGTTGCGCAACAAGATTTAATAATAGCCTATTGTTTTTCATTGTGCAAAACGGTGAGATGATCGCTCATTTTTCGGCTCCCACTAGTAGAAGCCAGAGTTTTTAGAACAGTACCTGCACGATCCACAAGCAAACTGACTCGCGTCGGCCTGCCGGTGGTTTCATCAAATACCCCATAGTATTGTGCCGCAGCTCCATGCGGCCAAAAATCACTCAGAAACGGTACGTTCAGCCCCATTTGGTCAGCCACCATCCGTAACACTGGTGCCGCGTCTGGCGCGATTAGGCGCACAGCGACATACTCAGCAGACAACGCTTCGGCAAGCTCATCAACTGCCGCAAGCTCGGACATGCACACCGGAGTATAAGCGCCCGGGATAAAAATCAACCAGGTTTTATCGCAACCTGGGTCATCCGGCCCGGCAATTGGTGGAAATGGCCACGACTGACCAAACTGATCTCGTAACTCAGGAGTGGGCACTAGTGTGCCACAGCAGGTTCGAGACGCGTGGCGAGCCAATCCTCTGAAACACCAGCGGAAACCGTAGTCCGGAATCCTGCGACTTTTGCGGCTTCAGATACGTCTAATGGAGAAACATGTCCTGGTTGCGACGCTCGCGGCACGAGTAACCAAATCGGTGCATCCTCGTCCAGATTGGTAGTGGCGTCTTCTAGCGCGTCGGTGAGGTCCGTGACGTCGCCATCATCCTCTCGCCACCATAGGAGTACTGCATCAACAGGCTCTTGATCGTCTTCCGTAAGGAAGTCTTCACCGAGGGCGTCTTCAAGCCCGTTACGGAACTCGAAGTCGATATCTTCATCCCACCCCAGCTCTTGGACAATATTTCCAACAGCCAGTTCGAGTTCGCCAATATAGTGATTGTTATCTGGGTTCGCTCCAGACGACGAGTTGCTCACAACACTCCTTTTTCCATACGCTGTTACTCTATTTTTCAAAATTCTTGAGCTATTAGCAACACGTGGACATCGTACTGTATCTCAGGACGTCATGATTTATTCTGCAAACTAATTAAAAGGAGTAATCGAATATCGGTGATGTGCGCCAGTCAGGGGTAGAATCCCTTTGAGATCCCTTTAACGTGACGCATTCGATCACACCAAACGATCGACTGCGCCAAGAAAACGATGTGACAAAACGTCGTTAGAACAAGAAAGAGGTCACTGTGAGTACAGCTGAAGAGAGCTATGACATCCGAAGTGGTTTGACCGACCACGCACCCGATAAAGATCCCGAAGAAACATCTGAGTGGATCGAGTCCTTTGACAGCCTGGTAGAGATTGCTGGCACCGAACGTGCCGAGTACATTATGCGTCAGCTATTGCAGCGCGCCGGCACAAAATCTGTTGCCGTACCAATGGTTACTACCACCGACTATGTCAACACCATTCCCGACGACCAAGAACCC
>DEPX01000077.1:31803-40248 GCA_002358975.1 Micrococcaceae bacterium UBA3381 | reverse complement strand
AATACCCCGGCGATGAAGAATTAGAACGCCGCTACCGCAACTACTTACGGTGGAATGCTGCTGCTATTGTGCAGCGCGCTCAACGCGAAGGCGTTGGTGTGGGTGGCCACATTTCCTCTTACGCTGGCCAAGCGACCCTATACGAAGTGGGCTTGAACCATTTCTTCCGCGGCCAAGACCATCCAGGCGGTGGCGACCAGATTTACTTCCAGGGCCACTCCTCCCCTGGTAACTATGCTCGGGCGTTTTTGGAAGGTCGGCTCTCTGAAGCAGAGCTTGATGGTTTCCGCCAAGAAAAATCGCAAGCGCCGAACGGCCTTCCTTCATATCCGCACCCGAAGATGCTGGACGATTTTTGGCAGTTCCCCACCGTATCCATGGGTCTGGGCCCGATGAATGCAATTCACCAGGCTCAGTTCAACCGGTACATTCATGACCGCGGCATTAAGGACACTTCGGACCAGCACGTCTGGGCGTTTTTGGGCGACGGGGAAATGGATGAACCCGAGTCTCGTGGTGGTCTCCATATTGCAGCAAACAACAAATTGGATAACCTCACATTTGTTATTAACTGCAACTTGCAGCGCTTGGACGGCCCGGTTCGCGGTAACGGCAAAATTGTGCAGGAATTAGAAGCTTCCTTCCGTGGTGCCGGCTGGAACGTCATCAAAGTACTGTGGGGCCGTGAGTGGGATCCACTCCTAGAAGCCGATGACACCGGGGAGCTAGTTCGTATCATGAACGAAACTCCAGATGGCGATTATCAGACCTACAAAGCCGAATCCGGTGGGTTTGTTCGCGAACACTTCTTCGGCCGTTCATCCACTACAAAAGAACTCGTTGCGGATATGTCCGACGATGAAATTTGGGGCCTGAAGCGTGGTGGCCACGACTATAAGAAGGTATACGCCGCTTATAAAGCAGCCACCGAATACAAAGGTAAACCGACAGTTATTCTTGCTCACACTATTAAGGGCTATGGTCTGGGCGCATCATTTGAGGGTCGTAACGCGACCCACCAGATGAAAGAATTGTCCATCGACGACATCAAGGTCTTCCGCGACCGTCACCGCATTCCGGTCTCAGACGAAGAAATTGAAAAAGACGCCCACGCTATGCCGTACTACCATCCGGGGCCCGATGCTCCGGAAATCAAGTACATGCAAGAGCGTCGCAAGAAACTTGGCGGCTACGTCCCAGAACGTCGCAAGAAGTACGACCCGCTGCCGTTGCCACCTGAATCCACGTATAAGCACGCACGTAAAGGCTCAGGTAAACAGCAGATTGCTACCACTATGGCTTTCGTACGACTACTGCGTGACCTGATGCGCGACAAGAACATTGGTAAGCGCATTGTGCCGATCATTCCGGATGAGGCTCGTACCTTCGGTATGGATTCGTTCTTCCCAACCGCCAAGATCTATAACCCTCGCGGCCAGAACTACATGTCTGTGGACCGTGAATTGTTCCTGTCGTATAAGGAATCTACCGAAGGTCAGTTATGGCATGTCGGTATCAACGAAAGTGGCGCCACCTCTGCCATGATCGCTGCCGGCACGTCATATTCGACTCATGGCGAGATCATGATACCGATCTACATCTTTTACTCGATGTTCGGATTCCAGCGGACCGGCGATAGCTTCTGGGGTGCAGCTGACCAGCTCACTCGTGGCTTTGTCATCGGTGCAACAGCCGGTCGTACTACGTTGGCCGGTGAAGGTACCCAGCATATGGATGGTCAATCTCCAATTCTGGCTGGCACCAACCCCGGTGTGAAGCACTATGATCCTGCCTTCTCCTACGAGATCGCACATATTATGCGCAACGGTCTCTATGAGATGTACGGCGATCACGATCTGGGCGATGATGTCCGCAACGTCATGTACTACCTAACGGTCTACAACGAACCCATCACCCACCAGGACGAGCCAGAAGACCTCAATGTCGACGGGCTGCTGCGTGGTATTTACCGTTACTCCAAATCCGACATTGGTGGACCAAAGGTCAACCTGTTTGGTTCTGGCGTTTCGCTGCCATGGGTTATTGAAGCCGCCGAAGTATTGGCTAATGATTGGGGCGTCTCGGCTGATGTCTGGTCGGTTACCAGCTGGAACGAACTGCGCCGCGATGCAGTAGCCGCAGAACGCGAACAGCTGACAAATCCAGATGCCCAACCTCGGACTCCATACATCACTGAAGTGATGGCTGATACTGAGGGACCAATTGTGGCAACCACCGACTTTACGACAATGCTGCCAGACCAAATCCGCCAGTACGTGCCAAACGAGTTTGCGACCCTGGGTGCCGATGATTTCGGTTTCGCTGATACCCGTGCCGCAGCACGGCGCTACTTCAAGATTGATACGCACTCCGCGGTGGTCCGTGCACTGCAGATGCTAGAGAAATCTGGCAATGTTTCTGAAGGCACTGCTTCCACCGCATATGCCCAATACGGTCTCGACGATGTCAATCGCGGGACTACCGGAATCGCCGGTGGGGACTCCTAAACGTTAACCACCATCGATTGCATTTTCACCGCAGGGTGCTGGAAACTTTTCCAGCACCCTGCGGTCGTTAACCGGATGTTATGCCTACGCTACGATAGGTCAGTGATGCCTGACATTGCAGAAACCCCCGCGATACTGCGTAAACGTGATTACCTTGGTACCCCATGAATAGTTGGCCAACCAAGTTTCCCCGACCGATCTCGACCGAAGCCAAAGCCGCGGTACGAGCACACTTAGGCGAGCTAAAAACCGCTGTTCTACATCAGCTAAATACTGCGTTACCGTGGTTCCGTGAACTGCCCGCCAATCAACGCGCTAGCCTCGGTCAAATCGCCCAACAAGGTTTGAGCACTTTCGCAGACTGGTTTGAACACAGTGAAAAGACCGTGCAAACCTCAGTACAAGGTATCTTGCTTTCGGTCTTCGGCAACGCACCATCCGAACTGTCCCGCACAGTCTCATTGCAACAAGCCGTCCAAGTTTTGCGCACGGTATTGCACGTCGTAGAAGCTCAACTTCCTGCTATCGTGGCTGACGCTGACAAAGCAGGGGCACGTTATGCAGTGGTCTTTTATTCACGCGAAATAGCTTTCGCACTTGCTGAAGTCTATGCCCGAGCCGCCGAAACCCGAGGCTCCTGGGACGCACGGCTCGAAGCGCTGTTGCTGGACTCCATTTTAGCCGGTGATCGGGCCGATGAAATCCGTTCAAGAGCTGCAGCTGCCGGCTGGAAATCTACCCACGGTATTACTGTCATGGTTGGACACCCGGACCAGTTGGATGAACCACAGCTTGTAGCCCAGCTACGTGAAATCGCCGCTCGTGCCAAGCTAGAGATTCTTATCGGTGTTTTATCCGACAGACTGGCAATCGTGCTCGGTTCTGTCAACGATATCGAAGCTGACACTCGGACCATCCAACGTGGATTTGCTAGTGGACCGATTGTTTACGGCCGCATCGTAGATTCCTTGGTTGATGCTCCGCTATCAGCACAAGAGGCCTTAGAAGGGTTTACTGCAGTTCCTGCATGGCCAGCCGCTCCCCGACCCGTTTCGGCTGCTGAATTGCTACCCGAACGTGCCCTCAATGGTGACGCCACAGCACGAGCGGCGCTGACAAGCCAGGTTTATCGCCCCTTGGCACAAGCGGGGCACTCGCTATTAGAAACTGTAGATGTGTATACGACATCCGGTGCCTCATTAGAAGCCACCGCACGGCAACTATTCATTCACGCCAATACCGTTCGGTATCGTTTGAAACGCGTTTCAGAGCTCACCGGTTGGGACCCGACATCGCCTAGAGATGCATATGTTCTACAAGTTGCCTTGATGACAGGTAGACTAGATAACGTCTTAAATCAGCCAGAACAATGACTAGTCTCAATATCGCGCCCGGGAGAGTGTAAGTTGTTCTTGTAGGTTTCCTACAAAAACATTGCCAATACTCGTGGTCTACCTTGACTGGTTATACCCGCAGAATTTGGAAGAGTTAAGCCTATGCTCGCAATCGTGTGCCCAGGACAGGGCTCTCAGACCCCAGGATTCCTGGAACCGTGGCTGGAACTGCCCGGTATCGCTGACACCCTCAATGAGTGGTCGCAAGCTACCAATGTGGATCTGGTGGCGCATGGCACCACATCGGATGAGGAGACCATTAAGGACACGGCAGTGGCCCAACCGTTAATTGTCGCTGCTGGCTTACTCGCCGCACAGGCACTTGGTACAGATAAGCTGGACTCCGCCAGCTGGGTGACCGCAGGCCACTCAGTAGGTGAAATTACTGCAGCCGGCCTTGCCGGAGTGTTTTCTCCTGTTGATGCGCTCAATTTTGTGCGGGTTCGTGCCCAAGGTATGGCTGCCGCAGCAGCGTTAGAGCCAACTGGGATGGCTGCTGTCCTTGGTGGTGACCAAGACGAGGTCATCAATTACCTCAAGGACATGGATATCACCCCGGCTAACGTGAATGGTGGCGGGCAAGTCGTTGCTGCAGGGTCGAAAACAGCGCTAGCAGCTCTGGCAGAAAATCCCATGGAAAAGACCCGCGTTATAGAACTGAACGTTGCCGGTGCTTTTCACACAAATTATATGGAATCGGCTGTAACTGAACTGGAATCTTTCTCGCAGACGCTTGACACCCACGACCCCTTGGTTGCACTAGCGTCAAATAATGATGGCGAATTGGTCGAATCTGGCACAACCTTTGTCCAACGGCTTATTGGCCAGATCACTTCACCAGTCCGCTGGGATTTATGCCAACAAACTATGGCTGAGGCAGGTATAACCGGTATGATAGAGCTTTTGCCAGGCGGTACGCTGACAGGTATCGCACGACGTGCCATGAAGGGCGTCAAGACCCTGGCGATCAAAAAACCGGAAGATCTCGATAAAGCTCACGAGTTTATCGCCGAACATACCCAGAACATCTCAGCGTAAGGTCAATCGTGTCCACAGTCAGTTTGAAACAATACACCCCGACGACCGGGAGCCGCGTACTTTCCGTCGGTGCGTTCCGTCCGAATAACCTGGTCAATAATGATCAGCTGGCGGGTCCGATCAACTCTTCGGATGAATGGATTCAACAGCGAACCGGCATTGTCACACGTCAGCGCGCTGAAGCAGATACTTCTGTAGTAGATATGGCCTTGGGTGCCGGAAAACAGGCAATTGAACGCGCAGGTATAAAAGCCTCCGATTTGGGCGCCGTCATCATCTCTACTGTAACGTTCCCCTACCCGACGGGGTCAGCAGCTGCCCTGATTGCAGGAGAGTTAGATATCACCGTACCGGCCTACGATATCTCGGCAGCCTGTGCAGGGTACTGCTACGGTGTGGCCCAGGCCGATGCCCTTATTCGTTCAGGAATGGCTGACTATGTGTTGGTAATTGGCGCTGAAAAGCTCTCGGACTTTGTAGATCCAACTGACCGTTCCATTTCTTTCTTGCTCGGAGACGGCGCAGGAGCTGTAGTCGTTGGTGCAGCTGAGGAAGCCGGCATTTCCAAATCTAACTGGGGCTCCAAAGGCCAGGATTGGGATATGATCCGTCTAACCCGCTCTAGTCTTGAAATGCGAAACATTATCCAGGAAGTCGAAAAAACCGGCGATCCCACGGCTATCACAGAACCAGGTAGCCAAGGCAGCCTTTGGCCAACTCTGCGTCAAGAAGGCCCATCCGTCTTCCGTTGGGCAGTCTGGGAGATGGCCAAGGTGGCCAAACAAACCCTGGCAGATGCAGGCGTCGGACCTGAAGATCTCGTAGCGTTTCTGCCACACCAAGCGAATATGCGCATCATTGACGAATTCGCCAAACAACTTCGACTACCTGACCATGTCGCTATCGGACGCGACATCGCCGATGCGGGAAATACTTCCGCCGCATCCATTCCACTGGCCATGCACCGACTATTAGAAGAACAACCCGAACTGTCAGGTGGATTGGCCCTACAAATTGGTTTTGGTGCCGGGCTGGTCTACGGCGCCCAGGTCATTCGACTGCCATAAGTCACCGATCTGCACCGACCAGAAAATAGTACACAAGTGCAGCTGAACGCTTGCACGCCGATTTATAAGGAGCTGCTCATGGCTAACAAAGATGAAATCCTCTCCGGCCTAGCCGAAATTGTCAACGAAGAAACCGGTCTGGAAACTGAAGAAGTCCAGCTAGAGAAAAACTTCACTGAAGACCTAGACATCGACTCCATTTCGATGATGACCATCGTGGTAAACGCCGAAGAAAAATTCGACGTGAAAATTCCAGATGAAGAAGTCAAAAACCTTAAAACCGTTCAGGATGCTGTCGACTTTATCGCCAACGCCTAACGGATCCGGCCGGACCACAAGCGTCCGCCATGAGCGGTGGGCCGGGACCTTTCCCGGCCCCGCAGGCCGCCTCCTCACAATTCATGAACCATTCGGCCACATAAGGCCATCAACAAATAGAGGCATTGGATATGACCCGTAAAGCCGTAATTACCGGTCTTGGAGCTACATCCCCAATCGGTGGCGACGTAGAGACCATGTGGGCTAACGCCTTGGCTGGTACCTCTGGTGCGCGGCCAATTGAAAAAGACTGGGTAGAAGAATACAACCTGCCAGTAACGTTTGCAGCACAGCTAAGCAACGATCCTTCCGAAGTGCTGTCGCGGGTCGAAGTTCGACGCATGGACCCGACCACACAAATGGGATTGGTTGCCGCCCGAGAAGCCTGGACAAACTCCGGCTTGTCCAGTGACACCGTCGAACCAGAACGGCTTGCCGTAGCTTTCGGAACCGGTATCGGCGGGGTATGGACACTGCTTGACTCCTGGGATAATCTTCGGGAACGTGGCCCACGCCGCGTATTGCCAATGACCGTACCCATGCTGATGCCAAACGGTGCAGCGGCAGCCATCTCAATGGACCTCAGCGCCCGCGGTGGGGCTATGACAACCGTGTCCGCTTGTGCATCCGGAACCGAAGCCGTACATAACGCACGTCAACTTATCGAAGCCGGTGACGCAGATGTTGTTGTAACCGGCGGTGCAGAAGCTGCGATTCACCCACTGCCTATTGCTGGTTTCGCTGCCATGCAAGCATTATCGAAACGCAATGATGATCCACAAGCCGCATCTCGGCCTTATGACACTGACCGTGACGGTTTTGTCCTTGGTGAAGGTGCTGGCGCTCTGGTGATTGAGTCTGAAGAACATGCACGCGCCCGTGGCGCCCAAATCTATGCCGTTCTTGCCGGTTCCGGTGTTACCTCCGACGCACATCACATCACCGCACCCGAACCGGAAGGTTATGGTGCTGCACGTGCACTCCGTGCTGCTTTAGAAAGCGCGGAACTTGCATACACTGATATCTCGCATGTCAATGCACATGCGACTTCCACCCCGGTTGGCGACCGCCCTGAGTACGTTGCCATGAAATCGGTGTTTGCTGAGCACTTGGACAATGTCCAGGTCTCTGCCACAAAGTCTCAGACTGGCCACCTATTAGGCGCATCCGGTGCCCTTGAAGCCATCTTTACCGTGCTGGCACTGCATCACCGCAAAGCTCCAGTGACCATCAACCTGGATAATCAAGATCCTGATATCCCAATGAATGTTGTCCATGGCGCGCCCGGAGAACTCCCAGACGGCGATATCGCAGCATTAAGTAATTCGTTCGGTTTTGGTGGCCACAACTCAGTAGTGGCATTCCAAAGCTACTAAGCGAAATTAATCGACTCAACGGAGGGTCATTCCCAACACATGAGAATGACCCTCCGTTGTTGCTATGAAGGATCGTTGCGGCGTTAACCTACACGGTGCAGCCAGCGGACATTGGCACCATCAGCCGCTTGACGGAACGGTTCAAGTTCTTCGTCCCATGCTTCGCCCAAGGCAAGTGATAGCTCGTGAAACACGGCTGATGGCTCACCTTTGGCTTGTTCGTATGCATAGCGGATACGGTCCTCAGAGACCATGATATTGCCGGTAACGTCCGTAGTCGCATGGAAGATGCCCAGTTCTGGGGTGTGAGACCAGCGTGAACCGTCGGAGCCTTCAGAAGCTTCTTCGGTAATTTCATAGCGCAAATGAGCCCAGCCTCGTAGTGACGAAGCAAGTTTTGCGCCGCTGCCCTGTTGCGCGACCCAGTTAATCTCAGCCCGATATGTTCCAGGAGCTGCAGGTTGCGGTTCCCATTCTAGTTTTTCTTGGGCACCCATAGCAGCCCCGACTGCCCATTCAATATGTGGGCAGAGGGCTGCAGGGGCAGAGTGCACGTAAAGCACACCTCGTGCGTCAATGCCAGACATTCCGATCCTCCATTGCTAGCGGTACGTCTTCCCCTACGACCACTCAATTTGGATCTCGAATAATCTGACAGGAACCATTATGCCTGATCGAATACGTTATAGCCAACAGCGCCACGATAAATAACATAACGTTACTCAAGACCACTAAACTCGACTGA
>DEPX01000077.1:28396-31735 GCA_002358975.1 Micrococcaceae bacterium UBA3381 | reverse complement strand
TGGTTGTAACCTTGCCGTAAACGATCAATCGAGATGTGTGTGTATAGCTGAGTAGTTTGCAAAGACTCATGGCCAAGTAGTTCCTGGACCGAGCGCAAATCAGCGCCTCCATCAAGAAGATGGGTTGCGGCAGTATGACGCAGCACGTGCACACCGGATGCCGAAGTACTGCCCAGCTCTCTAAATAGGCGATTCACAATGTCTCGGATCTGGCGTGCCCCGATTCGTCTTCCGCGCGATCCGAGAAAGATTGCCGGTGTCTGGTGTTTTTCACTTAGTAACTGTGCCCGACCACGTGTCAACCATGCGTCTAAGGCCTTCACTGCTGGCACGGTCAGTGGCACCATGCGCTGTTTATTACCTTTCCCAGTCACTTTGACCAGTGACCGGGAAAACTCAATGTCGTCGATATCGAGCCCCTCGAGCTCCGCGACCCGAATGCCGGTGGAATACAGTACTTCTACCATGGCTAAATCTCGTAGTGCCAAAGGATTAGCCTTCGTACCTTCTGTTTCTTCACAACGAGCTTGCAGATATTCAAGGACTTCCCGGATTTGGGCCTGCGAAAGTGTATCGGGCAAATGCGAAGCTGTCTTTGAGGCTAATAGACGTGCGGCCGGATTATCTTCCCGGATACCTTGTCGTACCAGCCAGGACATAAACTGTCGAACCGAGGTGATTTTACGTGCCAAGGTAACTCGGCTCATCCCGTGCCGAGTTAGTTGTGCCAGCCAATTCCGCAGCTGCTCTAAGGTAACGGCGCTAAATACCGGTGATAGCGTTTCATAGTCCGGTGTCGTTGTCTGCAAATCGGAAGCAAGACCTATCAAATCTGAACGATACGACCGGATAGTGTGCCTACTTCTGTTCATCTCATGTTCTAAGTGATGGCAGTATTCGTCAATGAGTTCTGCGTCTTGAGATGAGATGTTGGCGCTCATACTGTCACTTTGGCATGAATCAGACCAATGACAAAGTATTACCCTCCGATAACTGCGCTTTTTCGCCAACCGGTGTCACTAAGGTTTGCCAAATTATGTCGTACCAGTTTAGTCAAAATGCCGGTTATACGGGGAACAGCTAAACCGGTAATACTGCACAGCTGCTCAATGTTGGTGCGGGCTTTGACTGGGAGGGCCTCAAAAACCAGCATTTCTTCAACGTCCAAGAAATCGTATGGACGACTCTCAGTCGGTTCGGAGGATGACCTGGTGACAGCTTCAAGCGGCCTAAAGACTGCTTCGAGATCTACCGGATCGTCGATCAACAACGCAGGTGTTTCTTTGAGAAGCCGATGGCAACCAGCAGAACTTGGCCTATCAATAGGCCCGGGAACAGCTCCAACAATACGCCCAATCTCATGGGCATGGTTAGCTGTACTTAGTGCCCCTGAACGGTACCGTGCTTCCACCACAATGGTGGCTGCTGATAAGGCTGCGATGAGGCGGTTGCGATTGAGAAAACGGTAACGGTTCGGGCGCATCCCAGGTGGCAATTCGGAGATTAGTACACAGGATGCGGCGATCTCACGGAGTAGTTCCACATTGCCTGCAGGATATAGGCGATCTAATCCGCCTGCAAGAACGGCAATCGTGGGCAGACCACTACCGGCTGCGTCTAGAGCTTTACGATGTGCCTGGGCATCGATGCCATAGGCTCCACCAGATACCACAGCAACTCCCAGTTTACGGGCTGCTGTTGCCAGCATTTCAGTAGCTGCTAGACCATAACTAGTTGACTCGCGTGAACCGACAAGACTAACCGCGCATTCCAGTGGTGGTATGGCTCTATCTCCTAAGGTCCATAGACCAAGTGGCTCGGTCATAGGTAGGTCTGCGAGCGCAGTCGGCCATTGGTGATCTTCCGGGATAAGGAAGTGGCCACCGAGTTTAGTGATATAAGCAAGCGCCTTTTCCGGCTTGAGGTAGTCTCTACGCCGCCGCCACCGAGATATTGCAGGGCCAAGACTTTTTTGGAGTGTACTGCTAAACGCTGCATCGTTTATGGAGTATCCGGTCAGTTCTGTCCATTCTTGTTGTGTAGGTGTGCTGCCTTTGATGATTTCGAGCAACCTTCTGGGGCCCCAAGTTTTGGTCGCCATGGTGCCTATGGCGTCTGCTGGCTCAATAACTTGGCTCAGCCCGGCCCTGGCGCAACGAAGCTCATATTGTTCCATAGGAGCCTCCTGCGGTATTTAAGCGAAGGTACAGGGCCATATCAATATGCTCGGCTGTGGGCCGTTCTGCTGCTAGTAGGTCAGCAATGGTCCAGGCCACTCGGATAGTACGCCCGTAGCCTCTGGCAGAAACTTGTTTGGTGTCAACGGCATCTTCAAGGATGCTTTGGCCTTCTTTGGTGATGCGTAGTTGTGGTGTCTGGAAGAGTTTTAGCGGGACTTCATGGTTGCGGCTCAAGCCGTAGGGACGAAGTCGCTGCTTGGCGCGTTGAAGAGCGCTGCTTACTCGCTTGGCTACAGTGGTTGATGATTCGGCTGGTGTTATAGATGTCAAGTGTTGTGCTGTCAGTGAGGCTACAGTGACTTGTAGGTCTATTCGGTCTACTAGCGGGCCGGAGAGTTTTGCAGCGTATCGTCGTCGCTGTAATGAGCTACACCGGCATTGTTTGCCTGTGCCATAGCCGTAACCGCATGGACAAGGGTTAGTGGCCATCACGAGTTGAAAACGGGCGGGAAATTCCACGGTCTGTTTTGCTCGGTGTAATATGATTTTGCCTGTTTCCAGCGGTTGCCGCAGTGTGTCCAGTACGGGGCGTTTGAATTCGGCGGCTTCATCTAGAAAGAGCACTCCCCCGTGGGCTTGCGATACTGCCCCGGGACGGATTGTGCCGGCGCCACCGCCAATCAATGCTGTAGCTGTGGTCGAGTGGTGTGGGGCTTGAAATGGCGGCTGGTGTCGCAGCGAATGGATTGTAGTGGCTCCGTTGATGAGGGATTGCACGGCTGCAGATTCTAAAGCAGTAGTAGGGTCCATCGGGGGCATAATGGTCGGCAGTCGTTGTGCGAGCATAGTTTTGCCAGCACCTGGTGGGCCTTCTAGCAGTAAGTGGTGCCCGCCGGCTGCTGCGATTTCTAGAGCCCACCGTGCTTCATGTTGTCCCTGTATCTCAGCTAGATCTACATCATTGGATGGCGGGGCTGTACTGGTTGGGTATACGGGCTGCTGGATTCTGGCAGCCCGTACTGGATCCACTGGCGCTCCGAAATCGTAGGCGACTTGGGATAGATGCTCATAGGCGCGTACCTTGGCTCCAGGTACCATTTTGGCTTCGGTTTCGGATGATTTGGCCACCACAATGTCGTGATAACCGGCTTCTACGGCT
>DEPX01000077.1:24528-28373 GCA_002358975.1 Micrococcaceae bacterium UBA3381 | reverse complement strand
CTGCCATAACTGCGGGCAAGATCCCGGGTGCAGCTTGTAGTGTCCCATCAAGACCCAGTGCAGCTAAAAATACCGGTCCGGTTTCCTGCTTTATGGCATGGTCTGCGCCCCAGGCTGCCATCAAGATCGCTAGATCGAAGACTGAACCTCGTTTATGCAGTGATGCTGGCGTGAGATTTACTGTCAGGTGTCGGCGGGTAAGTTCCAGTCCGGAATTTCGGGCTGCCGCACGGATGCGGTCTTTTGCTTCGTGCAAGGCTTGATCTGGTAATCCGAGCAAGGTGAACCCGGGTAGGGCGTTTCCAATATCTGCTTCAACGGTAACTAGCTGTCCCTGTATACCGTTGAGTGCCACACTGAACGCTCTGCCGATTCTCGTTGCTGAGGTGATATTCAGTACTACAGGAGACTGGTGAGCCGGGGTCATCAGATCACGTCCTGCAGTAGTTCTGCGGCAAACTCCCCATATTCGTCTACCGCTACGCCCACAAGGTCGATTCGGATTGGGGTGTGTACGTACTGAGGGTAAACCGTTTGTTTATAATCCAGTAGGCCTCGTTGGATACGCCTCAGCTGATGGGCGGTGACCGATTCCAGCGGGTCCCCGTATCCGGTACCTTTGCGAGTCTTTACTTCGATAGCCACCAGGTGATGCCGGTGATAGGCAATAATGTCGACTTCACCACTGTCGGTCTGCCAGTTGCGTTGCAGGATGCGGTAGCCGGCGTTAGCCAGGGCTTCGGCCGCGTATTCTTCACCAAGTTTGCCCAACTCGTGTGCATTTGCATGTGAGGGTTTGGTAGTCATTAGGCCTCACCTCCGCTGCAATCTTGACAGACTCAGGACACAGCTACGGCATGGCCAACACAAATTGTGGATAACCCGCGAGTGGTAACGGGCGTGATATAAAGATTATTCAGTCAACGGGGGTACGTGCGGCCCATCGACTGGCATATCGGGATCTTCCCAGTTCGGGAGCTCTTCGATGTTGATATCTCGGAAACTCAGAACTCTGGCACGTTGGATGAATCGAGAGATTCTAAACACATCCCAAACCCACGCATCATCAAGATACAGCTCAAAGTATGGCGCACCATCTTCATGGTGGGTTATAAGATCGACTGAATTAGCTAGGTAGATCCTTCGGTCTGTTTCCACCAGATACCGGAACAGACCAATGACATCCCGATACTCTTTGTAAAGGTTGAGTTCTTGATCGGCAGCATATTGGGCCAATTCATCATCGGGATCGGTCATGCCTCACATCGTAGTTGTTTCTGGTTGTCTGTGAAGTGACGATTACAGTAGTGGCATTTGAAGAGCATCAGGTACCAGATTCCATGACCGACGATGATACGGTGTCACTCCATGACTGGTCAGAGCTGCCCGATGGGCAGGAGAACCATAGCCTTTGTTGCTGTCCCAAGCATACGCTGGATGTTGTTCCGCCAGCTGGACCATTAGCGCATCGCGGGCCACTTTGGCGGTGATCGCAGCAGCCGAGACAGTGGCACAAGTAGCATCAGCTTTGGTTTGTAACACGATGTCAGTTTCTACGGGAGTTAACAGCTCAGTAAGGGTTTCAGGAGCGTTGTGCAGCCACATAGCATTACCATCGAGCACTAGTCCGTTGGGAACACTGTTGGCTGTGGTAATCAGCTCATGCCATGCGCGTCTACCGGCCAGCCCTAACGCTGCTGAAAGTCCGTAGGCGTCAATCTCTTCAGCACTGGACCAGCCCACGGCGGTGGTTGCCCATGCCGGTATAGCTAAGGCCATCCGTTCGCGTTGCAGTGCAGTCAGTTGTTTAGAGTCGCGAAGACCTTCTAAAGGTTCAACAAGAACAATGTCGACGGCAGCTACACCAACAGCCACTGGGCCAGCCAGGGCTCCTCTACCAACTTCATCCATACCGGCGATGACAGTGCCGCCACAGGAATCTGCAAGAACAGTTTCAACTGAAAAGTCTGGGACTTGTACCATTAGGGCTCCGGCACCTGTTCAAATGGTTGAGCATCAGAGCCTGCCGAACCCCAGCGGTCCAGTGGCCAGGCAACAATTTCTGCCCGACCAACGACTGTATCAATATCGACAAACCCGTCATTAGGGCCATCCATATGGGCACGAGAGTCGCCCGATTCATTACGGTGATCCCCCATGACCCACATTTTTCCATCAGGTACGGTCACATCAAAATCAATATCTGAACCATCGATATCGCCAGCCAGATAAGGTTCATCAATCGGAGTGTCATTGACGACCAACTGGTGTGTATCTTGATCCACGGTCACATGATCTCCTGGCAACCCTATGATGCGTTTTACCAAGTGTTGTTCGGCGTTGGATGGATACAGGCCAACAAACTCTAAGGCCTGAAAAACAGGATTCGGTTTAGAATCTGATGGTGGCAGCCATCCTTCATGATCTTCAAAGACCACAACATCTCCACGCTTCAATTGATCTTCTTCATCGACTATAAGGTTCACAAAGATCCGGTCATTGATTTGCAGAGTATTCTCCATTGAACCCGAGGGGATCAGAAAAGCCCGGAAAAAGAACGTCCGGATCACAAATGAGATCACAACGGCGACCACGATAATGATTAAGATATCTTTTACACTGTTCCAGAAGCCTCCGGAACTTCGGGCTGGTCCACGCCCCCTGCGTGCTGCTGTCATCGTATTGTTTCCACCGGTCCATATAGCTTGTTTATTTGAATCATACCCCCGCCTGGAGCGCCCAACAGCGATCGCGAATCTATCGAATCATACCGGTTATCGCCCAATAAAAACACTCTGTCATCTGGCACTTCTACTTTAAACGGGCTTGAAGACGCTGGTCGCTCAGGTTCCGCCAGATACGGTTCGTCAAGTGGCTCATCATTGACAACAAGCCGTCCTGAACTGTCACAACATTCCACTGTGTCGCCTGCCACCCCTATGATCCGCTTGACTACCGCATGCTGTTCAGGCGTTATACCAAGTACTTTTAGGACATTGTCTCGTACGCGTTTAAACGAGGTCTCTGACTGGTAGGAAGAAAAACTACCGGCACCATCAAAAACCACAACGTCACCGCGTTGTGGGGCAGCATGCTCATATGCATCCGGATCAATTTCTATGCGATCACCAACTTGTAGACCAGGCTGCATCGAAACCGACGGGATCGTATAGGTATTCAAGTTATAGGCACGCAGCCCAAACACTGCGGCTACCGCCAGTATTAGTACTATCAGGGTGATCCACACCCACCGGTTAACGCCAACAGCGGGCCGGCTACTCTTTGTGGAGTGCCCAGCCCGCTGTTGTGATGACGATCCCGTCATAAACGGCTAGCAGCTAGTTGCGCTTTTCAGGGATACGTGCGGCCTTACCGTGGCGGTCACGCATGTAGTACAGCTTGGCACGACGTACCTGGCCGCGTTTTTTGACCTCAATTTTGTCAATGATTGGTGAGTGCACTGGGAACTGACGTTCAATGCCTACACCAAATGAAGTCTTACGGACGGTGAAGGTTTCCGAAACGCCGGTGCCCTGACGAGCCAGTACGTAGCCTTCAAAAACCTGAATACGCTGAGTTTTACCTTCAACAATATTCACGTGAACTGCAACGGTGTCACCCGGACGAAATTCTGGGACATCATCGCGAACAGTTTTTTGATTGAGCTGTTCAATAAGATTCATGGAGTCAACTCCTAGTGGATCGCCGCAGGTCGCCCACATGCCTCAGCAAGCTCGCTGGCTTGCGGTGGAAAATTTCGAGGCGCAACATGAAGTTACTTCCCCGGTGTCTACCGTTGGTGAAACGATCCCCCACGGCAGATCCAACACCCAGTAGACACAACT
>DEPX01000077.1:279-24417 GCA_002358975.1 Micrococcaceae bacterium UBA3381 | reverse complement strand
CGGGTACATCGTAACCCCGCCACGACGACGGCTTGGTATACACCGGATATTCCAACAAACCAGCATCACTATGGGATTCTTCGACCAAAGAATCAGGATTTCCAACGACTCCCGGTACAAGCCGGCCAATCGCTTCAACCATAGCAAGTGCTGCTACCTCTCCCCCGTTGAGCACATAGTCACCCAGCGACATCAACCGCACCGAGAAATGCTCGCGGGCCCACTGAAACATCCGCTCATCAATACCCTCATAACGACCACAGGCAAACACCAAATGCTCTGACTTCGCTAACTGCTGTGCACCGGATTGGCTGAAAACCTCGCCAGACGGGGTCGGGACAATCAGCACCGGTTGTTCCTTGGACGGTGACGCTTCCAGCACCTCTTGTAAAGCTAGTGCCCAGGGTTCAGGTTTCATGACCATGCCTGCACCACCACCATAGGGTGTATCGTCCACCGTTTTATGCCGATCAAACGTAAAATCCCGTAGGTCATGAACGTTAATTTCTAGTAGTCCAGCGTCTTGAGCTTTACCAAGAAGCGAAAGGTTCAGAGCATCGAGATACTCAGGAAAGATACTGATAACATCGATACGCATTATTCTTGGTTCAGCTCCAATAGGCCTGTTGGCGGAGTAATGATGACGACGCCGTTTTCCTCGTCAATGACCGGAACAATTTCTTCCACGAAAGGAACGAGCACCTCGTGGCCCTCGAATAACCGGATTTCGAGAAGATCCTGCGCTTGTCCAGTAATGAGATTCGATACTTCACCAATCATAGAAGTATCGGTACTGTCTTGGTGAACCGCTAAGCCAATGAGTTCGTCAGCGTACCAACTATCGTCATCTTCGGTTGATTCTTCCGGCTCGGCATAGAGTTCACTATTACGTAATAACTCGGCTGTGTTGCGGTCTGAAAACTCAGTGAACTTCACTAGCAGAATGTTCTTATGCCAACGGGATTTTTCGACAGTCAGTTCTGGATACGATTCGGCCCCCGCTGAATTTTTTTTAACCGCAAATACATTGCCCCTAGTGAACCTGATTTCTGGTGAATCAGTAAATAACTCTACAGTCACCTCTCCACGGATTCCATGGGGCTTGCCAATTCGTGCAACCCGTACGTTTCCATCCCAGCTTCTGTTAGTCAAAGGAAGACCTTTTCAAAACGATAAATAAGTTTGGACCCTCAATCATTATATCGCCGCGGATAGGCGATGATTGAAGAGTGAGCGACCAGCCCATTTCGGTGCATCAAACCGTCAGCTAATCCAAGCAACTGACAACATAGGTGCTGTATACATAACACTCGAGGGGGTTCAGAAACGCCGACCATAATAATTTCATGCCTCGCGTTATGGAAAGCACACTGATCGATGAACTGAAGGAGATAGTGCTGACAACTGGGTTTGAGTCACGGGAAACATCGAATATATCAGCCACTTATATTTAGAAACGTTTTGTGCACCATGCTCGGGGAACCACCAATTAGACAGCCAAGAGTGATCTCGAATAATAGCCTGGAAGCATCTGCAATATTGTGGGGTCGGCAGCCTCGACTTCACAATCCGCACGTACCGCATAAAACCGGAGACAACAAGAACTAAGGATTTTCTTGACTCAGAGCTTGTTCAACTTTTGCATTCAGGGTATCAAGTCCTGCTTGTTGAGCTTGCAGCAATCCGACTATTTTCTTAGTCGAGATAGCCATATCGCGCCGAGTATTGTCAGGATCCAATTGAATTTGTTTATCCTGTGTTGTTGCAGGAGGACGAGAATTGAGTATGGAAAGCGTCCGTTGCTGGATACGAGCCAATTGACGTCGTTGCAAAACTAGCACCCCTAGTATTAAAACCCCTAAAGCTAGAAGTGCTACTATCCCGACTTCCGGGGCCCCTAGAAGTGTCCCAAGGATACCGACTACACCGATAGCAGCGCCGACTACTAAGGAAACTATGTCTCTTGAGTGCATACGCTATTCGCTCCTTAATGACTGTTCTCCGTTAACAGACTGCTTATAAGTTTTCTATATGAAGAGTGACTGAATTTTTCCTCTAACGTCTTTTTAGAACGTTGAAGCTGCGCTTGATAATTGGAGAAATCAGAGTGCAACGCGAAAATTTTATCGTGTACCTCATCTGGATCGGCGTACAAGGCTGCTTTTCCGAAGACTCTCTCGAAATGTTTTGGGAGTATAACTACGGTACCCGAGGCAAGGGCCTCTAAAATGGCGCGACCAAATGCTTCTACCGCTCGAGGATGCTGGAAGAAAACAAAATAATCTAATGAGTACAAAAATTCGGGCACGGGCAGTCCATCTTTTTTATAAACCGTCCAAGCTGCTGGGGTTCTTTTTGTACCGAGTAAACGTAACGGTACTCTGTGTCCGCCCATAAAGCGAACGTCGTATGCCCCGTCTGTACGATAAATCTCCTCTACTAATTCTCTCTCTGCGGGCCATTTCATAACATCGTCACGTGAATGGCGTCCAACCACTGGCACAGTACTTCGATACCAGACACGCTTGCGCCACCACTCATCCAGGTTAAGAATCCCAGGCATATCAAAATCAGCTAGTGCTGGCGGATCGAGATATAACTCAAGGAAATCACGTACCTGAGGACCTTGCGGAACCCATTGAGGAGTAACACCAAATGCTTTCGTAGCGTTGGCATGGCAATCTTCGACCAAATATCTTATGTCCCTACCGTCCAACTCGGAGGGGGCTTGATTAGCAAGGATGACCATAGCTTGAATGTTGAGTCTTGTCTCGCCATGACTAAAGAACTGAAGTATTGGTGGGTATCGTAAAATTAATAGGCGCACATCAGTGTCATCGTCGAAGAATACTTCATGTACAGCACCATTATTAACTAAGCTTTGTATGTGGTCATTCAGAGGTTCAGACGGACCTTCGTGCATAAACCGTGCCGCCTCTAAGTTCATTATTCCGACCCGCATACCTGCATCTTTAAGCGCAGAGATCTCTTCGAGCATGGATTTCTGTGGTCCGCCATAGCGTTGCCAATCACCAGCAAAAACGACATCAACCGGTTCTGACCGGTCCGAGGAGCGAATTGCGCTGTATCGTTTTGGGATCTTTACAGGTGGAGCCGATCCTGTGGCGATATTCAACATGTCAGCAGAGGTATGGCGATGCCAATACCTATAAGCCGATCTGAATGATGAACGTGCAGGGTGTCTCCATCCTGGCGAGAAATCGCCCCGAGATAAGGAGTCAGGAAGAATCCTAATTACACTCAGGGGCTCTTTCAGATTCGCAACTTTTCCGCCAGCCACCGACTTGAGTCGAAAATAGAATTCACTATCCGCGCCTTTTCGACTCTTCAGGTATCCGCCAACACGCTCATACCCTTCGCGTCGTAACATAAGCGACGAAGGATTCAGTACGACCGGCTTAAACCCTATACGGCACCGGCCCATATTCTCATCACAGCGAATCGCAGTAACACGGCAAGCAATAAAACCCGAATTGTTTTCCATAAATTCTACTTGTCGACTTATGCGTTCTGGGTGCGACCAGTCGTCATCATCCTGCCCAGTTATATATTTCCCTTTAGCGGCTTCGTACCCAAGATTCCTTGCCACATAGGTGCCGCGATTTTCCGGTGCATGTAGGAGTTTGATACGGGTATCCGTTTTACGGATCCGTTCGAATATCTCCTGATATTCTGGACCAGAGCAGTCATCGACCACTATTAGTTCAAGGTTAGCCCAAGACTGATCTAGTATCGACTGAACGGATGACTGCAATTCGAATTCTTCCGGACGATACGTTGTTAACACAACAGAAACTAGCGGATCGTCCGAACCGACACCGCGAGTTTTTGCTTCCACATCCGTAGTTAAGCAATCAAATGGGGATGCACCTGTGTCTTTAAAAGAAACAGGGGTTATGTCATGATGCTCGAACAGTGAGTTAAAGTTTTCGAGCCATCTGTCGTATTTTCCCCTCTCGCCCGCTACAAAAGGATTGTCTAGCTCTGCACGTAGATAACCAAAAAATTCATTATCAACGTCGGGTGACTGGTCAAGTAAGGTTCCGGCCATCGCAGAGTTTCCCGAGACTACATGATGTTGTATGAAGACTCTTCGTGTTTCTATGGAAAGTTGGTCACCTGGTTGGATCCGGTGCGCCTGGGAAAGCAACTTCTCCCCGTAAAGATCATCGTGCGCAAGTTGATTCTGCAAGATAACGAGTCTGCCAAGGTCACCCAGCAGATGAGCATTTTTAATCTGTGTCTCATCCGCAGTGTCACTCAGCAAACGCTTCTTCAGATCTTCCGAAGTCATTGAAGTTCGTAATGCTCCGTAAACGAGGATATCTCGCATACTGACGGATCTTGTACGCAATGCGGTTGCGACAAGAGCATCGCTTCTGCCCTTCGCAATTCGCAAGTAGTCATTTAGTAGATCGTCACGCCGTAGATGACCAATGTCACGTGAATGAGATAAGGATGATTCCACTTTCGTCCTGACTCCTTTTAGCTCATACCCGAGTGCAATAAGCGTCGAGTCCAGCAGTCTCTAGTCCGATAGCTTGCACCGGAAATACCTAGCCCTTTTTAGCGGACCGCAATATACCAAGTCTCTTAATCGTTCGGTGACTGCATCAATTGTTTTAGCCGTGAAACATAGGCCATCCGAGAGAATGACGTAGCCACAAGTTTCTGTCCTAGCTTCACTTGCGCCTTGTATTTATCATCATCTTGACTATATTCACGCACAATCTCAGCCACTTCTTCAGGCCGAGCGTACAATGCTCCATCGCCATATAGCGGTTCCAGACGGCGTGGGAGGATTACTACTTTTCCAGCTTGAATGGCTTCTAAGACCGCATCCCACGGGCGGTCCTGAAGACGTTCGTTGGGAAAGTATACCCAGAAATCAATAAGGTCAAAAAAATCACTCAGTGAATGATCTGACCTCTTCAGTTCCTGAGCGTCAGAAATAATATCCTCGCCGAATTCGGACTTTACTGGCTTAAGTAGTCCATAAAAATAGGTATCGATGGCGTCGAGATAATAAATCACTTCGAATGTTTCCCGATTAGAGGGCCATCGAAACTTGTTTCCAAACGAGTGGAAACCAACTACGGGGTTTTTTCTCGGTGCTCTTACCGGAGATGGTTGAGTATCGATATGTGTTGTCCAGGTATATTCGTCTGGCAAAACCCGATCTGGTGGAAGTTGTCGCCTTATATCTTCCTGCTCATTTCGAGCCGCACCAACCATCCGGAAATGGGTATTAAAACTCTTATCCAAATGGGCAAGGGCAATTCGCGGATCCGAAGCTTCACGACGATCTGCCCCATGAAGGAACGCCCCCTTGTCTTCGATAACAATGCCATGACGTACGACCACAGAAGAGCTGAGTTCATCGAGGAACATCCCAATCGAAGCATCGTAAATCACCATCAGCGCTGTTTCCGCTTGGTCGTTGTCGGCCACCTGGGTGATTTTATTTTCGTGCTGAAGTTCAAAGAGTTGGGATGGTATTTCGGCACGCTTTAGAGTCTGAGGTGAATTGAGGTGCAGATATCCAACGCGATACCCTGATTCTACTGCACTTTCAATTTCATGAAGCACCTTGCTGACGTACCTTGAGTGCTTACTGAAATCAGTAACGTATATTACATCGAAAAGGCCAAGATCTTTGTTTCGATTCTTCGGTTCAAAACTTGTCGGGACAGCAAAAGGGCGCTTCTGAGCAGGATCTAAAATTGGCTTGTGACCGGATTTCTTCGCTTCACGGTGCCATTGCCGGAAGGACCAGCGATACAATAGCCGGGAGTATGCAAAGTAACCACGGTATATTTCACCCGCAGTTAGTGATCCATCCCAGACTCGGCTGAAGGACATCGGCTTATCTGCAAAATGTATTACAGATGCCTTGCCGAAGTTTTGCGTTATACGTGCAGCTAGCTCGGTATCACTTCCACGATTTGATACGTCCCAGCCGCCGATCTTATCTACGACACTCTTGCGAAACATAAGAGACGAGTAATTGGTTTGCAAATGGCGCGGTTTTGCATTAATTCGACGGAAATGCATATCTTGTGTGGTACGAATATGCCCAACAGTTACCGCAGCAACAGCATCATCATTCATCAGGGCCATCGCCTGAGTTGCGATTTTGTCCGGATGCGACCAGTCATCATCGTCATGTGTAGTCACATAGAGCCCTTGCGCCTCTGCCAGACCAGCATTCCGCGCTACATAAGATCCGCCATTCTCCTTCTGACGAATGACCCGTATCCGCGAATCTAAATTCTCAACTTGGGACAAGATCTCGTCGAACTCCTTCGGGGACCCATCATCTACGACGATTATTTCAATATCAGACCACGTCTGCCTCAATAAACTGCCAAGAGCGGTAAAGATACCAGTATCTGGTGAAAATGTCGGCATGATAATTGAGACCTTAGGCCCATGGACTCTAGTCTCATTCGTTGAGACGAGACGATCTAGAAGTGGTAAAGAAGTGTCACGATCGAGAGTAATCGGTGTCATAGACCAGGCAGCGTAAAGCTGGTTGAGCGCGTTGATCCATTCGTTCGGGGAGCTCCCCTCTTTCGCAATCCGATTCACTTCGATCAATTCAGCCTGCATGGGGGCGAGATTTTCTAAATCGAACCGATCTACTAACGCTTCCTGCTCAGCATGGTGTCCGAGCTCAGCTGTTGCCTCGACAAACTGTAACTTGTGGTGATCTGTAAGCGCATCGTCACCGAATTTCCGAAGCGCGAGTCTGAGTAATTGTAAGCCAGCTTCGGTATCGAGATCCTCTCGTGCCGTATCGAGCAAATAACTTGCAAATGCCAGAATTATCCGCCGATTGTATTCGACACGAGCGAAGACAGTTTTATCGTCTCTTCCTAAATAGAGGACCTCATCTATTTCAGACAAGAGACTTCTAGCGTCGTGCCGTCCCAGGGAGGCGCCTCTAGCAAAGAAATCTCTGATAAATAAAGATCTGCTTTGAAGGGCGAAGGAATTAAACGCGGTGAGGTTCTTGTTTATAAAACGACTGTAGAATTTGTCCACAGGCGTACTTACCTTCGCAGGACGGATTTCTGTTTGGCCATCAGTGCCAGCGGTAGGCTCCTTCTGGTGATCGCCTAACTTGCCCAACCGGGCCCGTATCGCACGGATGACACGTGAACGCAAAGTCTCTCTCCTAAAAGTGTTTATCAACGATATATAGCCTACCGCGCTCCATAGAAAAAAGTTCGGTGACATCCCACCGCTGAGGTATTAGATACTGGGTGTTAAACCATAAATGTTTTTAGCGCATTAGTTTCAATACACGGTTAACGTATTGCTCCGAAGTGAACCTATTCTCGACGAAACGTTGGCCCAATTCCGCTTGCTCTCTATACGCAGTTGAGTTTTCACCATATCGGTAAACAACTTCAGGTACCTTCTCCGGTTCTGAGTACAAAGCGGCATCACCGTAAATCTGCTCTAATCGAGGCGGCAGAATGACCACTTTACCTGCCTGCATTGCGCTCAGCACGTGACTCCAAACTTGGTCTTTCAATCGATAGTGAGGATAATAAACCCAGAAATCAATACCTTTAAGAAAGGTAGTTTCGTCCATGTCTCCAGGACCAAATACCTCGATCTGATCGAAATTCACCGAACCGAACTTTTCAATAGATTGGTTCACGTACCCTAACAGCCTGGTCTCATAGTAAGGCGAAACATAGACGTCTTTGAAAATCTCAGGATTGTTTGGCCAACGATAAATGTTCCCATATGAATGGAAACCTACTACTAGTTTGTCAGTTGGTAGTAAAATTTCAGCTGATTCGGATCTTATGTGTGTATGCCATAGGAAATTACGTGCAAGCATTCTGCGAGTCGGAACCAAATCCTTTATCCGCTCATAGTCATCTTCAGTACTTCCTGTAATTTCGAATCGCGTGTTAAAGAAATTATCAAGATTACGAAGAGCAACAGAGTGTATTGTAGGTGTCCTTGGTTCTCCGCCAGACAAAATGGGGAGTTTATGGTCAATTACGATACTGCGATGGCTCTGAATCGTGGACGTAAACTGATCGAGAAACATCCCAATGGCCGGACTATTCACCACAAGTAGTTTTGTCTCCGCTGCATCATCGTGGGAAACCTGAGTTACTTTACCAGCGGTCTGTAACTCGAAAAGCTTAGGGGGAACACCAGTAGCAACGGTCGTTTCCGGGGAATACAAATGTACATAACCGACCCGTAGACCAGCGTCGCTGAGAGTTTCAATTTCCTGGAGTGCTTGACTTACGTACTTTGCTTGCCGCAAATAATCAGTGACATAAATCACGTCGAAAATCCCGAGATCAGCATTCCACTTTCCTGCTTCAAATGTCGTCGGGACAGCATAGGGGCGGCCAACGTCCGTTTTTCGAACGGCTTTATCACCAGCTTTAGTTGATCTCCAATGCCACTGACGAAATGCCCACCGATATAGCAGCCGCGAGTATCCAAAATAACCCCGCGACATTTCGCCTGAAGTCAAAGAGCCGGACCAGACGCGACTAAACGATAACGGTCGGTTCAATAAATTCACAACTCTTTCTTGACCGTAGTATTCAAGCAGTCGCGTAAAGAACTCGGAGTCTCCACCTCTATTGACTGTGTCCCAGTGACCAATTTCATCAATGACCGTGTTCCGAAACATCAACGATGAGTAGTTCAGCTGCATGAATTGCGCATTAATGTTGAGCCTTCGGAATTCTAAGTCTTCGCTAGTGCGAATATGCGCCGATGTACTAGCAACAACTTCGGGGTCAGCAATCATAGTGTTGACCTGAAACTCTAACTTGTTTGGGTGCGACCAATCGTCATCATCATGAGTGGTTATAAATTCTCCAGTTGCAATTGCCAACCCTGCGTTGCGTGCAGTGTAAGCACCGGCATTTTCCTTTTGACGGAGGATAGATATTCGTGGATCTAGTTGCTTAATCTCTTTGAATAAGTTGTGATACTCCGCTGGTGATGCATCATCAACCACAATAATTTCGAGGTTCTGCCATGACTGCTCTAGGAGGCTGCGAATAGCCGTACGTATTCCTGGGCCGGGTGAGAACGTGGGCACAATAACAGAGATTTTAGGGCCCGTTACAGGTTCGGAAGTTTCTAGGGCGAGTCGATCCATAAAGGGAACGGAACTGTCTTCGACAAATCGCACCCTTGCCATACCAAGTTCGCTATACAGATGATTTAGTGCTTGGAGCCATTCACGCGGCATATCGTCTGTGCGCCTGATGCGCTGTAGCTCGAGCAGGTCTTCCTGACATGGAGCCAGCTCGTTAATATTGAAGGCTTTCGCCAAACGGGTGGCCTGCTCATATCTTTCTACTTCGTGGACTGCCTCTACGTACTGCAGTTTATTCTGTTCAGAAAATGCTTCGTATCCAAACAGCTGATACACAAAGTCGTAGATCACCACAGCATCGTGTGTGTCCCAGTCTTCGCGAGCGGTATTAACTATGAGATCTGCTAGCAGCAGTAGAATTTCACTGTCGAAGCACTGGACTAGGAGATCCCTTGCAGATTGCGTCTTCTCTAATGAATACGCACGCTGGATTGTTGCAAAAAGGTCCTGCAAATCCATGGCGAGGGGTGATGACATCTTCGCGAAAACATCTCGGATCGCTAGTGAACGTGTTTGCAGCGCAAACCGGTAGAATACCGAGACATCCTGTTCCACTTTATGTCGGTAGTAGTTCTCTACCGGATTAGTGAGCTTCACAGTTTCTACTGGTGGCGTCGGCCCCTTTTCCTTTGTTGCAGCATCGGCCGCTGCGGTGCCTCTGTCATCTGCCTTCTTTAGCCAGGATGCTAAACGAGAGAAAAGTGATGAACTCACGACAGGGATTCTCCATTGTTTGCGACAATTAGTATGTACCGGGCTAACCGATCTTAGGTTCTAGCGGTCGTTCCAACATGATCGCTATTCAGCAGTCTCTTCTGTGTTCTCCTCAGAAGGTGCTTCCTCGGATGAAGTTGTTTGGGTCTGATGAGTTTCACTACCGTATGGTGTGTGTAATCAACTAGGCCAGATGAGCAGGTAATTCCGACCAGTTCATAGCGAGCAGCTACTAATCGGATGGTCTCTAGACTATGTACAGATGATAATTGACGCCACCCGTTGCCCGAGGAAAACAATCTAAATGTGTTCTGAGCAGGCGACATTCCTCGTGCATGCTATTCTGCTTTTCTAATCTATACCCAGGAGGTTCTCAACCGATTTCAGACGCGCTTTCGTGTGCCTATGATAGATATCCAGTCGGCCCGCGTTAGCTGCTTTAGCAGAGTGTTTATCATACCAGGTCATTCTTTGGATATGCGCTAGGGCGAGCTGCTCTGTGAAAGAATAATTGCCCTTGCCCTGCTGGGCAAACGTGTTCACAATATTCAAAATATTCTCAATCGCTAGCGTTTCGTCTGGAACGGTAAGGAGTATTTTAGATAAATCGAACGCAATAGGCTGGAATCCAGCGAACTCCCAATCCACTAGAACGTAATCGTTCCCCGCTACTAAGATATTTGATCTGACTAAGTCACCATGGCTAACGCTTATAGCGAGTCGATCGTCTCGACGCACTAAATCTTTAACAGACTCATCTAAGCGAACGTCAACGCCGTAATCTTGAACAAAGTTTTCCCATCGTTTTTTAAAATACTTGTTTACCACCTTCGACAGCGGCTTGTAGTCTACCCCGGCACCCCGATACACTTCCGTCAAACGATTGAGCAAAGGAGTTACTAACGTCTGCATCTCGGTTCCGGTCGCGGGCTCTCCGATCACTATATCTTCTACGAGATAAACTCCGTCACCGTTCAGAATGCTCCCATAATCATATATTTTTGGCATCAAAGTAGGAGCATGTGCATGCACTGCTTTATAAGCTTGAACCGTCCTGTCAACTCCATTTCGGTGTCCGCCCTTTTGGTAACGAAGTGTCAAATTTTTACTCGGGTAGAAGGCTCTTAGTCTGACCTCACTATCAACATCAAATTTGCCGATTAGTGCCGACTCAGCACTAACTCTTTCTTTTATAAGGCCTGGTTCCGATTGGTCATGCCGACTGTTAGAGGGAAGGGCCCTATGGCCCGAGACGCTTGCCCATGCTGAACGTCCCAGATAAGAAAAAGGCTTCTTACGGCGCCGTTTTCTTAGCGACGGAGATTGGTGCTCAATGCCCCTAACGCGTTCCAACGCAGCTGCCCATCTGGCATGTTCAGTCTCTAGCATCTACTTTCATGCTCCTACTATTCCAAATTTAATGCTAACGAAGCAGCATTAATAAACGTTCTAAAGTCCGGTGTTCTGGGTCAACTGCAGACCAATTGACGCAACATAGTTTTCTGCACTAAGCACACGCTAATTTGACCAAGCAAAAACCAGATACTATTAGGGGTAACCTTTACATTACTTCGCAAAAGCGAGCATAAAAGCTTTCTGCGCTGAAAAACTCCTTTACAAAATCTTGACCCTGGGTCGCATGATAGATATAGCGATCCTGATCTAGAGTTAACTGGACTATGGTTTCGTCTAGCTCGTCAACATCTGCGTAAACAGCAGCAGAACCATAAAGAGACTCGAGACGCTTTGGTAACACGACTACTCTGCCCGCATTCATAGCGTCGAGAACAGGCATCCAGATTTGATCCTGCAGGCGATGATGCGGATGATACACCCAAATATCTATGCTCCTGAGAAATTCCGCTTCTGATTGTTGCTCAAAATGTATCAGCTCGATTTTATCAAGACTCTCAGCACTGAACTTTCGTTGGGCCGGCGCAAGATTTCCATATAGTCGCGTCTCAAAATTGTCTGACACATAAATAGCTCTGAACAAATTTTCATTAGCCGGCCATCGATATTGGGTACCGTACGTATGAAAACCAATGACAGCCGTGTGAGAGGGAGGAAGAATTGAACCGGGCTTACGGCTCACCTGGAGGTTCCATATCAAATGATCCGGTAACAAACGGTTAGACGGAACCTGACCACGTAGGCGTTGCTGATCCGTTTTTGTAGTGCCAACAACTTCAAAGTCGGAGGCAAAACACGAATTTAAGTTGGATAAGGCCTGTGTCATCACAGCGGCAGAGCGTTTTTCGCCACCGGCTAGCGTGGGCACTTCATGGTGAATGACAATGGCTCGATCGGAAGTTACTGTTGACTGTAGTTCATCTAAAAACATGCCTATTGCAGCATCATAAACAATAAGGAGTCTAGTATCAGCGACATCGTCATGTGAAACTTGTGTAACATCGCCGTTAAGCTGAAGTTGAAATAACTCTTGAGGTATCCCAGCATATCTTTGTGTTTGTGGGGAATGTAAGTGCATGTACCCAACGCGGAGCCCACGCTCAGCTAATGCCGTTATCTCCTTTAGTACACTAGGTACGAACTTAGCTTGTCTAAAAAAATCAGTCACGTAAATGACGTCAAAAACCCCGAGGTCTGCATTACGGTGGCCGGACTCAAACGTCGTAGGTACAGGATAGGGCCGAGTCTCACCGCTAAAGTGAATGGCCTGTTTTCCCATTTTCTTTGAATCCCAATGCCACTGTCGAAATGCCCAGCGGTACAGCAGCCTGGAGTTGGCGAAATAGCCTCGAGACATCTCACCAGAAGTGAGCGACCCCGTCCACACTCGGCTAAAAGACAAAGGTTTATCGAGCAGTCTTTTCAACTTATCGGACCCAAAGTTTTCAATGATTCGAGTTATAAGTTCTGAGTCCCCTCCACGATTTACAGAGTCCCAGTCGCCAATCACGTCGACGATGTTGCGACGAAACATTAACGATGAATAGTTCATTTGCATATATTTTGCATGAATATTCATTCTCCGGAACTCAAGCGATGGAGTGGCCCTTATGTGCGCTGATGTTGTGCCAATCAACTCAGAATCGTTAAGCAGCTCAGTTGCTTGACATTCAATTTTTTCTGGATGCGACCAATCGTCATCGTCGTGTGTTGTCACATATTCGCCTGTAGCTTCTGCCAGTCCCGCGTTCCTAGCTACATAAGCGCCACCATTCTCTGAAAGGCGAATTATTCGTATCCTAGGATCGATGTTCTCTAGTTCAGCCAGAACGTGTTGATACCTAACAGGTGAGGCATCGTCAATAATAATAAGCTCGAAATCTTGCCACGTCTGATCCAGCACACTTCGAACAGCCGTTCGAATTCCAGGGCCTGGGCAAAACGTTGGCATTAAAATTGAAACTTTTGGCCCTTTGGTAATTCGACGTGTATTAGAACGCAATCGATCCATTAAGGGCAAATCTGCAGTATTGGCCAAGCGAACCGATGCCATATTCAACCTGGTATATAGTGCATTGAGAGCATTTAGCCAGGCAATATCCGATGACGTTCGACGGATTTTCTGGATCTCAAGTAGATCCCACTGAAGCGGTGCAATATCTTCAATATTGAAATGCTGACACAGGCGATTAAGTTCCGTGTAGCTTTCTACTTCGCTGAGGGCTTCTATGTATTGAAGTCGGTTATGATCTTCAAAGGTTTCATCGCCGTACACATGCAACACGAACTTATAAAGTTGCAAGGCAGCCTGTGTATCAGCTTCACTCCGAGCAGAATTAGCCAATAAATCTGCTAAGGCTAAGAGGATTCTGCTGTCGTAAAGTTCTTGTAAAGAGGCAAGATCGGTCTCACTGTCAAAATGCGGTGAAAGGTTTTCTAACACTGCCAGTAGGTCTCCGAGGCTTTCCCGGCCAGAAGAAGCTGCTTTCGCGAAGGTATCACGAACAGTAAGAGATCTACTTTGAAGTGCAAAACGATAGAATGTAGAAAGACCAGTTGTTAATTTTTGCCGATAAAAATTATTCACTGGATTGTCCAGCGGCGAAAAACCCTTTTTTTGGATGCCTGTCCCGGCATCCTCTAGATTCGGAAGTCTTTCCGTTTCAGGCCGAAATGATGCCTTGAATCTTCGTATCCATCCGAACCGCTGATGGTCCCGTTTATAATCCACTGTTCTCCCAGCCGCAACGCTAATGGCCCCTAACTAGTCTGTGTATTGAGATATCAATTTTATATGTCGGGGCCAACAAATAAATAATCAGGCCGTTCAACTGACGGAAGCAGTTGAACGGCCTGAAACCAGCAAAGACTAACGTCGCCGGTCAGTATCCACTACGTCGACACGGACAGAGTATCCGGCAAGTCCTTCAACAACGGCGCGGAGCGCATTAGCGGTGCGGCCTTTTCGGCCAATTACTCGTCCCAGATCATCTGGATGCACATGCACGCTGAGCATTTCACCACGTCGATTATTGCGTAGATCCACCTGGACGTCTTCGGGATAATCAACGATCCCCTGAACAAGGTGTTCTAACGCTTCTTGCAACATGGTCACTACTCGGCTGCCTCTTCAGTCTTTTCCTCCGCAGCCGCAGCATCTGGAGTAAGGGCAGCCTCTGGGGTGGGTTCTGGTGCCTCAGGCAAAACGACTGAGCCTTTTTCAGGAACGACGAAAGCTTCCTTTTCAGCAGGGTGCTTCATGAGGGACTCGTCATATTCTTCGCCCTTAAATTTCTGCCAATCGCCAGTCAGCTTCAGCAAGGCAGTTACTTGCTTAGACGGCTGAGCACCAACGCCAAGCCAGTACTGTGCGCGCTCAGAATCGATTCTGATAACTGAAGGGTCTTTAGTTGGGTGGTAAATGCCGATCTCTTCGATCGCAGCACCGTCACGCTTAGCGTGCTGGTCTGCTACTACAACGCGGTAGTGTGGGGAACGGACTTTACCAAAGCGCTTTAAACGGATTCTTACGGCCACTTTTGTGGTTGCTCCTGTTTCATATAAATTTGTGATCTTTCCGCTGCACCTGGGGGCAGGGACAGGGATGCATCACCGACGGACTCATCGTTCAGCAATTAGAGGGTTGTCTGAACCAATGGATCAGTACCGAACCATTATTACAGAAAACGGTCACCATAATCCAATCCGGTACTGTATTTAGTGTTCAGCTTTATAAGACATAAGCGTCACCATTGGCGGTGGCTCCGCGAGTATCGAAAAACAATTTTGCATTGCCAATGAAAGTGTCTAAATCATATTCACGGTGTGACTGTAACAGAACAACGATATCTGCGTTTTCTACCGCGGTGTCAACATCAGCTACGGAGTCTAACACGTCACCGTTGAGGTGCCAGGTAGGCACGTTCGCGTCGTGATAGGAGATGTTAGCGCCTTTCGCTGCAAGGCCCTGTCCGACGGGGATGGCTGGCGAATGGCGCTGGTCGGCGATGTCGGCTTTGTAGCTTACACCTAAAATGAGCACATCTGCTCCTTTGAGCGATTTCTCGTGCTCATTGAGCAGGTCTTGTACTCGCTGTACCACGTAGTTCGGCATGGAATTATTGATGTCTTCGGCAAGATCCACAAATCGGAATGGGTGGCCTAATGTCTTACGAACAGAATAGTTGAGGTAACTGGGGTCAATAGGGATGCAGTGACCACCAACCCCGGGGCCCGGATAGAATGCTTGGAATCCGAAGGGTTTGGTTTTTGCCGCTCTGATAACTTCCCAAATATCAATGTCGAGTTCATGGCTGAATTTTGCCATTTCGTTGACAAGCCCAATATTGATGTGACGGTACGTATTTTCTAATAGCTTGGCCGTTTCGGCTTCTTTGGTGCCTTTGACTTGGACGACTTCCGCGATGAACTGCTGATAGAACTCTACTGCTAACTTCCCGGAAGCCGCGGAAGCTCCTCCTACAACTTTTGGAGTATTTTCCAGCCGGTAGGTTTTGTTGCCCGGATCGATACGCTCTGGTGAGAACGCCAGATAGAAATCGTCGTCGAGGCGGCGGCCTGATTCTTCCAGTGCAGGCAAAAGGATCTCTTCGGTCGTGCCAGGATAGGTAGTCGACTCGAGAACAACCAGGGTTTTTTTAGTCAGTTGCTCAGCAACTGCTGCGGTTGCGAATTCCACTGCTTGCAGATCTGGCCGTCCAGCCTCACCCAACGGAGTAGGAACACAGATAACAACCACATCTGCTTCTTTGAGCACTGCATTATCTGTCGTTGCTCGGTATCCGTTGTCTAGCATGCTTTGGAGTTCTTTATCTGGAATGTCTTCCACATGTGATGACCCAGCGTTTAGGTTGTCTACTATGTTTTGATTGACTTCCAGTCCAGTCACTGCAAAGCCGGCATGGCTAGCTGCCCGTGACAGGGGCAGGCCAACATATCCTTGACCGATGACAACGAGATTTTTCACGTGGTTTACTCCAAACCAATTATCTTGATACGACACACGGTTTGCGTCGTTTGTATTGAATTTAAATATTCGGGATTCAGGGGCCGTTAGGGCACACTAAATGGAACTAATTTTCTCTAGTGTCCCAGTCCTGAGTATAAGAGTTCTATTTCAGGTACTTGTCGAAACCTTGCGGCAGGTTAAGCTGGGATGGGTCAAACTCTTTGGGATCAGCTCCTGCACCAAAGGCTGAGCCTAGATCTTGACTAGCTTTCTTCGCTCGACGTTCTTCCTCTTTACGAGCTTCAGCTTCTGCCCGAGCTGGGTTGCCAAAACGCTGCTGTTTCTTCTTGCCTTTCCCTTTGCCTTTGCGCTGATTGCGTTTCCCGCCACCAACACCGCCCCCGGGCATACCTGGCATCCCTGGCATGCCTCCCCCGCTTGCCATACGTTTCATCATCTTTTGGGCCTCGCGGAAACGCTCCAGCAAGGTGTTGACTTCTGAGACGTGCACACCGGAACCGGCTGCAATTCGAGCACGACGCGAGCCATTAATAATTTTTGGCACATTGCGTTCATAGGGAGTCATCGAATGAATGATTGCTTCAATCCGATTTACCTGGGAGTCATCGAATTGATCAAGTTGCTGACGCATCCCCTGAGCGCCGGGCATCATCATCAGCATCTTTTTCATGGAGCCCATCTTTTTGAGCTGCTGCATTTGCGATAGGAAGTCCTCAAGGGTGAAGTCTTCTTGGTCCGCAAATTTCTGAGCCATACGCTCAGCTTGAGACTTATCGATGGTTCGTTCGGCTTGCTCGATGAGCGACATAACATCGCCCATATCGAGGATGCGCGAGGCCATCCGATCCGGGTGGAAGACTTCAAAATCTTTGAGGCTTTCACCTGTGGAAGCAAACATGATGGGTTTGCCAGTGATGTATTTGACCGATAGCGCTGCACCACCGCGTGCATCACCATCCATCTTGGACAGGACCACACCGGTAAACCCAACACCTTCATTGAATGCTTGGGCTGTTGCTACCGCATCTTGACCAATCATGGCGTCAATGACAAAAAGCACTTCGTCAGGGTTAGTAGCCGCACGGATGTCAGAGGCCTGCTGCATGAGTTCTTGATCGACACCCAAGCGGCCCGCAGTGTCGATGATGACAATGTCATGCTGGCGCTTTTTGGCTTCATCTAAACCGGCAGTGGCAACTTGTACTGGATCGCCTGTGGGGTCTTCGTGTTCTGAAGAGACACCCGGATGTGGGGCAAATACCGGTACTCCGGCACGTTCGCCATTGACTTCAAGCTGTTTTACCGCATTGGGGCGCTGCAAGTCGGCTGCCACCAGCATGGGTGTGTGGCCTTCTTGTTTGAGGTGTTTGGACAGTTTGCCCGCTAATGTGGTTTTACCTGCGCCTTGGAGCCCGACCAGCATGATCACCGTGGGTGGGGTTTTAGCCAGGTTAATCTGCCGAGTTTCGCCACCAAGGATTTCTTCCAGCTCGCTCTGCACGATCTTGACGACCTGTTGGCCGGGGTTCAGTGCTTCGGACACTTCTTCCCCGAGAGCGCGCTCTTTGATGTGTTTGATGAACTCACGAACCGCGGGAACGGCAACGTCGGCGTCCAAAAGAGCACGGCGAATCTCGCGCGCTGTCGCATCGATATCCGCCTCAGTGAGCCTGCCTTTACCCCGCAGGTTCTTAAAGGTCGAGGACAAACGTTCCGTCAGAGTATTGAACACGCGATAAAATCCTTGTTGTCGACTCAGCCCGAATCAGAAGTTCCGAGCATAGAAAATGGTACCTGGCCCCTTACTTTATCAAGTCCGGGTCCAGGTACACATCTGCTGCACGGCATTTATCTTGCAGCAAATGCATCTTAGCTGGCTAGCAGAGCGTCCACGAAGGTTTCGGCCTCAAATGGTGCCAAGTCATCAGGACCTTCACCCAACCCGATAAGTTTGACTGGAACGCCCAGCTGACGCTGAATAGCCACCACGATACCGCCTTTGGCCGTGCCGTCTAGTTTGGTAAGCACAATGCCGGTAACGTCTACAGCTTCAGTAAATACTTTGGCTTGCGCCAGACCATTCTGACCCGTGGTGGCATCGATAACCAGAAGTACTTCGCCGACCTCGGCTTGTTTTTCTGTCACACGTTTGACCTTGCCAAGTTCTTCCATGAGATTGGCTTTGGAATGCAAACGTCCAGCGGTGTCGACGAGAACTACATCTGATTCTTGCGCGATACCGCTTTCTACTGCCGAGAATGCTACCGAGGCCGGGTCGGCACCTTCTTGTTCAGAACGCACGGTTTCGACTCCAACACGTTCACCCCAGGTGGTCAGCTGTTCTGCTGCGGCAGCACGGAAGGTGTCTGCAGCGCCAAGGATGACCTCACGGTCCTCAGCGATAAGAACGCGGGCAAGCTTACCAACGGTGGTCGTTTTGCCAACGCCGTTGACCCCAACAACCATCATGACCGCTGGTTTACCGTCTTTGCGTGTTGCTGCTAAACGCCGGTCCATGGATGGATCCACCATGGCGATAAGTTCTTCGCGTAACATATCGCGTACCGTTTCGGTGTCTTGGGTGCCTTCTACGGTGACGCGTTCTTTCAAACGGTCAACTAATTCCATCGCGGGATCTGCACCGAGGTCAGATATCAGTAGCGTTTCTTCGATTTCGTCCCAGACATCCTCATCGATGTCGTCCTGGGCCAATAGGGCAAGCAACCCCTTGGAGAAAACATTATTAGATTTCGCCAGCCGTGCACGAAGCCGTGCCAACCGACCGGCAGCCGGTGCAGGTTTTTCAATAACCGGTTCTGGTTCTTCAACAAGCTCCGGTTCGGGTTCCGGTTCTGGCTCGGGTTCTGGTTCCGGTTCGGGTACAGGCTCAGCAACAGGCTCTGCGACCTCAACGGGTTCTTCAACAGGAAGTGTTGCAGGCTCAGGCTCTGGAGCAGGTGCCGGTGCTTCAAGCTCGATCGTTCTGGGTTCTTCGACAGGACGGTCAAGCGCAACTACCGAACCTACACCCACGAGGACAGGTACAAGTACAGCAAAAATGATCAGAAGTTCCACAGGATATAGTTTGGCACACTTTTCGATGCCTGCAAGATATTTGTTTTGCCACGAGCACAGCCAGCAGGACGCTAATTTATTTTCGGCGTGCGATAATGTCCCATATGTCTGCGTCGTTGGAAAAGCTCAAGATCCCCGGTGAAATCCGTATACTTATTGCAGCGGCTTTCATCATTGCTATCGGGTTTGGGATTATTACTCCCGTTTTGCCCCAATATGCTGAATCATTCGGTGTCGGTGCATTTGGGGTCTCCGCTGTGGTGTCGATGTTTGGTTTGGCACGACTCCTATTAGCTCCGCTATCAGGACGTGCCACCACACGATTCGGTGAATCCGGGGTGTATATCACCGGGGTAACCATCGTGGGGCTTTCCATGTTTTTTGTGGCTTTCGCCCAGACATATACTCAATTGTTGATCTTTCGCGGCATGGGTGGTTTTGGCTCGACCCTGTTTACGGTATCTGCCATGTCGTTTTTAGCTGCGAAGTCTCCCCCAGCAATCCGCGGCAGGGTCTCGGGAGCTTATGCTTCAGCCTTTCTTGTTGGCAATATTTCTGGTCCGCTTGTTGGTGGGCTGTTGGTGGGGTTGGGGCCTCGTGCACCGTTTCTGATTTACGGCGGATCACTGTTAATTGCTTCCTTTGTGGTGTATGTCGGCTTGCATCGGCGTAAACCCAAGGATCGAAACGAAATGGTAGATGAGCGGGTACCGTGGACATTTGGAGAAGCCGTCAAAGAGCATTCCTACCGGGCTGCTCTCGGTTCGTTTTTTGCTAATGGTTGGGCCACCTTTGGGGTACGCAATGCGATCATGCCACTGTTTGCCGCGTCGGCGTTCGCAGGGACCGGTTTCTTTCTGGATGGTGCCCAAACCGCAGCGGTTGCGCTATCAATTTTTGCGATCGGCAATGTGCTGGCAGTAACGTTTTTATCTCGGTTATCCGATAAGTTCGGTCGAAAACCACTCATTGTAAGTGGGCTGGCAGTTGCCGCATTGGGCACCGGGGTGCTGGGATTCATGACAGATCCATGGCTATTTTTTATTGCTTCGTTGATCGCCGGAGCTGGCACCGGCATGCTCAATGCTCCACAGCAGGCGGCTATCGCCGATCTGGTTGGACAAGAGCGCAAAGCAGGAACGGTCATGTCCTCAGCACAAATGGCATCAGATATCGGTGCAATTACCGGTCCACTATTTATTGGTTGGCTTGTTGATACGTATGGTTTTACCTGGGGTTTTGGGATCACCGGCCTTATCCTTGCTGCAGCAGGAGTTTTCTGGCTATTTGCGCCCGAAACTAATGCACGGGTCAATCCTGATGGTCCAGGAACTACTGGACAGGTCCCACAAACTTCGGCCGTGTCACAACACCGTGATAGTCACTCAGATGAGACATGATGTAACTTTTGGCCGATGACTTGAGAAACACCATCGCCACGCATCGAGACACCATAGAGAGCATCGGATATTTCCATGGTGCGCTTTTGATGGGTGATAATGATCAGCTGAGAATCATCTTGTAACTCTTTAAAGATAGTAAGCAGCCGCGACAGGTTGGTGTCATCAAGTGCCGCTTCCACTTCATCCATGACATAGAACGGCGATGGCCGAGCCTTAAAAATTGATACCAGCAACGCAATAGCAGCTAATGAGCGTTCCCCACCTGATAATAGGGACAGGCGTTTGACTTTCTTTCCTGCAGGACGGGCTTCAACTTCGATACCGGTTTCGAGCATATTATCGGGCTCTGTCAGCGAAAGTTTTCCTTCTCCCCCAGGAAAAACCGTGGCAAATACGTGCTGAAATTGTTCAGCGGTGTCTTGATAAGCAGCAGTAAAAACTTTTAGCACCGTGGCATCGACATCTTCAATAATGTTCAACAGGGTTTTGCGAGATGCTTCTAGGTCACTGAGCTGTTGGGTGAGGTAATCGTGACGTTCTTGCACTGCAGCGTACTCTTCCAGTGCCAGCGGGTTAATTTTGCCAAGCGCATTCAGATCTCGCTTTGCCAAGCGTAACCGTTGTTGTTGTTCTTTACGATCGAAGGCAACTGTCTGGAAGTCTTCGTCATCACCTAAGTAGATAGGCTGGTTTGGTCCGAAGTTTGTAACGAGATACTGATGAGAATAACCTAGTTCATTCAGTGACCGTTCGTGGAGTTGCTCGAGTTTGAGCTGATGTTCCTGCCGCACCAGGCTACGCTGATGAAGCTGTTCTTTTACCTTCGTTAGAGCCTCACGTGACTGTATTGTGTTCTGTTCAGTCGTATCAAGATTGTTCTGGAGCTCGATGCGTTGTTCTTCTAAGTCTTGATAGTCGCTATTAGCTCGCTCAACGCTGGTTTGTATTCGTTGCATCGCCGTATCGGTGGCATTTAGTACAGCGGTCAGCCGTTCCTGGGTGTGCTGTTGTCTAGCCAGTGCTCGTTGGTATTCCTGCTGAGCAATTTTTGCTGCTGATAGACGTCTACGTGATTGTTCGATACGTTGCTCGGCCTGCTGGTGACTATTTTCCGCAGTACGTAGAGTCAAGCGAGCTTCAGTTTCAGCTGCTCGAGCGGCAGTTGCCTCTTGTTCTGCCTGCTGTTGTGCTTCGGTCGCTGCCTGCACGCCAGAAGAGTTTTCATCAGCAAGGTGGGATGCAGCCTGAGTGGCATCGTAGCGTTCTTGTGCTTTTGTCAACGCATCACGTGCGCTGTTAATCTGTTCACGCAGTGTAGCTTGTTGCTGTTGGCGCCGGTCTTGCTCGGCCTGCTGCCGGTCCAGGTTACGCTGTTGCAGTGCAGTGCGTTCATCCAGTGTGGTGGCTTTCGATCGCACGCTTTGCAGTTCAGACTCGTACTGTTGCAGTTTCTGTTGCTGACTTTGTAGTTTAGCCGATACTTCGATGAATTCTGCTTCAGCTTGTTCTAATGCCGTTGTCAAATGCTCCCGTTGTTGCACAGCCTGATCGTATTCAGCGCGACGTTCTAGGGAACTGACTGAGCCATTCCCGTGAAAATCAGCCCACGCGGCAGTAAAAATATGTCCCTGGCGGGTGACAACCCGCAGTTGTGGGTGGTCTTGCCATAACTGCGTATCGGCTACCAGCGATTGTGCTGTTGCCAGATCTTCCACCAGCACGGCAGACGCTAGCAGTGCATGAAGATGTTGGTAGGCGTCGGCCTGGGGTTCCCGAGGTGTCACGACCGAGGCTGCTGGGCGCACAAATGAGGTTAAATCTGGTTGCATGGGACTGCTTGCCGTTTGCGGCATAAAAAGCCGGATATCGGCTGCATTATGATGCTGAAGGGTTTCGATGGCTGCTACCCCATGTTCACGGCTAGCTACCCACGCTCGGTCTGTCGAGCCGGCAAGTAATGTAGCAATTGCCGCTTCCCACCCACTTTCGATGTCTAAAATTTCAGACACATCCTGCGGCCCAAAATTCTCAATGGCAGCCAATGCCGAGCCCGGTGCCGGTTGTAATGATTCCTCAAGTACGTCTACTCGGGCAGTGGCAGCGCTGAGTTCGGCTTTGATGCGGTTGACGGTTGCTTCAGCATTGCGAGTTTTGTCACGCTGTATTGTTACCACCTGTCGGGCGGCGGAGTGTTGTTCCGTTGCAGTGCGTAGCTCGGCCTGGGCAGTGGTGAGGGCTTCATGTTGTAAGGCAAGCTCTTGTTCAGCCTCTTGTGTGGAGGTTGCACTATGGCTGTCGTCTTCCATCAGCCGTTCCAATTGCTGGTTCAGCGAATTCAGGTTAGTTTCTGCAGCATGTTTACGGTTTTGGGCGGTGGCAAGGGCTTTTTGCTGGTCTGCTTCTTCACGCACCAATTGGGTGTAGGTTTCATTGGCGATACGTGCTTGTCGCTCAGCGGTGCTGCGTTGTTGTTCTGCTTTTTCTAACGCATCGGTTAGCGTATCCAGTTTCCTCGTGTTGGTCTGCAGCTCATCTTGGTCGTGAGACAGTTGTTTCATGGCTTCATCCGGAGTCAGCCCGGACGAGGCTACCGGAGGCCGTGAGGCAGTTTTGTAACGTTCTTGGGCAAGCGCCCGTAATGACCTGTACCGCTCAGCTACAGCTGTTAGTTGGTAGCAGTGGTCTCTGGCGCTTGCAGCAGCCTGAGAAATCTGCTCATGCTGGTCCGCAAGGGATGCGGATACTTTTTCGCTGTGTTCAAGCTGTGCGGTAAGGTCTCGTTGGCGCTGTTCAAGCTGTTGATCTTCGGCACTAAGTTCTTCGAGTTGTTGGGTTTGAGCAACAACGTCATCGGCGAGTAATCGCGCAGTTGCATCACGGACATCGTGCTGGATGGACTGGGCTTTTCGTGCAGTTTCGGCCTGCTTGGACAATGGCCCTAACTGTCGTTGTACTTCTTCGCTGAGATCTCGAACGCGATCAAGATTGGCTCGCATTGATTCCAGCTTACGTTCGGAGCGTTCTTTTCTGCGTCGATGTTTTAGAATGCCGGCAGCTTCTTCAATGAAGCCGCGGCGTTCTTCTGGAGTTGCTTCAAGAATTTTATCCAGTTGCCCTTGACCGACGATCACGTGCATTTCGCGGCCCAGACCAGAGTCTGACAGCAGCTCTTGGATATCTAGCAGTCGTGCAGCTTGACCGTTGATCTGGTATTCGGACCCACCCGAGCGAAACAAGGTTCTGCTAATGGTGACTTCTGAGTATTCGATGGGCAAGGTGCCATCGGCATTGTCAATGGTGAGTTCTACTTGGGCCCGTCCCAGTGCTGAACGTCCGGTGGTGCCAGCAAAAATAACATCTTCCATTTT
>DEPX01000077.1:0-120 GCA_002358975.1 Micrococcaceae bacterium UBA3381 | reverse complement strand
GCGAAGGACTTAAAGCCTCGAATCGTCAGGGTTTTAAGATACATGCAAGAATGTCAGGTTCTTAACGTCCGTTGCCAAGACCATCATCAAAAGCGGTCATTCGCTCTCCGACACCAAGCA
>DEPX01000069.1:963-2880 GCA_002358975.1 Micrococcaceae bacterium UBA3381 | reverse complement strand
CCGCCGTAGACGTCTCTGGCGATACGGTAATGATCAATGAATTAGCCTCTGATAATAGCCAACCTGTTACAGCTGCACCCGGTCCGACACCCTCTGTTGCTGTCGAGGGGGACCAGCCGGATGCGGTAGATGGTGTTGAGTCGCCAGCAGAAGAACGGCTCGAAACCAGAGATCCGCTGGCTGCATTGAACTCGCTGACCGGTTTGGATACCGTCAAACAACAGATTTAAGCATTTACCCAGCTGGTGGAATTTAACCAACGCCGCCAACAACGCGGCTTACAAACAACCCAGCAGACGATGCACAGTCTGTTCTTGGGCAATCCAGGCACCGGTAAAACGACCGTTGCCCGGCTGCTTGGTCAGGCACTCTATGACTCTGGTGCTATTAAAGAAGATGTGTTTCTTGAGGTACAACGCCGTGATCTGGTTGGCGAAGCCCTCGGCGCCTCTGCCAATATGACACAAAACGTGCTTGAACGCGCTCGCGGTGGTGTGCTGTTTATTGATGAGGCTTACTCGCTATACCAAGAGCAAAACAATGAGTTTGCTCAAGAAGCCGTCGATACGATCATTACTTTTATGGAGGATAATCGCGATTCAACTGTGATTATTTTTGCCGGTTACCCAAATCAGATGCAGGATTTTTTGAATATGAATCCGGGGTTGAAATCTCGCATCCCGAATCGTTTTGATTTTGAAGACTACACCGAAGAACAGATTGCTCAGATCGGGTATCGAAGTCTGCTGAACTCAGATTACACAGTGTCACAACAGCTCTATGCCAATGTGGTCGCGGCCAAATACCGGCAGAGCAGTGATGACAGTAATGGCCGGTGGGTGCGCAACTTCAATGAAGAACTCATTAAGCACATGGTTCGGCGAGTGATTGAGACCGATGATCCCGACACAGAAACCATCACTGACGAGGATCTGTACGCAATCAGTGGTGGTAGCACCGAACAGAAGAGCGCAAACATTGAGGCGCTACTGCACGAACTTGACCAGCTGGTCGGTTTAGAACCTGTTAAGACATGGGTACATGAATTAATCAATGAGGTCCGGGCCAATAAAAAGCTGGAATCACTTCAAACAAATATGGAACGGCCCACTTACCATATGGTTTTCACTGGCAACCCGGGTACCGGCAAAACAACGGTTGCCGGCCTGATTTCGAAACTATTTTATAATCTGGGCATTCTTGAGCATCCAACCGTCAAGGAAGTCGACCGGACAGACCTGCTCGGTAGTTACATTGGACATACTGAGGCTAACACCACCAAAGCCATTGATGAAGCGATGGGCGGAGTCCTCTTCGTCGATGAGGCTTACCAGCTATATGTTGAGCACTCGCCAAATGATTTTGGCAAGATGGCTATTGAAACCTTCATGACCCGCCTGGAAAACGACCGAGACAAGTTCGTAGCAATCTTTGCCGGTTATACCGAGGAAATGGACAAGTTCTTGGGCGCGAATCCTGGCTTACGATCGCGCATTCCATTGACCATCGAATTCCCCGACTACACCCCGGATGAAGTGGCACATATCGTGTGTGCTCGGTTACGAAATTCCTGGAACTTCGACGAGGCTGCGCTACGAGAACTTGCTGCCGCCGAATACGAGAACCTTCCACAAGGGGAGCAGTCGAATGGGCGTTGGGCCCGCAATTACGCGCATTTCATCGAGAAACAACACAAAAAGTGGCTTATCGACCATGACATCGAAGGCGAAGAGGCATTACATATCGATCCGCAGCTATTTCAATCCCTGCACGCCCATCTGTCCTGAAGGGCGTAGTCCCTGCAGTATGTTCGGTGGTGCTCCGGTCTACAATGGCCCGCGTGACCGCTTAGATGGTGAGGGTTTCACTGCGCCTTCGAGTACATGCATAACACCAATTCATGGCGGGCAGCGGTAA
>DEPX01000069.1:0-946 GCA_002358975.1 Micrococcaceae bacterium UBA3381 | reverse complement strand
AAAGCTCGGTGTGGCCAGCCGCTATCACTGTGGACAATAGTGCAACTTCAACTCTACCGATCCCGGCTGTGTCTCAGCCAGTGTCTCCTTAATGGGTGCGTGTCCGGTAAATTCCGAGGTGGCAATTCATGGTTGGTGCGTGACGCAACTGAGCGCCGGGGAATTTTCCCTGGCGTTGCACGAGCGGTCTAACGTAAGGCCTAGTTATTTTGTGACCGGGGGAGTAGTACTTAATTAGGGCCTCGTCGTGCCTCTTTCAACGTCAGGAAGGACATAGGATGGAACGGCCACAAGAACTCAAGAAAACGCTCGGACTTTTTCAACTACTTGCCTTCGGAGTGGCTGGTGTACTTGGCGCAAGCTGGATATACACCAACTCCGCGCTCTTTAGTGAACACGGCGCTGGTGGCGTCGTACTCGGGTTGGCAATTGCTGTTGTTCTGGCGGCTTTTGTCGCCCTAGCATATGCAGAATTAACCACTGCTTTTCCGCGGGCTGGCGGGGAAGTGGTGTTTTCCTACATTGCCCTTGGTCGCCGATCGTCATTTTTCACAGGCTGGATGCTGATCGGTGCCTATGTCTCATCATTAGCGTTCTACGTGACTGCATTCGGGTATCTGCTGGAGCGGTTCTTCCCAAGTTTCGCAGAAATCCCGCTCTACACAATTAACGATGAAACGGTTACCTTGCCCATCTTGGGAGCAGGCGTGATTCTTACGCTGATCCTGCTGGTTCTGAACTGGTTTGGTGTCAACATCGGCGGCCAGGTCCAGCTGGTGATGTTCTTTGGGATTATCGTTATCGGGGTTTCCTTAACTGTGGTCGGTTTCTCATCAGGAAGCCCTGACAATTTTTTCCCTGCCTATTACGCCGACCAGAACCCGCTAGCTGATACCCTTCGGTTCATTATCCCCTCGATGACATTCTTAGCCGGCTTTGGGCTCGT
>DEPX01000196.1:4702-4947 GCA_002358975.1 Micrococcaceae bacterium UBA3381 | reverse complement strand
CCCGCCGCAGGTCAGTCAATGCTGCCCACCCGGCTTGATCATCCGCATTGTCTAAAGCGCTCGCAGCATCCTTTAGACCCTGGGCAATTGCGGTGAGGGCTTCGGTTTCGGCCCGGTGCAACAGACGCAGCGGATTGGGTGTGAATAGCACCTGGGTAAAGACCAGCGCTACCCCGGCACCAATCAGCGCATCAATGAGCCGCTCCCACCCGCTACTGCCACTGGATACCGAAATGGTCAGTACC
>DEPX01000196.1:0-4682 GCA_002358975.1 Micrococcaceae bacterium UBA3381 | reverse complement strand
ACGCAGAAGCAGCTGCCTGGGCGATGGTGAGCCTGGAGGCACCAGCCATGGTGGCGATGGTAATAGCCAGCAGGGCAGCTACTCCCAGCGCCACTATTTGGTTGCCGATAACCAGCAACGCGAGCTCACCGATAATAATGCCGGTAAATACCCCGAGCAATAGCTTGAGCGCATTGAATCCACGGTCGCCGACATCGGTGTTCAACGAAATGATCGCTGCAATGGGGGCGAAAAACACGTCCGGGTGGTCACCAATCCACCGGGCAATAGCAAAGGCGATAACGGCTGCGGCGGCCCGTTGCAGGATGGTCCAGCCCTCAAGGCGTAATCGCTGAATGACGTTGTGGCCCAGTCCTTCCTGCGACATGTCTGCCACCTTCCAGAACGCGGTTATTTGTTGGCGCCTCTAGCCCTGAGGTTACGACTCAGGTGTGGATTCTCACAAGTGGATAGCTGTTGACTTCATACAACAGGAAAACAACAGTTAAAACATACCTAAACTTAACTTCATTTATGGAAGGGGCGACTATGCAAGCCGTTTCCGAAACAGTTTCAACTTCCTCCGCCGAGGGTTCTGGCCAGAAAACCCTCTTGATTTTAGGTGCTAGCGGAGATCTCACCGCGCGCTTGTTATTGCCCGGGTTGGGAGCCCTGGTATCTGCCAATATGGTCGATAATTTGCAACTGATTGGCAGCGGCATGGATGACTGGGATGCTGCTGGCTGGCGCTCCCAGGTGCAAAACTCGTTTGCTCGGGTGGATGCCACCGGGGAACACATCGACACCCTGTTAGAGACCACCCGCTATATCAAAGCGGATGTCACCGACCAAGCTGATCTCGAGTCGTTATTAGCGGCCTGCCAGGGTCAGGTGATCATATATTTTGCGCTGCCTCCTGCGGTCACTGAAACGGCCTGCCGCGTTTTGGCAGACATCGGCGTGCCCGAGGGCACCCGGTTGGCGATTGAGAAACCATTTGGTAGTGGTGCTGATAGCGCTGCCAAGCTCAATGAGCTGGTCACCCGGCTAGTGCCCGAGGACCATGTTCACCGCATTGACCATTTCGTGGCCATGCCAACGGTGTTGAATATTCTCGGGCTGCGCTTTGCCAACCGAATGATTGAACCGCTGCTGAATAACAACCATGTCCGCAGCGTGGACGTGATATTTGATGAGACTCTCACGTTAGAAGGCCGCGCTGAATTTTATGATGCCACCGGGGCAATGGAAGACATGTTGCAAAGTCACATGCTAGAAGTCTTAGCCCTGTTTGCCATGGACCCGGTGCCTAGTTTAGCTGCCGAAGATGTGCGCGATGGCAAGGCCCGAGTTTTGCGTTCGACCCATGTTTGGGATGATGACCCGGTTTCTTACAGCCGTCGGGCACGCTATACGGCTGGCCAGATCGCTGACCGAGAGGTCCCGTCATATGTGGATGAACCCGGTATCGATGCCTCGCGTGACACCGAAACACTGGCTGAAATTGTCTTGGCCGTTGATACGTGGCGGTGGGCTGGGGTGCCGTTTCGCATCCGTTCGGGTAAAGCACTGGGGTCAAACCGCGCTGAAATTGTGGTGACGTTCAAAGACGCTCCCCTGGTGCCCAAGGGTATGACCGGCGAGCCGCACCCCAACCGGTTGCATATCGGCATTGGTTTGGATGCCAATGCACTGGGGTTCGATCTCAACCTCTCGGGTATCTGCAATCCTTTCCAGATTGATCCGGTGAGCTTGCACCAACAATTCGACCCGGGTGAGCTCCCACCCTACGGCCAAGTCCTGCGGGGCATGCTGGTCAAGGACGCTGCACCGCTCTCGGTGCGCGGCGATATGGCGGTGCAGTGCTGGAAAATTATTGAGCCGGTCAGACAAGCCTGGCAAAACGGCAGGGTACCGATGCAAGAATACGCGGCGGGAAGCGGTGGCCCAAGCGACTGGCCTACTACGGAGCGCACTGAGAAGCAGGAGGGCTAAGTTTATGTCTGCATCTCAACCATCAGCTGATGCTTCAGAGCATGTCACTTCCAAAGGTTTAAACAAGGTCCGTGCCTGGGGGCTCTGGATCAACCTGGCCACCTTTTTGGTCGGGTACGCCACCGGGGTGATTGCCGGTGCCCTGCTTTATGTTCGTGAAGATATCTCGCTGAATAATACTCAGCAAAGCCTGGTCACTAGTATCTTGCTGCTGGGTGCCATGGCGGGCGCGATGTCAACGGGCCGACTCGCGGACCGTTTTGGTCGCAAGATTATGCTGGGCGTGGCCGGCATACTGTTTGCTATCGGGTTCGCGGCCGCAGGCGTCTCACCTGATTTCTGGTTACTGTTTTTCGCCCGACTCGTATTAGGTCTGGGGGTTGGTGTCGGCTCAGCGCTGGTCCCAACCTATCTCGGTGAGATTTCGCCGGCACAGATCCGTGGCCGCATGCTGACCCTCAACCAGCTGCTACAAACCGTGGGGATGCTGGTTGCCTATGTGATTAATTTGGTTTTTAGCCCCAGCGGTGACTGGCGGGCCATGTTCTGGGTAGGTGCCATTCCCGCGGTACTGTTGGCTGTCATTGCGACACGGTTACCGGAATCGCCGGAATGGTTGCTGAGCAAAGGCCGCGTCAAATCTGCTAAGAAAATGCTGACGTCGGTCGCCGGTGACGATGGTGCCGAAAAAGTTGTTACCCGCTACCACGAGGAAGAAGAGGAACGCCAACGCGACAGTGATGGCTCCGAGGCAAACTCCTCCGGTTGGCGCACCCTGTTTACGCCCCGGGTTCGCCCAGGTTTTATTGTGGCCGCGGGGTTAGCTATTTTGCAGCAATTCGTCGGTATTAACACTGTGCTCTACTTTGCGCCGACCATTATGGAACAAACCGGGCTGAGCGCATCGAATTCCATTATTTATTCGGTGATCATCGGTGGTGTGAATCTGGGGATGACCATTGTGTCGCTGCGGTTGATCGACCGGGTGGGCCGCCGTCCACTACTGTTAGCCTCGCTGATCGGTATGGGAGTCTCGGTTGCGGTACTCGGGCTGGCATTTGTTACTGATCTCAGCCCCATCGTGATGCTGGTGTGCATGTTGGTCTACGTCTCGTCATTTGCTATCGGGATGGGGCCGGTCTTCTGGGTCATTCTTGGCGAAGTCTTCCCACCAGATACCCAAGCTGAAGGCTCCGGCATCGGCTCAAGTATGAACTGGCTGTCGAACTTCGCTGTGTCTACAGCCTTTCTGCCGCTGGTTGGCTGGATTGGAACCGGCTGGGTGTTCATCATCTTTGCCGTGATCTGTTTGATCGCATTTATTTTCGTCTTTCGTCGCGTACCCGAGACCAAGAATCGAGAATTTGACGCAATCTATGCTGATCTGCAGGCTCGCGCATAGCGCGACTGCTGGGTCTTAGACCCAGCAGAAGGCGATAGCACAAACACAGACCAACCCACCAACCAAGACGTCTGAGGCACGCATCCGTATGGGCTGGTATACGGTTCGGGGTTTCAGCCCAAAGCCCCGGGATTCTAGGGAGGTCGCAATGCGTTCGGCTTTGCGTAGCGCCACGATGAGTACCGTGAATACCAGTCGGGCTGCCTCTTTGACTTTGAGTTTGGGTTTGCGCGATAGGTTGGCCCCACCAGTTCGCATCAGTTGTGCTGCACGGATGGTCTGCCATTCCCTGGGCAGCCCGAGCAATAGTTGGTAGCCGGCGAGGATGGCAAAGGTGATTGATGCTGGTAGCTTGAGGTTTTGATTCAGTGACCGCATGAGCTCAACCGGTGCGGTGGATGTCAGAAACAGGATGGAAGCCACCCCGATGGTCAGTGTTCTGGCGGCAAGGGCGGCACCAATATATGCGCCGTCGTCGGTACGAGCTAAGACATTGACGATGAATAGGCCAATCCCAAAGCCGATGAATGGAATGTGGGCTAACGCTAACCATTTGGGCGGCACTTTGCCGATGGTCAGTGCAATAAGCACCAGTACCACCCACAGGATGGTTGGGCGGATGGGCTCCCACACGAATAGCAGCGCTACCGTCAGTACAAACAGGCTGATGAGTTTGATCGATGGGTTCCAGCGGGTCAGTATGCCTGGTTCGACCAGGGTTGAGGGGTGCTGGATGTTGATGGTGGTCATACCAGTACTCCTTGTTCCACCGTGATGGTACGAGTTGCCCAGGCTTCTGCTACGCGCTGGTCGTGGGTGATGATCACTACTGCTGCTCCGGTGGCGGCATGGTCAGCTAGGGCCTGGAGCAAAGTGGTGGTGGCGCTACGGTCAAGACCGAAGGTGGGTTCATCGGCGAGCAGGATAGTGGGCTTACTGCGGTGTTGTGCTGCTAGGAGCCCAGCTGCGACTGATAGGCGGCGTTTTTCTCCGCCGGAGAGTCGAAATGGGTTCAGTTGGTTCAGGTGGGTAAGCCCGAATGCTTCGGTGAGTTCTTGGATTGTGGTTTCGGTGGTGGCATCGGTTGGCAGGCCGAAGCGCAGTTCGTCGTGGACACTGTGGGTAAGGAATTGGTGTTCGGGGTTTTGGAAGACCATGACCGGTGGTTGGGCATCTAGTGTGCCGGTGGATTCGGTGAGGCCGGCAAGTGCCATCAGCAGGGTAGTTTTGCCGGTGCCGTTGGCGCCCATGACGGCTATACGCTCGCCCGGGTGGATCGTCAGGTCAATGTCGGTGATGACCGGTT
>DEPX01000065.1:12922-13413 GCA_002358975.1 Micrococcaceae bacterium UBA3381 | reverse complement strand
CCCTTATACGGTCTCATCGGGGTGGCTGGTCATGCTTTGGCGGCCGAAGCCACCATGAAGACCTACTTCCTGGGGTCGTTATCCGGCATCATCCTGATGCTCGGCGTCATCGTCCTCTACGCACTGGCAGGCGACACTGCCTACGCCCAGCTGACAGAGCAACTTTCCACAGCCCCAAGCGCAGCCGTGGGTGCGGGCATACTATGTGTACTCATCGGCCTACTTTTCAAAGCTGGCGCCGCCCCGGCTCACTTTTGGATACCTGACGCGGCACAAGGTGCCAATGCTACCGCCGCCACATTCCTGACCACCGTTCCGAAGATTGGCGCACTAATTGCCATCTATCGATTTATTGGGGTGGTTGCAGCACACCACAGTGCGTGGCTGTTGATCATCGCACTACTTGCAACACTGTCAATGTTCCTTGGCAATTTGGCCGCCTACTGGCAGCACGACCCTCGGCGCCTGCTGGGCTGGTCAACCGTGGCACA
>DEPX01000065.1:8748-12894 GCA_002358975.1 Micrococcaceae bacterium UBA3381 | reverse complement strand
CCGCCACTGGTCACAGTGACCTTGCCGCGCCCGGACTGTTGTTCTATCTGGGCGCCTACGTCCTGGCGAATATTGCTGGCTTCGCGGTCAGTGCTGCACTGCCCAAACACCGCAAACTCCACGATTATCGCGGGATGGCCCGGGCCCGACCCTGGCTGGCCGCAGCATTACTCATCGCCCTGCTGGGCATGGTGGGCATACCGCCAACCGCCGTGTTTGTCGGGAAATTCACTACTGCCACTGCTGTTTGGGACGGCGGATACGGGTGGCTTGCTCTGCTAGTTATGCTCAATAGTTTACTCAGTTTGTTCTACTACTTGCGCTGGTTCGGTCCAGCTTTTGCCCGGCCAACCGAACACTCACCAAGTTTTACCCTCACTGACAAGGCGACTCGATGGCCTGCAGCAACCGCCGCAGTAGCGGCGACGGCGAGTTTAGGACTGGGTATTCTGGCAGGTTTAGTCTGGACAGTACTAGATGGCCCCATAGGCCCCGGGGCATAACGCAGACGGTGCATTCCGGGCTATGGAAGGGAAACTAATTCCGCTGTTCCGGGTCCGATGGATGGCGCTCAATATACGGCAGCACACTTGAACCATCATTTATCGAATCATTGCCGATCACGCTAAACGCCCCATCCTGATCCAAGATCACCGCATAAATATCAGCCAATGAGCCGTGCCCAGACTGTCGGGCCGCGGTGTGGATATCATACTCGGTGAGCCTGTGACGCCGCAGAGCCTTGGACTGGAATTGGCCAGCATAGTACAGCAATACCGGTGGTGAATCGAAGAGCCGACGCATCGTTTTCCATCGTGCCCGGCAGGCTGCCATAACCCACTGGAGCGTCACCAACAGCACCAGCGCCACGAGTGCTTGAACCAAGCTGACATCTTGTGCGGTCACAACACGACCAAATGCCGAGCCGAGAGTCACGGCGACAACGAAATCTAGTGGCGTCATCTTTGACATGGTGCGAGGCCCGGTGCCACGTAATAGGATCACCAGGCTAAGATAACCAACCGCACCGATAATCAAGGTTTGCCAGATGGGTGACCAACCGGTCCAGATATAACTTAGATCCATAGGCTGAATGTAACATCGTTGAAAATATCGCACGATCCCCCGACGTCCCCCAAGCCCGATTGGGCAAGTGGAGCCTTGCTGGATTGTTGATCAGCACCCTGGAATTTGGATAGTGCATCACCCACAATGGGGAGACAGACTAACTATCGTCTGAGACCTAACGACGAACGGAGTTTACGATGGCTGATCTAACAGGCAAACGTATTTTAACGATCCTGCAGAATCGCGGCGCAGAACAAGATGAGGTGAAACAACCCGTAGAACAGCTGCGCGATGCGGGGGCAGAGGTCACCATCGCCACCCCCGAGGCTGACACAATCCAGACGCTGGTAGGAGATTGGGACCTGGGCGAGCAGTTCACCTCAGATGCCAAGTTATCCGACGTTGACGACTCTGGATACGACATCTTGGTCGTTCCCGGAGGCACACTAAACGCCGACTCGCTACGGCTCAACGACCACGCCCAACGAATCGTGAAGTCCTTTGCCTCATCAGGCCGCCCCGTTGCTTCGCTATGCCACGGTCCGTGGCTACTAGTAGAGACCGGGCTGGTCAAAGATAAACGTGCAACATCCTATATTTCAGTCAAAACCGATATCTCTAACGCAGGTGGCATTTGGGAGGATAGTGAACTGGTCCGCTGCACTTCACAAGGCTGGACACTGCTGACGTCTCGGGGCCCTCAAGACCTCTCAGCATTTATTAGCGCTATAACTAGCGAACTCACTGGAGAATAAAACCCGACCAATAAAGGCTGGGCACGTTGTGCTATGGCTTCTTCAGGGCTTATCCGTTACCGTGTTAGCCACGGTCTATATCGTAAGAGGGTAGATTTTTTATGGCTCGCATCAGTCCTCTCGGATGGCCAGTCATCCGCCAGTTGGTATCGTCGGATAAGTCCGGCCGAGGTAAGGCGGTCGTGTCGAAAGGCACTATGGAAACTGCCTCGCGTAATGCCACCGCTGATCGTTCTGTTCAAAGCGTGTGCCCCTATTGTGCAGTAGGTTGCGGTCAAAAAGTCTTTGTCAAAGACGAAAAGGTTGTCCAGATCGAAGGCGACCCGGACTCGCCGATTTCGCGGGGGCGTCTGTGTCCCAAAGGTGCTGCCAGCGAGCAGCTCGTCAATGCCTCCGAACGTCAAACCCAGGTGCTATACCGCCCACCGTATGCCAAAGACTGGCAGTCCTTAGACCGGGATACCGCCATAGAAATGATCGCCGATCGATTCATCGAGGCACGTCAGCATTGGTGGGAAGACACTGATGACCAGGGGCGCCAGGTTCGACGGACCATGGGTGTTGCAGCGCTTGGTGGTGCCACCCTCGACAACGAGGAAAACTATCTGATCAAGAAGTTTTTCACCGCGGCCGGTGCGATACAAATCGAGAACCAGGCGCGCATTTGACACTCCGCTACAGTTCCCAGTTTGGGAACTTCATTTGGTCGAGGCGGCGCCACTCAGACCCTGCAAGACATGGCAAATGCCGACTGCATAGTCATACAGGGTTCCAATATGGCCGAGTGCCATCCTGTGGGCTATCAGTGGGTGACTGAGGCACAAGAACGCGGTGCAAAAATTATCCACGTAGATCCGCGATTTACGCGAACCTCTGCTGTTGCAGATAAGCACCTATCGATTCGCGTCGGATCAGACATTGCGCTCATCGGCGGGCTCATTAACTATGTGCTCAGTAACGACCTGTGGTTCAAAGACTATGTGCTGGCATATACCAACGCAGCAACAATGGTGCGCGAAGAATTTCGGGACACCGAGGATCTGGATGGCTTGTTTTCTGGCTACGACCCTGAAACAGGCACCTACGATATCTCCAGCTGGGCATACGATGACCCCCATACTGACCAGGATGTTTCCGGTGGCCATGAAACCCAGGCTCCTGGAGATCAGTTCGGTAGTGGTGGTCCAAAGATAGAAGAAGACTACCAGCGCGACGAAACATTGCAGGATCCTCGGACCGTTTTCCAAATCCTTAAACGGCACTACTCTCGGTATACACCAGAAATGGTGAGTGAAACGTGCGGGATCTCTGAAGAAAGCTTCGAGTATCTTGCAAACGCGATTACCGAGAACTCCGGGCGTGAACGCACCACATGCTTTGCTTATGCGGTTGGTTGGACTCAACACACAACTGGCGTGCAGTTTATTCGCTCAGCAGCGATCTTGCAGCTTCTGCTCGGAAACATAGGTCGGCCCGGTGGTGGCATCATGGCATTGCGCGGTCACGCCAGTATCCAAGGTTCTACAGACATACCAACGTTATTCAATCTGTTGCCAGGGTACTTGCCCATGCCTAGTTCCAGTATGGAAACCTTCGATGACTATCTGGGCAGTATCGCTGCGCCAGGTCAAAAAGGTTACTGGCAGAACGCTGATGCTTATACCATCAGTCTGCTCAAAGCGTGGTGGGGCGACGCTGCTACAGAAGACAATGACTGGGCCTACCACTATCTGCCGCGACTTACCGGCCCGCACGGGACCTACCAAAGTGTGCAGAAAATGTTAGCCGACGAAATCGACGGCTTTTTCATCACCGGTGAGAACCCTGCAGTTGGCTCAGCAAATGGTCGTATGCAACGACTAGGTATGTCACACTTGAAATGGTTGGTAGTCCGAGATTTTAGCCTGCTCGAATCCGCCACCTGGTGGAAAGACGGACCGGAAATCGAATCCGGCGAACTGCGTACCGAAGATATCGGAACAGAAGTGTTTTTCATGCCGGCCGCCAACCACGTTGAAAAAGCAGGAACCTTCACGCAAACCCAACGCATGGTGCAATGGCGACATCAGGCCGTGACTCCGCCGGGAGACTGCCAGAGCGATCTGGATTTTTACTACCACCTGGCTAAACGCGTTATAGAAAAAATGGCTGGTTCAACCGATGAACGAGACCGGCCGCTATTAGATCTCACATGGAATTATGAGACAGACGATAGCGGGGATCCGGATCCGGAAGCAGTGCTTGCTGAAATTAACGGTAAGTTCCTGACCGGAGAAGATGCTGGCGAACACCTGTCCTCGTACACGCAGATGCGTGCCGATGG
>DEPX01000065.1:0-8659 GCA_002358975.1 Micrococcaceae bacterium UBA3381 | reverse complement strand
CGCCGCCCAGCAAAGCAAGACCAAGCACCAATAAATCCCGAATGGGCCTGGGCTTGGCCTGCAAACCGAAGAATATTGTATAACCGGGCTTCTGCAGATCCAGAGGGTAAACCATGGAGTGAGCGCAAGAAGTATCTTTGGTGGAACGAAGATGACCAACAATGGGTAGGTCCAGACGTCCCAGATTTTCCTGCGGACCTTGCCCCGGACTACCGACCTAGCCCAGATAAAGCTGGACCCGATGCACTATCGGGGGTCGACCCGTTCATTATGCAGGCCGATGGAAAAGGTTGGCTGTTCGCGCCACGCGGTGTGATTGACGGGCCATTGCCTACCCACTACGAACCGCAGGAATCGCCGGTGCGGAATCCATTATACGACCAACAACGTGCACCGGCTCGTGTCACGTTGTCCGATGAACATAACCTTAGTGCCCCAAGTGCCGGTGAACCCGGTGCCGAGGTGTACCCCTATGTCTTTACAACCTACCGGTTAACCGAACACCATACGGCTGGGGCAATGAGCCGTTGGCTGCAATACCTGTCGGAACTACAGCCAGAAATGTTTTGTGAGATTTCTCCAGAACTGGCAGCCGAACGCGGTCTTGAACCGTACCAGTGGGCAACGATCATCTCGCCACGAGCCGCTATCGAAGCAAAAGTGGTCGTGACAGAGCGTATGAAACCATTACAGGTTGGTGGAACCATCGTCCACCAGATTGGGCTGCCATACCACTGGGCAGTTGGTAATGAAGCTCTGGTAACCGGTGACTCAGCTAATGATCTAATCGGGGTGGTTATGGATCCGAATGTGCTGATCCAAGACTCCAAGACTGGTTCATGTGATATCCAACCTGGACGGCGGCCCCAAGGCCCAGAACGTTTGGACCTGGTGGCAGAATATCAGCGCCGTGCCGGTATCACTGAGAGCACTGGTATGGACTAATACCGGTCCATCCCAGGTCGTTGCCGGCTACAAATACTGCATAAAATCCTGAGCCCAAAATATGGCTCAGGATTTTTGCTGAAAACGCTTGTGTCTAAAAGAAGTTTAATCGGGCTGCAATAGTTTCTGCTTGTATCAAAACATGAGTAGGATCACATACGATTGATTTCTCGCCTTGGCACTTCCTGATTGCTGCCATCGCGACACGCAGAACGTCACAAGGAACAACATGAAAGACACTCTTCGTATCGCCGGGGTATATGTCGGCACTATCATCGGGGCAGGGTTTGCCTCCGGTCAAGAAATTTTGCAGTTCTATACCGGCTATGGTTGGTGGGGGATCCTTGGCACACTCGTCACCGTCATTCTCTACCCACTACTGGGCTACTACCTGGTTGTCCTAGGTAAAAGACTCAACGCCCTATCGCACAAAAGCGTCATCTACCATCTCTGCGGCAAATATATAGGCTTCGTCATTGACCTGCTGCTGGCATTTTTCCTATTTGGTGTTGGCGTCATCATGGTTGCCGGAAGTGGCTCGCTGTTCAAACAACAATTCGGCCTGGATCCTGCCGTCGGCTATGCAATCATGGCCGTATTGGTAATCGTCGCGCTGCTGCTCAGCCTGCAACGCCTACTCGATGTGATCAGTATTATCACGCCGTTCGCTTTTGTTTTAGTTATCATTCTTGCGGTCTATGCCGCCATGACGGCGGATACGACCGGTGTTGATATCGATGCGGTTGCCAGAACCCAAGAACAACTGGCCTCCCCGAATTGGTTGTTGAGTGCAGCACTGCACGTGTCGTTCAACGTGGCCATTACGGTGAGCATCATGGCGATCGTTGGCGCCACTGAAAAGAACTATCAGGCGGCCAAACGCGGAGCCGTGCTAGGTGGAATTATTCTGGGCGTCATCGCACTGGTGATTAACTTGGCGATGTATTTCAACATCCACGACCTGGTCGGAACCGATATGCCTGTACTGTTGGTCGCCACACAGATCAGTCCGGTAATCGGTCTGGCCATGGCAGTGGTATTGCTAGCCATGATTTTCAATACGGCAGTGCCCAGTCTGTATACCTTTACCGCACGTTTTTTCACCGTAGATACACGGCGTTTCAAAGTGGCCGCCGTTGTTGTTGGCATTGTGGCATTTTCTCTCGGGTTTATTGGTTTCACCGACCTGGTCAATACGATCTACCCGCTGCTCGGGTATGTAGGGTTCGTGATTTTTGCAGGTATGGCAGTCAATCTCTTCCGTACCAAACGCTCAGAAACCACCCCTTCGAAACAGGTCCCTGTCAGCTAGCGCAGCTCGATATGCTGCAATCTTATTGGTGTTGGTTCTGCCGACGATAAAGGAAGTGGTAATGACCGGGTAGCGGCATGGCGTAGACTGATTACAGCCAACCGGCTGAATCTTTCTTGCCGGTGCCGGCCAGCACTTTTTAGTACAGAAGGTATTATCATGCTTTCTGCAGTGCCAGGGCCGGGTCTTTCTCCTTACCCGGACGGAATTTTTGACATCTCTTTTATATCCCGCCGAAACCGGCGGCCCATCTTCTATGCTCTCTGCCGGTTCTGATAGCGCAGGCTTTATTCAACTGGGTATCCCCGTGGCTATTGCTGAGGCCTTAGTTCCGCAGGGCATTACTTCACCTACACCGATACAATCTGCGACACTGCCAGATTCATTGACAGGCCGCGACGTGCTGGGCCGAGGCCGCACCGGCTCTGGCAAAACATATGCTTTCCTGTTACCAATGGCAGCCCGACTCGCTGCTAACAGTGGAACTGCAGAGCCAGCTCGTCCCCGAAGCCTAGTTCTGGCCCCCACCAGAGAGCTGGCCTTACAGCTTGCCGACTCGTTTGGGCCGCTTAGCGTTGCTACCGGACTGACCTCGGCAACAATTTTTGGGGGCGTCGGACAGCACCCACAAATAAAAGCTTTACAACGCGGCATCGATGTGCTGATAGCTTGCCCCGGTCGGCTACTGGACCTGATGGGTCAAGGCCATGCGGATCTATCAGGCCTTGAAACACTGGTAATTGACGAAGCCGACCATATGGCTGACATGGGGTTTCTGCCGATGATTCGTCGGGTGCTCGATAAGGTGCCCAAGGACGCTCAGAAAATGTTATTCTCCGCCACATTGGACAACGGCGTCAACGTACTGGTCAAAAAATACTTGAACGACCCTGTCGTTCATGAGGCAGATTCTGCTGTCTCACCGGTGGCAAAGATGGACCATCACGTGGTCACCGTCGACAGTGACACACGAGTAGCGACCCTGGCAGGGCTGTGTGCAGGACAGGGCCGTAGCATTGTTTTTACACGGACTAAACATGGTGCCAAAAGATTGGCCAAACAACTGCGACAACACGGTGTGGCAGCGCTGGAATTGCACGGAAATCTTTCGCAGAACGCTCGCACAAGAAACCTCCACGCGTTTCACCAAGGGACGGCAAGAACATTGGTAGCCACCGATATCGCTGCACGGGGCATTCACGTGGATGGCTTGAGCCTAGTAGTGCATGCTGACCCGCCGGCAGAGCATAAAGCATATTTGCACCGGTCGGGCCGCACAGCCCGTGCCGGCCAGCCCGGAACTGTTGTCACCTTGGTCCTAGCAGAACAGTACACCGAGGTGAACCAATTGATGAAAGCAGCAAAAATTACGCCGCGCATGCACCCTGAAGGGGCCTCCGAAGCGCTATTAGACCAGCTTGTACCGGGTCCGAGAACGTATTTAGATCAGGCCGAACTGGAAAAACTTCTCGCTCATGCTATACCTGCTGCCCAGAATGGGCAGGCTAAACGTAAACCATCAGCTTCAAGGGGTGGCAATCGCTCCGGTCGTGCCGGCCGTCATACAGGGAGTAAGCGGTCAGGCTCAGCTACTGGACCTACAGGCCGATCGCGCCGTAACATTCGCCGTCGTAGTTCACGGTCTGTGTGAGTTACTGCGGGGAACCAGGATGCTGAGGCGGCTGATAGCCCCCGAATTGCTGCGGCGCACCCGGCTGATTGTGCTGAGCCCATGGTTGGTCAGCTGGGTTCTGGGGCTGTCCACCTGCGCTCTGGTGGGGTTGGGGCTGCCGCGGCGGTTGTCCTGCACTTGCCGTTGTGCCCGATGGGGCAAGGTACACCATGGTTCCAGCAAGCACGACAACAGCCATAAAGATGATCCAGACCATCGAGAAACCGGCTCCGGATAGCGAGAAGAAGGCGCCAACAACCATGTAGCGCCCAAGAATCGCGAAGGACGATCCGAGACCTAACACGATGAAGAAATACCGTGTCCAAGGGTTTTCTAAGAATAGTTCGACGGCGGCTAATGCGACGGTGGCGATCAGTAAGAGCATCAAAAACCAGCCACCCGAACTCAAATGCGTTAGCCCGCCCAGGACTCTAGGCGAGGCTGAGGGAGCAAAGAAGAACCCGAAAATGGCAAGGAACGCGGCCGCGCCGGTAATCAGTAAACCCCAGGTGCGGCGGGTGCTGAAATCAAGCTTGGAAGCCTTCCGGGCCGGCATCATATACTGACCGGGTTGTTGGCCCTGGTACTGTGGCGGCGCGTACTGATTTTGTTGTGGGCCGGGTTGAGCCTGAAACGGCTGTTGCTGTGGTTGCGGCTGTGGATGGCCCGAAGGTTGCGGATAGCCCGAATATTGTGGGTAACCAGATGGTTGTGGGCTGCCAAATGACGACTGGTCAGCACCATAATGTGGTGGTTGTTGAGGTCCAGCCTGGTTTGGTTCAGCAGGTGCAGGTTGTGACCACCCAAAGCTCTGGGTCTGTTCGGTCTCGTCAGAAACTTGGGGTTGGGCGGCAGTTGGCTGGTCAGTTTCTGGCCCAGCAAACCACGACGATGTTTGTGGTTGGGTTGGTTCCGAACCGTCTTGTACGTCGTCGTTGGAGATATCGGTTGTGGGCTGCTCGGTGCCGGGGGACTGCTGGTTAGCAGCTTCGGCGGCCTGGCGCTCGCGGATCCAATCGGTCAATCCGGGGTACACGTTGGGGTGCTGCAAAATCTCGTCCCAAAGATGTGGGTGGGTTTGCGCCAACTCCTGGAGGCGGGATGGTTCAATCGCGGGATCGGAAAGATCTACCGGTTCGAAAGAAGACGGGTTCGTCATATGCAGTGTCCTTTGAAGTCTTCAAGCCATGCGTACAGTTTCTGGTGTCACAACGACGCACCAAAAGTCTAACTGAGCTACTTATGTTGTTGTACTCTAAGTAGTCGCATTATTCGGGTTAGACTGTGGGCTTGGCTGGCTATGCAGCGATGTATAACAGTTGCATATATTTTCGGCGGTGATGCAGCGAAACGTCGCCGTCCTATTGTATGAGTGGAACATATGGCTGACGAAAAAGAACCACACCTCGACCCGTCGGAAACCGGTGACGAACAGGCCGACACCTCAGGTACCCATGATGCTGGCCTCGATCAAGAACTGGATGCCGAAACACGGATGCTCCAGAAGATCGCAGCGCTCAATGTTGCTGGGCCCGATAATGCTGCCCACCACCGCCCAGACGGCCAAGATGCAGCAGACCCACCGGATACCCAGGACATGGCTGGTGAGGATGACGGGAAAGAGAACGCCAATGAGGATACCGACCAGCCACCCGAAGAAATCGATACTGGTGAAAACCCCACCCTGGTGAGCCCGGTTCTCGCCGGTGTATCTGGCGCAGGTGGAGACGACGGGGATGATGGGGTAAAACCTGTGCGAAAAAAGCGTCGTTGGCCATGGGTACTGCTAGCGATTGTGCTGTTATTGGGTATCGGGTATGTCGGTGCAGCCTATGCGACCAAAGACACCTTGCCATCGTCGCTGACGGTTGAAGGTGTTGATGTCTCGGGGCTATCGGCTGATGAAGCCGCATCTGAGCTAGACGAACAGTTCGCTGCTCGGTCCGAACGCGAGCTGACGGTGACCGCATTTGGTGACGCCGAGGCGAGCATTGTGCCAGCCGATGCTGGGTTCAGCTATGACGTCGACGCCACCATAGACCAGCTGACCGGGTTGACCTTTAACCCGGTAAAGATCTGGGATCGGTTATTAGGCCAGGCCGATGTGTCGGCGATAACCTCCGTAGATGAGGGCGCTGCCGAAGATGCCGTGGCTGGGTTGACCGAGCAGCTGACCTTTGATCCAACCGAGGGATCGGTGGAGTACCAGGGTGATGAACTTGAGTATTCGGCCCCGGTTGATGGGTACACCGTGGACCAGCAGGAGTTGGCCGATCAGCTGCGTACCAAGTGGTTGAGTGACGACGACGAACTGGCCGCCCCGGGTCAGGCCGTTGATCCGGCTATCTCAGCACAACAGTGGGAACAATTTGTTGATGACCACGCTCAGCCGCTGGTTGATGATGCTTACAGTGTCAGCGCCGATGACGCCACCGCCGAGTTGGCGCCGGCACAATTAGGGGCAGCCGCTGAAGTAAATGTTGAAGAAGGCGACGATGGCGATACCCCGGTGTTGAACCTCGACGGTGAAGCACTGGCAGACTCGCTAGCTGAAAATAGTTCTGAGTTCGAGTCCACCAATAAAGACGCCACCGTGGAACTGACAGGTTCAGCCGGATCCGCCAAACCAAAAGTTGTTGCCGGTTCATCGGGGCGTGGCGTTGACCCTGAACAACTCGTCGACAATCTTATGGCAGACCTTAACGGTGATCAGACCCGGGCGATCTCGGTGGAATTGAACGAGGTGGAACCGGATATAACAACCGAAGACGCCGAAGACTGGGATGTGACCCATAAGGTGGCCGAATACTCGACACCGTATCCGCCAGAAGACCAACCGCGCACTGAAAATTTGCGCATCGGTGCTCAACGGGTCAACGGTACCGTAGTGATGCCCGGCGAAGAATTTAACCTTGATTCGCTTTTGGCTCCGGTCACCACAGACAATGGCTATAACTCCTCGGAAGTGGTGGAATCCGGGTTGACTACCGACGCGGTCGGCGGGGGACTGTCACAAATTGCCACCATGTCCTATAACGCCGGCTTTCTGGGTGGCATGGACATCGTCGAATACAAACCGCACTCACGCTGGTTCGACCGCTACCCCAAGGGCCGAGAATCCACGTACTGGGAAGGCCAAATCAATGTGCGGTGGAAAAACGACACCGACGCGCCGGTGATTGTTGAAATGTGGTTAGCCGATTCCAAGGTGCACACCCGGCTGTGGGGTTCAGACTATTACGACATCTCAACCACCACATCTGACCCCTATAACTACACCGACTCACCTACCATCCGCTCCTCCGACGACGAATGCATCCCCGAATCTGGTGGCCGCGAAGGCTTCACCGTGGATATCGACCGCACCAAAACCCCACCGGATGGCGATAGCGTCGATGAATCCTGGAGTTGGGCCTACTCGGGCTGGCCAACCGTGATTTGCGAAAACGACTAAACCGGGGTCACCCATACCGCCTCGACGGCGGCTGGGCCCAACGTCAGCCGGGCATCCGGGGCCACCAGGGTTACCGTGTCCGAAAACGGGGCACCCTCGGCCAACTCGATGACCGTGCCGTGTTCAACCCCCTGGGATGCGAAATACTGTAGTAACGCCGGATCGTCATCTGAAATCCGCTCCACCGACGCGGAAATTCCAACCCCAAGATCAGTCAGCGAGATAGCCGTGAGCCGCTCGATACTGCCATCGGCATCCGGAATCGGATCCCCGTGTGGATCCCGGCTAGGGTGCCCCAAATAGCCGGCAATTTTATCGACCATAAAATCCGATACCGCATGCTCTAAAACTTCGGCCTCATCGTGCACTTGATCCCAGGTATAGCCCAATACCCGGACCAAAAACGTTTCAATTAACCGGTGACGACGCACCATATCCACCGCATGGGACCGACCCGTGTCAGTTAGCTGAATCGAGCCATACGGGGCATGATCAATCAGCCCAGACTTGCGTAATCGACGCAGCGCATCCGACGTCGTCGACAAAGTCACACCCACCCGTTGAGAGATCGTGGTAGCAGTAATCGGCTCATCAGACCACTCACCGGCCAACCAAATGGCCTTCAAATAGTCCTGGGTGGAATCGGATAATTGCTCGATCGACATAGTGTCTAAGGTACCAACTCCGGTACGCATACGCTGCAACCAATATTGAGTTTAGCGGCCAAAGGAACCCAGTCCGTCAAGCTATAGGTTAAAATAGGCCAGATGACTGATGCGGCAGTAGAAACCTTATTTTTATCTACCATCCCCGGGGCAACCCCATCCAAATGGGTACAGCAGTTTTCCACACGCGGTGCCAACGTTCAACTGGTCACCCAGGATGAACAATCCCAAACCCTGTTTTTACAACCGCATGATCCGCCACGGCATTTGCCCCAGCTAGGCTATTTGCGGTGGCGGGCTGATGCTAGCTGGCAAGATCTAGTGGCCGCCCACAAACTGGATCCGGAAGCTCTGCATTTGGTGCGCCTCTACTACGAGCAACCGGTTGTGGTCGTATCAAAAGACCACCTGTTAGCCGCCTGGACCCCAGACGACGGCGACGTCGGTGTTGACGAGCTTGCCGACGAAACCTTTTGGGACCCGGCCGAATATGCTGGTCCCACCGTGGCCGATCCGCTGGAGAGTCCCGACCAGGTCGGGGCCGGAGAACGCATGGCCATCCAATTGGCTGCCACCGGGTCCGGCTACACGTTGCTACCGGCCTCAGTGGC
>DEPX01000100.1:7207-9056 GCA_002358975.1 Micrococcaceae bacterium UBA3381 | reverse complement strand
CAGTGGTCCCGTCGTCTCAAAGCATTGCGTGAAAAACTGGCCACTGGAGAACTCGACAATGTGGCAGAAGTTGCTCGTGACCTCTACCGTCGTCAGCAAGAAAAAGAGCTCTCGATGGCCGAACGCAACCTGTACCAAGAAGCAAAAGACATGGTCGTAGCCGAAGTCGCACTAGTGCTCGATGTCGACCATGAAGAAGCTGAAAAGACCATCGACGGTGCCATTGATGGTGTACCGCTTACCCGTCTTGGTTTGGACCGCGGTAAAGAAAAGAACTAGCAGACCGTCCCAATGCCGTCTCGAAAAGTATTCGAGGCGGCATTGTTTTTATTGTCATATGGAGCCGGCCCGATATGCTATTGCTCCGGGCTGGATTAGTTCTGAGCTCGGTGAAAAATACCTTGGCTCATTGTCCCTTGGTGGGCCTTCCAAGGAAGCGATCGACCGGTTGCATCCGGTTGGAAGAGCAGGCAAACCGCAGGATATTGGTGATGCTGCAGTCTACTTGGCTAGCGAACGGTCTGGTTTTGTGACTGGCCAAACCCTGGTGGTTGATGGTGGCCGGACCTCGCGTTTGCTCATGACAAACTAACGGAAATTTCTCCGTTCTGTTGGGGTACTGAAGCGTCCTAACGTTGTTCGTCGTCAAGCACAGATAGCGAACGACGAAGCACTCGACCCTCTTCAATCTTGTCCTCGTGTTTTTCCACCTGTTTTTCGATAGCGGCTACTGAACGTGGTCGAATCTTCAGACTTTCTTCGGCCGGGATACCTGCGACCAATTGTCGTGCGCGAAGAATTTCCACATCAATTTCTGCGCCCAAGAACATGACGATGTTGAACACCCACACAACGAATAACACTGCCATTACCGTGCCGATCATCCCGTAGGACGAATATGAAGCGAAGTGTGTCAGATAGATAATCATGGCGTAACCTGCCACGATGATACCGATCACGGCAAAGATCGCCCCGGCAGAGAACCAACGGAATTTACGTTCCACATTGCCGGCAAATTGATAGAGGACACCGGTTAGTAGAATAACGAGGATCAAAACCACCGGGTACTTTAGCCAATTCCATAGCGGCAAGAAAGAACCGGTAAGTGTGTCTAAGCTGTCTTCAGCATCGAGAGCTTGTGCGACCGGAGCGAAAGTGGCATTAATGATGGTTTCATTCAGTGCTAAGGAAATCAGGGCAGCCACAACAATAAGCACAACGACTAGCGTCAAGGCCAACATTGTGAGGTAGAACCGGACAGGGGAGCGGCCCTCGGCTACGCCGTACACGGTATTCATGTTGCGTGAAAACGCTTTGACATACGCCGAGGCCGACCACAGTGCAACTACAGCACCAATAATCAGCCCGATAACACCACCCGAGGCGGAATTGGTCATGGTGTCCACCAAATTGAGTGCCAAAGCTTGATAGTCGTCTGGTACTGCGCGTGTGACGAAACCTTCAGCGAAGTTCTCTACTGTATCGGCGGCTGAAGCCAGCACTAATGTCAATACCGAAAAAACGGCTAACATAGCCGGGGCTAAAGACAGTACAGCAAAGTACGTGCCTACAGCGGCACGGTCAGTGCCCTTATCTGAACCAAATTCTTGTACTGCACGTTTTAACCCGTATTTCAAAGCCGATGCAGGTAAGCGTTTTGGAATTGAGGGATCATTTGGATCATTGATCGCTTGGCGTTCTGCGGAAATAGTGCGTTCCAGGTCTGATGGAATGGTCACAACAACTGCTTTCTGCCAATGAACAGGGACGTTATCCAGTCTAAGTAGCCCCAAACCCAAAGTCAGCTGTCACGGCACGATTTGGTCAAAGTATTTTTACAACAGAGCTA
>DEPX01000100.1:0-7097 GCA_002358975.1 Micrococcaceae bacterium UBA3381 | reverse complement strand
CTATTGCAATTATGTTTGTCCCACCAGTTGGCTCGGGAAGGTACAGCAGAGAATTTCGCCGTCTATTAATTTGTTTTTGCAGTGAACTAGGACAGACTTGCTGTCCATTGTAGAATCTGTTGGAGCTGGCCATGTGCTGGTCGACCACATTTCCGATAAGTAGCTAGATACGTTATGCCAAAACCCTCCACTCGGCGCACCAGCCGCCTGACCACACCGGTGATGATCACCTTCATCGTCGTTGCCGTCGTCATGCTGGGATTAACCGTTATTTCGGTGGTCAAGGCCATGACCCGCGGTGACGACCCAGTCGTTGTCAATGAAGTGCTGACGGGTCAGTCTATGGAAGTCAACCGCACTACGGGACTCGACGTTATTCGTTTTGAAAGCGTTCGGGCGCCGCTGCCGAGGGAAGATGACGTGCCAGAGACGTTAGATACGTGCATGGCTGGGGAAGCAAAAGAACACCTGGAAAAGCTTGCTGGTGAAGGCACATCACTGGATATCGAAATTGATGCCTACGCCAATGCTCCAAACGGCGAGCTGTGGGCTTCAATTTATCATGGAGGAAACGATCTTGGCCTAGAAATGGTTAAAGCTGGTTACGCTGTAGTTGATCCGAATTCAGTTGATGACCCGGAGAAGTTGGACGAGCTGACCGCGGCCCAACAACAGGCTCGTGACGACAAACGCGGCATGTTTTCTACCGACGCCGATTGCACGCTGCCATCCTATGTTGAACCTGTTATGGAAAAACTCAACGATCTGCCGGAGTCGCCCAAAGCCAACGATGTTACAGAACTCACCAAATATATTGGTGACATGAACAACATTCGCTCTGATGCCCAAGATGCTGTTGCTGTGCTTACCGGGATCCCGGATACTCAGAAGGATGACTCAGTGGCGGCCCTTGCTTGGGGCGATGCCAAAGAAGAATACATCGACAAACTCGAATCGCATCTGGAAGATGTCCAAGGGCTTATCGAAGATGCACAAGAAAAGCGTGCAGACTTGCAAGAAGTTAAGAAGCCGAAGAACTCGCCGTCACCTGAAGGCCCGTCACCCGAAAAAGACCAGTCGGCTCAAGATGAGCAGGACGAACAAGCTGAGCAGCAGGAAGATGAACAGCAGGACGAACCTGCGGAGGCGGAACCCACGCCAGAAGCCTCCATTGAGCCACAGCAGTCCGAGGTCGAGCCGCAAGGCACATCGTCAGAAGACGCCGTGCAACTTGGCGAAGGGGGCACAGACGAAGACGACAACGAGCAGGACGCTGAGTAGGCGTGGGTGCCTTCGAGACTGTTACTCCCTGTCCCAAAAACGCTGTGTGGCTATAGCATCAACAAAATTTGTGCTGAATTGTGGATCGTCGTATGCCATTACTACACCAACCGGATTGCTAGTATCGGACAATGATACGTGTGATCCCCCCGATGTTGCGATACCAATGGGTTTGAAGGACTTATAAGCTGAGCTGAAGAACTCAGTGACGTGTTCGTCAAACATCTTCTGGTCTTTGCAGCGGCCTCCAACAATGTAATACGAGTCAAACAGGGCAGGATGTGTAGTGACGAAAGTAGCGTCCACATCAACCTCATGGCCGTTACGGCCAGTGACTGTCCCAAGTTGGTTGCTCACCATATGCGGGAACACACCTTGTTGATACAGCGTGTCTAACGTTGTACGAACTTCCTCATCGTCAAAATCATTTCCTATCAGCACACCGGTTGTTTGAGTCTTTGCGCTGTATATGGTGTTCATCAAGCTTAGAGTTGGCGAATTCTGTTCCGTGTCCACATGGCTGCCATCTGGACGGTTAACGCCAATATTGTCTGCAATTTCAGCGGCCATAGCCTCGTCGACTTTGACAAACATGTCGACAGTTTGCTGTCGGACGGATTGGCTTTCGACCTTACCCAAGTGGAAACTGAAGGACTTGATGAGGTCGTGTCGTTCGACCTCAGACAGACTGTTCCAAAACAATCTTGCTTGCGAGAAATGATCGTCGAATAAGTCACTCGGTAATTTTCTAGTGATGTGTCCTTCAACTTGTTCAGGATACTCTGAGGTGCCGCTGGCTTCAGGGGCGGCAACGGCAGGAGTGTTATCGGCCAGAGAGTTTTTGTGATAGGTCACCATGTCGGTGTCGATTTGGTGTCTCACATGCCCGTCTCGCTGGTTGTTATTGGGTTCCACGATGGGCTGGTTGATGGGAATATTATTGATATTTGCGGTGCCAAGTCGATGATAGTCGGTATCTCGGTAGGCAAAGGAACGACCTTGTAGAACTGGGTCATTAGAGAATTCGATACCCGGTACAAGCGTCGATGGATCGAAAGACGATTGCTCTTCTTCTGCAAAAGCATTATCTACTAGGCGATTCAACGTCATTGTGCCGATAATTTCGACGGGGACGAGTTCTTCAGGCCAATATTTGGTGTCATCCAAAATATCGAAATCGAAATTGAACTCGTCGCCTTCGGCAATGAGCTGTACTCCAAGTTCATATTCGGGGTAGGCGCCTTGCTGAATCGCCTCAATCATGTCGTGTCGATGAAAGTCTGGGTCGACGCCGCCAAGAGCATTAGCTTCCTCCATCAGCAGCCCGTGGACCCCAAGCTTCGGCTTCCACACAAACCGAGCGAACGTCGATTCGCCTTGCTCATCAATAAGCCGGAAGGTATTAATTGGCCAGGCCTCCATCATGCGCCAGCTCCTGGGCCTGCCACGCATCGACATGAGCCACATCACCATGTGCGCAGCTTCTTGGTTATTGGCAACGAAATCCCACAACGTATCGTGTGCAGAAGCCGCTTGCGGTACCGCAGTAACCGGATTCGGTTTGATGGCGTGTGTTAAATCGGCAAATTTCATGGCATCTTTAATGATGAACACACCAAAGGACAGGGCGAGGCTGTCATAGTTACCTTCTCGGGTATAAAACTTTGTAGCGAATCCGCGAACATCGATTGCGGTGTCTTTGGAACCTTTACTACCAATAAATGTGGAGAAGCGAACAAAAACTGGAGTTTTTGTTCCTGGTTCTTGGAGAAAATCCGCTTTAGTCACATTCCGCAGGGATTTTTCTAACTCAAATTCGCCGTGCACGCCAAAACCACGGGCGTGGACCACTTTTTCTGGAATTCGTTCTCGATTGAAATGCGATTGTTTCCGGTAGAAATCTGGATCGTTGAGCAGAGCTGGGCCACGTCTTCCAGCCCGTAATGATTGCTCATTATCCGCGGCATTTGCACCTGAATCATTGGTCAGTGGGTTATCTGAATTACGCTTTCGCAGCGCATTTAATTGTTGGATTTTCGCATTGTCTTCTGTGGGCTTTTGTTCCATGGCTGGATCCTTTCGCCGTCAATTCCATGCGTGGCCGCAAGTCTAGGGACGTCGTCACCCCGAAATCTAGACACTGCTACGCTTGTCTACCCTTGTAGTTGCTATGCGAACTGCGCCGACAAGGAAACAGGTTGAATCCACCACTGTCGGCAATAACGCACTAATACGGGCTGTTACTTGTCATTCGACGAGATGAAGTCAGTGATCTCAGTACGAAGCGGTTAAAGAGCAAGAGATATTAAGTAATGGCGGGGTATCTGCAGCATCATTGAGCAATGGCAGCGCAAGCTAGAAGAAACTGATCATTACACTAGTTCATTTGTTGAACAGCTCACAGCGGTATCAGTAAGCAACGCAAACGTCATCTGCTCGCCTCTGCCATTTGGGCACCTTGGCTTCTGTGAGGCTGACAGGGGCCAGTGAAATTTGAACAAACTGGTAAAGAACGGAGAAACGTTTCGGCGTCTGGACATACCGGCACCCAAAAGCTTAGGGGTTACTCCTCTGAACGCCTTCGGGCATACTGGAGCCACGGACGACTAGGAGGTGTCTTTCATGAAACCGTTTCGTTTCATCGACGCCATCGATAAATTAGAGTACGCTACATGGCTCGACCCGCTTGTAAAAGCTGCGGAAACGGTGGCCAAGAAAGTAATACGGCCCCAGTGGATACGCGACATTCTGCACGGAGTGCCACAAGGACATCCGCTCCATCCTCCGCTTGTACAGGTTCCTATAGGCGCTTGGTTATCTGCCGGCGTATTGGATGTGCTACCGGGGACGCACAAACAGGCTAAGTTACTTATTGGTGTGGGGACCATAGCAGCGGCCCCTGCAGCAGCAGCTGGTTACACGGACTTTACTGAGCTGCACGAGCAGCAAAAGCGGACAGCTATAGTTCACTCGACGCTGCTATCCGGCACTACAGCCTTATATGCGGCATCATGGTTGGCACGACGTCAGGGTAATCATCGCCGAGGCAAACAATTATCCTATATTGGCTTGGCTGCTGCCGGTATGGGAGGCTTCCTCGGCGGCGTGTTATCTTTCCGTCAGGCGTCGGGGGTGAACCATACTGAAGACGTGTTCCACCGCATATCACCCGGATGGCACTCAATCGGGCGTTTGGAAGACTTCGCTCAAGGCAAGCTCCAAAAGAGCCAAGTGGGTCAAGTGCCTGTCACCGTTTATCGGTACCGCAATGGGGGATCGGAGGCCTCAGACCAAATACTTGTACTCGCCGATGCCTGCAGCCACCTATCTGGACCCTTGAGCGACGGTTCTTTACTAGATGGCGAGACCGATTCGCCATGCGTACAGTGTCCATGGCATGGGAGCGTATTTTCGTTACGAGACGGTCAAGTCTTGCAGGGCCCGGCTACAGCTCGGCAACCTAGCTTCCACACCCGCATCCAAGACGGTGTGATTGAAGCGTGTTTACCCGGGGCAGGTTAGTTACCATGCGGGCATGTTTCGGTCAGCTATGTTGGGAGGCGAACGTACAAGCATGACGCAAGCTTTAGAACAGCGGCAACTATCGGAGTGGGCAACAAGCTGGACGCGTGTTACTCCTGAAATCGATACTGCACAGTTTGCTAGTCGACAGAAACCGATCACCAAGATACGTGCTTTTGAAGATACCTTTGGACGATTGGAGACTTCGCCACCTTCAGAACAATGGGCGGCTTTATTACATACTGCCACTATTGACGTTGGCACTGCTCGAACTATCGAACCCCATCTCGATGCGTTGACTATTTTGACTGAAGCATGGTCTACCGCGCCAGAACGCGAAACTTATTGGGGTGTCTACGCAGCAGAAGTTCCCAATAGTGGATTGGAAGCGAAACGCAACCGAAGGCCACACTCTTTCCAGATCACAGGTGAAAAACGGTGGTGCTCACTGGCAACAGAGCTGACACATGCCATCGTGACTGCTGAGTTTAACGGCAATCGCCAGGCTTTCGCGATTCAATTGCAAAAACCGGATGTCACACACTCTGACGAAGTTTGGAACAGCCACGGTCTCAGTGAAATACCCAGTGGATCGATCCAATGCAATAATAGCCCGGCGGAACCGGTGGGCGGGTCTGGTTGGTATCTTGAGAGACACGGCTTTTGGACTGGTGCTATCCGAGTTGCGGCATGTTGGTTGGGCGGTGCAATTGGTATGGCCCAACGTGCCGCGGAAAAGCACTCGGGCCGATCCAAACCGTCACCTCTTGGAAATCTTACTCTGGGACGAATGGATGCCGAGATTTATGCTGGGGTTTCGATGCTGGTGCATGCCGCTACTCTCATCGAAGCTACAGACGATTTAGATATTGATCAGCACCGACAGCTCGCATTCCGGGTACGTAATGGGATTTTCCGGATAGTCCAGAAAATCCAACGGCTAAGTAAAGAGCTGGCTGGCCCAACAACTCTTACCCAAGATCAGCACTTTACTAAAACAGATGCTGATCTGTCCGTTTACCTAAGCCAGCATCACGGTGTTCGCGATGAAGCAGAGTTAGGCCAACTCTTGGGATGACTAAGTCATGAGTTTCCACCATTTAGATAAAACTATCCCTGAGCAGAGCTGGGTAGCCGCAGGTGTCGAAACACTGGGCGAGCTAGATAAAGATACGTTTGAGGAGTTAGGCAGTATTATCATTCTTGCCGCTCACCCGGATGATGAAGCTCTGGGGTGCGCCGGCCTATTAAAGACAGCGGAACAAAAGGGTATACCAAGCTCAGTCGTGTTGTTTACCGCCGGAGAAGGCTCTCATCCTGATTCTCCGACCTACACCGCAGAACAGCTTGCAGAAGTACGCAACGATGAATTTAAGCAAGCACTTGCCTATCTCAATGCTGATGCAGCTACAAGACGGCTCTGTTTCAAAGATGGTCAGCTACACCAACATAGTTCGGTGATCCAGAGCTATGTAATGGAACTTGTTCTGGCGGTACCAAAACCTATTCTGTTAGCTGCTCCACTGCATGACGATGGACATTCCGACCATGAAGTGCTTGGCAAGGTTGCTAGGGCAGTGGGCAAACGTACCAATATCACTGTTGCTGAATACCCTATTTGGTATTGGCATTGGTCAACTCCGGCAGATAGCCAGTGGAAAAGCTGGCAACGCTTGCTGGATCCGCCAGGTCTGGATCGCCTGTTGATTAGCCAGTACTATCCCTCACAAACCACTGCGCTATCAGAAAAACCAGGCGACGAACCAATCATCTCCCAAGGGTTTCTGGAGCATTTTCAGCGGGGATATGACACTTTTGCCATTTCATCTAGAGCTTCAGATGCCTATGATGCTGCTGCGGTTTTCGACAGGGTCCATATAAATCAGTCGGATCCATGGAATCTGGAAGCATCGGCATATGAATCCAGAAAGCGGGCAAGCCTGCTCAACGGGCTTAGCGCGGGTTACGCGCATACCCTGGAAATAGGGTGTTCAATTGGAATATTGAGTGCAGAATTAGCGCAGCGAAGCGCTCTTGTCACTGCTGTAGACGCAAGTTCTGAAGCCATCGGCACAGCGCGAAGCCAGCAGGTAGATGAAAATATCGGATTTGAGTGCCTGACAGTTCCCTTTGAGTGGCCTAAAGGCTCGTTTGACTTGGTAGTACTATCTGAAGTTGGATACTACCTTTCGGAACAACAATTTGACGAAGTGTTGGAAAAAATCGACAACTCATGCCAACAGCCTTTCACCTTGGCACTATGCCATATGAAAGGTGTGATCGAAGGCTGGCCG